>JASFJM010000010.1:0-21176 GCA_050122055.1 Gammaproteobacteria bacterium | reverse complement strand
ATAGCGGATCACGATGACATCGCCGGCGACGATGTCGCCGTCGAGGATGGCCTGCAACGCCTCTTGTTCGGAGCTGAACACCCGGGCCCGGCCGCGGAATCGCTCGCCCTCTTTGCCGCTGATCTTGGCCACCGCGCCCGCCGGCGCCAGATTGCCGTAGAGCACCACCAGATGGCTGTCCTTCTTCAGCGGCTTGTCCAGGGGGCGGACCACATCCTGGCCTTCCGGATAGGGCGCCACGGCGGCCAGATCTTCGGCCAGGGTATTGCCGCTGACGGTCAGGCAGTCGCCGTGCAGCAGACCGGCTTCCAGCAGCGTCTTCATGAGCGGGCGGATGCCGCCGATCTCGATCAGCTCCGACATCAGATAGCGGCCGCTGGGTTTGAGATCTGCCAGCACCGGCACCCGGGCGCCGATGCGGGCGAAATCCTCCAGCTCAAGCGGGACACCCGCAGCGTCGGCCATGGCCAGCAGATGCAGCACCGCGTTGGTCGAGCCGCCCAGGGCGATGACCACGGTGATGGCATTTTCGAACGCCTCCCGGGTCAGGATGTCCGAGGGTCGGATGCCTTTCTCGACCAGCCGGCAGAGCGCGGCGCCGGCCCGGCGGCAGTCCTCGAGCTTGGCCTCGCTGACCGCTTCCTGAGCCGAGCTGTTGGGCAGGCTCAGGCCGAGGGCCTCGATGGCGGAGGCCATGGTGTTGGCCGTATACATACCGCCGCAGGAACCGGGACCGGGGATGGCGGTGCGTTCCACCTCCAGCAGCTGCTCGTCGCTGACGGTCCCGGCCGCGTGGCCGCCGACCGCTTCGAACACCGAGACGATGTCCCGGCGCCCGGCGCCGGGCCGGATAGTGCCGCCATAAACGAACACCGACGGCCGGTCCAGCCGGCACATGGCCAGGACGCAGCCCGGCATGTTCTTGTCGCAGCCGCCGATGGCCACCAGCCCGTCGAAACCCTCGCCGGCCATCACGGTCTCTATCGAATCGGCGATAACCTCGCGCGAGACCAGGGAATAGCGCATGGCGGGCGTGCCCATGGAGATGCCGTCGGAGACGGTGATGGTATTGAACGTCACGCTCTTCCCGCCGGCGCCATCCACCCCCGCAGCTGCCGCCTCGGCCAGCTTGTTAATATGCACATTACACGGCGTCACCTGGCTCCAGGTGGACGCGATCCCCACCTGAAACTTGAGGAAATCCGCGTCCTTGAAGCCCACGGCACGGAGCATCGCGCGGCTGGGGGCGCGGGTGACGCCGTCCACAATGCGCTTCGAGTATTCTCTGGGGTCGGTTTTTTTCATCGGGTTTCGTGGCCTGTATAGATAAATGTGTGCATGAGGGTCATTTCGGACCTGTTTGGAAGTATTGAGATTTTTTTGTTGACATCCCGCAGCGCATCATGGTTAAACTCCGCCCAAGCCAATCGTTAACCGAAACGCGACCGATGATCAACGACACCAGAAACAGAGCCGAAAGCCAGCGCCGCGCACCGCGCGCCGCGGCCATGCCTGTTTCCGATCCGCTCGCCGACCGGACCCGGCTCGCTGCCCTCCTTATTAGCCTCATTATGCTCATTCTCGTAGTAGGGAATAGCGGGGTTATTGTGTAAACAGCTAAATAGCGACCAGAACATCACAAGACCCCGCACCCTGAAAAGGCTGCGGGGTTTTTTTTGACCAGAAGAAACCGGCAAGACAGACGCAAACGAGGACTGACGATGAAAATCCATGCGGAAAACGACGTTGACAGGGCAGGGACGCGCGGCACCCGGGTAGCCGTCATCGGCTACGGCAGCCAGGGCCGGGCCCACGCCCTGAATCTGCGCGACAGCGGCTTCGACGTCACCGTGGGGCTGAGGCCCGGCGGCGCAAGCTGGCGCAAGGCCGAGGCAGACCGGATCAAGGTCGCGGAGCCGGCCGAGGCTGCCAAGGGCGCGGACATCGTCGCCCTGCTGACGCCGGACATGGCACAGCCCGAGGCGTACGCCGCCGTGGAGCCGAATCTCAAGCCCGGCTGCGCCGTGCTCTTCGCCCATGGATTCAATATCCACTACGAGCGCATCAAGCCGGCCGAGAACATCGACGTCATCCTGGTGGCGCCCAAGGGCCCCGGTGATCTGGTGCGGCGCCAATACGAGGAAGGCCGCGGCGTCCCCTGTCTGGTAGCGGTGGCCCAGGACGCCACCGGCAAGGCCAAGCAGCAGGCGCTGGTTTATGCCGACGGCATCGGCGGTACTCGCGGCGGTGTGCTGGAGACCACCTTCGCCGAGGAAACCGAGACCGATCTGTTCGGCGAGCAGGCGGTGCTCTGCGGCGGCGTCACCGAACTGGTGCTGCAGGGTTTCGAGACCCTCACGGAAGCGGGCTACCAGCCCGAGGTGGCTTATTTCGAGTGTATGCACGAACTCAAGCTGATCGTAGACCTGCTCCACGAGGGGGGCCTGGCCAAGATGCACGAGTTCGTCAGCGAGACCGCCAAATACGGCGATCTGACCCGCGGGCCGCGGGTGGTGGACGAGCACACCCGGGAGCAGATGCGGCAGGTGCTCAAGGAAATCCAGGACGGCACCTTCGCCCGCCAGTGGGCCGAGGAATACGAAGCCGGACTGCCGAACTACAACGCGCTGATGGAGAAGGATCTCAAACACCCGGTCGAGGAAGTCGGCCGTGAGTTGCGCGCACGGATGTCCTGGCTGAAGGCCAGGAAACAGGCTGCAGCCTGATGATGACAGGGGCGGAATTGCTGATAAGGGCCCTCGAACAGGAGGGCGTGGAGACCGTGTTCGGTTATCCGGGCGGGGCGATCATGCCGGTCTACGATGCCCTGGTCGATTCCAGCCTCGATCATATCCTGGTACGTCACGAGCAGGGCGCGGTGCTGGCCGCCGACGGCTATGCCCGGACCAGTGGCCGGGTCGGTGTGTGCATGGCCACCTCCGGGCCCGGTGCCACCAACCTGATCACCGGCATCGCCAACGCCTTCCTGGACTCGGTTCCGCTGGTGGCCATCACCGGCCAGGTGCCGACCACGCTGATGGGCACCGATGCCTTCCAGGAAGTGGACATCTTCGGCATGACCATGCCGATCGTGAAACACAGCTTCCTGATCCGCCGCGTCGAGGACATCCCGCGCCTGGTGGGCGAGGCTTTCCACATCGCCGCCGAAGGCCGCCCGGGTCCGGTGTTGATCGACCTGCCCAAGGACATCACCAACGCCTCCACCAGCCAGCCGCCGCTGTTCGAGATGAAATCGAACGAACTCGGCGGTCCCGATCCGGACGAAGTCGAGACCGCGTGCCGGCTGATCCGGGATGCCCGCCAGCCGGTGCTGTATGTGGGCGGGGGCGTCGGTATCGGTCGTGCGGTCGACGCATTCCGCCAGTACGCCAAAGACAGCGGCATCCCGGTGGTGGCGACGCTCAAGGGCCTGGGTGCGGTCCCCACCCGGGATCCCGCCTTTATCGGCATGCTGGGTATGCATGGCAACCAGGCCGCCAACGAAGCGGTGCAGGCGGCGGACCTGTTGATCTGCGTCGGCGCCCGCTTCGACGATCGCGCGACCGGCAAGCTGGACGGGTTCGCGCCGCGCGCCAAGGTGGTACACCTGGACGCCGATCCGGCCGAGGTCTCCAAGTTGCGTCATGCCGACGCGGCGCTGCTGGGTGATCTGAGAAAGTCTCTGGCGGCTCTGCCCACCGGCTTGTCCCTGGAGCCCTGGCAGCGCTGGTGTACGGAACGCAAACAGGACCGGCAATGGCGTTACGACGCACCCGGCGATGGCATCTATGTCCCGGACATGTTGCGCCAGGTCTCGGAAGCCGATCCGGAGCTGGTGATCAGCTGCGACGTGGGCCAGCACCAGATGTGGGTGGCACAACACTGCCATTTCAACCGGCCCGAGCAGCATCTGACCAGTGCCGGTCTCGGCACCATGGGCTACGGCATACCCGCCGCCATCGGCGCGCAATTCGCCGATCCCCGGGCGCGGGTGCTGACGGTCAGCGGTGACGGCTCGATCATGATGAATATCCAGGAGCTGGCGACCATCAACCGCTACCAGCTGCCGATCAAGATCCTGCTGGTGGACAACGCCTCGCTGGGGCTGGTGCGCCAATGGCAGCAGCTGTTCCACGGCGAGCGCTATAGCGAAGTGGACTTGTCTGACAACCCGGACTTCGTCGCGGTGGCGAAGTCCTTCGGAATCCCGGGCTTCCGGGTGGAGAAGCGGACGCAGGTGGCTGGTGCCATCGAGCGTCTGCTCAACAGCGAGGGACCGATGCTGGCCCATGTCTGCATCGATCCCATGAGTAATGTCTGGCCGCTGGTGCCGCCGGGTCAGACCAACGACGTCATGCTTGAGGAGCAGAGCGCATGAACCACACCATGAAACTGACGATCCGTCGTGTCGAGGGCGCGATGATTCGCGCACTCGGTCTGATCGAGCGTCGCGGCTTCGCGGTGACCTCTATCAACGCCACCGAGGATGAGCCGGCCCAGCAGCTGGAGCTCATTATCGGGCTGCGGTCCGCGGACCGCAGCGTCGACGTACTCGCACGGCAGATCGAGAAGTTGTTCGACGTCTGTTCCGTCTCACTTCAGCATCAGAATGAACCGGCCAGACGGCTGGAAGAGAGCATGGCATGCTAGACCAGAATCCTTTAGTACCGGTACGCGAAGGCGTATCGCTCGAAGACTTCCCGGTAGATCTCGATGACATATACCGGGCCCATACCCTGATCCGGGCCTCGCTGCCCGACACGCCCATGGTCGCCCACCCGTTGCTGCGGGAGCGCATGGGCTGCGAGACCTTCGTCAAGCTGGAGAACACTCACAGCATCGGCTCGTTCAAGATCCGCGGCGGTCTGTTCCTGCTGGCCAACATGTCGGCAGCGGATCGCCGGCGCGGCCTGGTGACCGCGACCCGCGGCAACCACGGTCAATCCATCGCCCGCGCCGCCCAGCTCCATAACGCGCGCTGTACCATCTTCGTCCCCCGGGGCAACAACCCCCACAAGAACGCGGCCATGTCCGCCCTGGGCGCCGACGTGATCGAGCAGGGCCACGATTTCGACGAAGCCTGGGAGATCGCCGAGGCCTTCGCCACCCAGACCGGCGCGCGCCTGGTCCACCCGGCCCGGGAACCGGATCTGATCGCCGGCGTCGCCACCACCGCGCTGGAGATGATCGAGCAGGCCGGCGAGCCGCTGGACGCGGTATTTGTCCCGGTGGGCGGCGGCAGCATCGCCACCGGTATCGGACTGGTGTTCCGGGCCCTGAGCCCGGCGACGCGGGTCTATGGGGTACAGGCAGAGAACGCTCCGGCCATGCACCACGCCTGGCAGACCGGCGAAGAGCGCCCGTTCGCGGTCACCGATACCATCGCCGATGGTCTCGCGGTGCGCGTGCCGGTGGATTTCACGCTCAACGTCATGCGTGAGCTGCTGGCCGGCATGCTGCTGGTCTCGGAGGACGAGATCCAGGACGCCATCCGCTGTTACGCCGCCACCATCCATCAGATGGCCGAGGGCGGCGCGGCCGCGGCCCTGGCGGGAGCCATGAAGATGCGCAGCGAGCTGCGGGGCAAGCGGGTCGGGGTGGTGCTTACCGGCGGCAACATCGACACCGAGACCCTGCTGCATGCGCTCAGCGGACGGCCGCCGATGCACGTGCCCCAGGCCATGCCCATGTATCCCATCGAAGATCTGTCATATGGCTACTGACAAGGACAGTCCGATCCCGAGCGGCCAGGATGGCCGTGAGCGCCTGGTGATCTTCGATACCACCCTGCGCGACGGCGAGCAGGCGCCCGGCTGCAGCATGAACGGCCGGGAGAAGCTGCGTATCGCCCGGGCCCTGGCCGAGCTGGGCGTGGACGTGATCGAAGCCGGTTTCCCGGCCGCGTCCCAGGGCGATTTCGAAGCCGTGCGGACTATCGCCGGTGAGGTCGAGGGACCGGCTATCTGCGGGCTGGCCCGTTGCGGGGAAGGAGATATCGAGCGCGCCTGGGAGGCACTGTCGGGAGCCGGTCATCCGCGTATCCACACTTTTATCGCCACCAGCCCGATCCATCGCAAGTTCAAGCTGGAGATGGGTCGTGAGGAAGTATTGCGGCGGGCGATCCAGGGCGTGCGAGCGGCGCGTTCGCTGTGCGCCGACGTGGAGTTCTCCGCCGAGGACGCCTCGCGCACGGAGCCGGATTTCCTGGCGGAAGTGCTGACCGCCGTGATCGAAGCCGGCGCCACCACTGTGAACATCCCCGACACGGTCGGCTACGCCATCCCGGCTGAATTCGCGGGACTGCTGGCATATCTGCGTGAGCATGTGCCGAACATCGATCAGGCCATCCTCAGCGTCCATTGCCACGACGATCTGGGGATGGCGGTGGCCAACAGCCTGGCGGCGGTCCAGGCCGGCGCCCGCCAGGTGGAATGCACGGTCAACGGCATCGGCGAGCGCGCGGGCAACTGCGCGCTGGAGGAAGTGGTGATGGCGGTGCACACCCGCGCCGACCAGCTGCCGGTGCAGTGCGGCGTGCGCAGCCAGCGACTGGTGCCCACCAGCCGCATGGTAGCCGCCGCGACCGGTGTCCACGTGCCGCGCAACAAGGCGATCGTCGGCGAAAACGCCTTCGCCCACGAAGCCGGCATCCACCAGCACGGCATGCTGCGTCACCGGTCCACCTACGAGATTATGCAGCCGGCCGATGTCGGCCTCGACGCCAGCCAGCTGGTGCTCGGCAAACACAGCGGCCGCCATGCCTTCAGGCAGCGGCTGGAACAGCTGGGGCTGGATCTGGGCGAGGAGGATCTGGATCGCGCCTTCATGGCGTTCAAACAGCTGGCGGATCGCAAGAAGGACGTGTTCGACGCCGATATCGAGGCGCTGGTGCTCAGTTCCGACGCCAGCCAGGGCGGGCCCTGGCGGTTGCTGGAGATGCATATCACCGCCGGCAGCGGCTCGCTGGCCGCGGCCGCGGTCAAGATCGTCCACCGGGACGGCGACGTGCGCCGCGAGGCGGCGGCCGGGGACGGTCCGGTCGAGGCGGCATTCCTCGCCATCGAGCGGGCCACCGGCACCGAGGTGGAGCTGCGTTCCTTCGATATCCGCAATATCACCACCGGCGAGGACGCCCAGGGCGAGGCGGTGGTGACGGTGGAGCATGAGGGCCGCAGCTACCAGGGCAAGGGCATCGATACCGACATCATCGAAGCCAGTGCCGAGGCCTTCCTGCAGGCGGTGAATCGAATCTGCGCCCGGCGTCCGGCGGCGGCGCCCCCGGGGCCGGCCGCCGCGGTGGCCGCCGGATCGAACTGAAAACGGGCCGAAGGCCGAACTTGAAATCTTAAGGAGCGTCAATGAGTACCAAGGGAAGTCAGATGATCTGGCATAACGGCAAGCTGGTGCCCTGGGAGCAGGCCACCGTGCACGTGCTTTCCCACGCCCTGCATTACGGGTCGTCGGTATTCGAGGGCGCACGGGTATACGGCACACCCGACGGCCCCATGGCGTTCCGCCTGGGCGATCACCTGACCCGCATGTACAACTCGGCCAAGCTGTACCGGATGGAGATCCCCTTCAACCAGCAAGAGCTGGAGACCGCCTGCCATCAGGTCGTGACCGAGAACGGTCTCCACGAGGGCGCCTACCTGCGGCCGATCGCATTCCGCGGCATGGCCGGGCTGGGGCTGACCGCACCGGACGATTCGCCCGTCGAGGTGGCGGTGGCGGCGATCGAATGGGGCGCCTATCTGGGGGCCGAGGGCCTGAAGAACGGTGTCGACGTGTGTGTGTCCTCCTGGCAGCGGGTGGCGCCCAACACCATCCCGTCGGGAGCCAAGGCCGGCGGCGGCTATCTGTCCAGCCAGCTGATCAGCATGGAGGCCAAGCGGCTTGGATTCGCCGAGGGCATCGGCCTGACCACTGACGGCATGGTGGGCGAGGGCGCCGGGGAGAACCTGTTCCTGGTCAAGGACGGGCGCCTGCTGACGCCGCCTACCGCCTGCTCGATCCTGGCCGGCATCACCCGCGACACGGTCATGGAGCTGGCCTCGGATCTGGGTTACGAAGTGGCCGAACAGCCGATTCCCCGGGAGATGCTGTATTTCGCCGACGAAGTGTTCTTTACCGGGACCGCGGCCGAGATCACGCCGGTGCGATCCATCGACCGGATCGAGATCGGCAGCGGCAGCCGGGGCCCGATGACCGAACGCTTGCAGGAACAATTCTTCGGTCTGTTCTCCGGCCGTACCCCGGATACCCGGGGCTGGCTGGAGCCGGTCGAAAACAGGATGCGGCCCTCGCTGGCGGTATGAGTGCGGTGTCATGAGCGATAGATGCGGCGAACGTCCCACGACGTTGCTGGACAAGATCTGGCAACGGCATGTGGTGGTGCCGGAGACGGCGGAGACGCCGGCAGTGCTGTACGTGGATCTGCATCTGGTCCATGAAGTGACCTCCCCCCAGGCCTTCACCGTGCTCCGTCAGCGAGGGCTCTCCGTACGCCGGCCCGACCGCACCCTGGCCACGGTCGACCATTCCATCCCGACCGCGGCGGCGGCCTGGCGTACCGGACGGCCGGTGATCGATGGTCAGGCCCGCCAGCAGGTGGATGCGCTGGCCGAGAATTGCGGCCACTTCGACATCCCTCTGTTCGGTATCGGCAGCGAGCGGCGCGGGATCGTCCACGTGATCGGGCCGGAGCAGGGCGCCAGCCGTCCCGGCATGACCATCGTCTGCGGTGACAGCCATACTACGACCCATGGCGCCTTCGGCGCGCTGGCATTCGGCATCGGCACCACCGAGGTGGGTCATGTGCTCGCCACCCAATGCCTGCTCCAGCGTCGGCCGCGAGCGCTGGCGGTAAACGTGTCCGGGCGGCTCGGCCCGGGCGTGACCGCCAAGGACCTGGTGCTGGCGATCATCGCGCGTCTGGGTGTCGATGGCGGCACCGGCCACGTGATCGAATACCGGGGGCCCGCCATCCGCGCCCTGTCCATGGACGAGCGCATGACCCTGTGCAACATGTCCATCGAAGCCGGCGCCCGGGCCGGTATGGTGGCGCCGGACGATACCACTTTCGAATATCTGGCCGGGCGGCCCATGGCTCCGGTGGGCGGCGCCTGGGATCGTGCGGTGCGCGACTGGCGGACGCTGTGCACCGACGACGACGCCGTGTTCGACCGGGAGCTCGAACTGGATGCCGGCGCATTGGCACCGCAGATCACCTGGGGCACCGACCCGGGCATGGTCACCTCCATCGACCATCGGCTACCTGCCGCGGTCACTGCCAAGCAGCGCGAAGCGCTGGCCTACATGGGGATGGAACCCGGCCAGGCGATCCATGGTCAGCCAGTGGACATGGTGTTTATCGGCAGCTGCACCAATGCCCGGCTCAGCGATCTGCGCCAGGCGGCTGCGGTGCTGCGCGGCCGCGCCGTGGCGCCGGGTGTGCGGGCCGTGATCGTGCCGGGCTCACAACAGGTCAAGGCCGCGGCCGAAGCCGAGGGCCTCGATCAGGTGTTCGCCGCGGCGGGTGCCGAATGGCACGAATCCGGCTGTTCTCTTTGTATCGCCATGAACGGCGACCGGGCCGCGCCCGGGCAATATGTGGTCAGCACCAGCAACCGCAATTTCGAGGGCCGACAGGGTCCGGGCGCGCGTACCCTGCTGGCCAGCCCGCTGACGGCTGCGGCTTCGGCGGTCACCGGTGCCGTCGCCGATCCCCGTCCCATGCTGGAACAGACCCGGCGGATCGCATGAGTGCCGGGCTGGACATCATCCGCTCGCGCACCGCGGTGCTGCCGGTCGAGAATATCGACACCGACCAGATCATCCCCGCGCGTTTCCTCACGACCACCCAGCGGGAGGGTCTGGGCCGCTGCCTGTTCCACGACTGGCGTTTCGACCAGGACGGGCGACCGCGTCCCGATTTCGTCCTCAATCAGCCAGCCGCCGCCGGCTGTGCAGTGCTGGTCGCCGGTCGCAACTTCGGCTGTGGCTCGTCCCGGGAGCATGCGCCCTGGGCCCTGCTGGACTACGGATTCCGCGCGGTGATCAGCACCGAGATCGCGGACATCTTCCGCGGCAACGCGCTGCGTAACGGGCTGCTGGCCCTGGTGGTGCCGGCGGATGTGCACGAGTGGTTGATGAGTCATCCCGGCGCGGAGGTCACGATCGATCTGGAGACCTCCCGCCTCGAGGCCGGAGGCAGCATGGATACGACGTTCGAGGTGGAGCCGTTCGCCCGTTACTGTCTGTTGAACGGCATCGATCCGCTGGGCTATCTGCTGTCGAGGATGCCGGAGATCGAATGTTTCGAGGCGGGACGGGCATGAAGGCCCTGATCGCGGTATTGCCCGGCGACGGCATCGGTCCAGAAGTGTGCCGGGCCGGCGCTGCCGTCCTGGCAGCCGTGGGCGAACACTTTGGCCATGCCTTCGAATTGCGCGAGGCAGCCATCGGCGGCGCCGCCATCGACGCCACCGGCAAGCCCTTGCCGCCGGCCACCGAAGCCCTTTGCCGCGACGCCGATGCGGTGCTGCTGGGCGCGGTCGGCGGACCGAAATGGTCCGATCCCAATGCCCCGGTGCGGCCCGAGCAGGGTCTGCTCCAACTCCGCCAGACGCTGGGCGTGTTCGCAAACCTGCGTCCGATCGTGCCCGACCGGCGCCTGTCGGCGGCCTCGCCCCTGCGCGGCGAGTTGCTGGAGGGGGTCGATATCTGTTTTGTGCGGGAGCTGACCGGCGGTATCTACTTCGGCGCCAAACGCAGGGATCCCGACGGCGCCAGCGACGTCTGCAGCTACTCGGTGGCCGAGATCGAGCGGGTCGTGCGCCTTGCCTGCGAGCTGGCGCTGACCCGCAAGCGCCGGCTGGTCTCGGTGGACAAGGCCAACGTGCTGGAGACTTCGCGGCTGTGGCGGGAGATCACCGATCGCATCGTCGCCGAGGAGTTCCCGGCGGTGAGTCTGGAGCACATGCTGGTCGACGCTGCGGCCATGTATCTGATCCAGCAGCCGCGACGGTTCGACGTGGTCGTCACCGAGAACATGTTCGGCGACATCCTCACCGACGAGGCCTCGGTCATCACCGGATCCCTCGGCATGCTGCCGTCGGCGTCGCTGTCCACCGACGGCCCGGGTCTGTACGAACCGATCCACGGTTCCGCGCCGGACATCGCCGGCAAGGGCATCGCCAATCCCTTCGGCACGATCCTGAGCGGGGCGCTGTTGTTGCGTCATTCCCTCGGGCTGGAGCGGGAGGCCCGCGCGGTCGAGCGTGCGGTCTCGGGCGCCATCGATGCGGGTTTGCTGACCCCGGACCTGGCGGCGGGGCACACCCGCGCCGTGTCCACCACCCAGGCCGCGGCCGGCGTGGTCGCATTGTTGAAGGGAGAGACGGATATCCGCGCGATTGCCTGAGCGGGTGACGGCGTCGGGACGGCAGTGAGTAGCTGCGACGACATTGACGAGACGATCGAGACGACAGGATTGAGACGAGGACGACGAACCGCGAGACGCGGATAGAGAAACACGAACACGGTGCTTGACCCGAGCCCGGAGCCGTGTTTCATTAACAGACACTCATCGAGACCGGCGGAGGGACAGGCCCTTTGATGCCGGGGCAACCATCGGAGCTAACCCCTCCGACCTGGTGCCAATTCCTGCGGAGAGCGGTCCGTCGAAAGACGCCGTCACCGACAGATGAGAGGTCGCGTAGCCCCTGGGCACCAGGCGGAAGGACGCGACCCTTCAGACCCCGGTCACTCCGCAGAATTTCCCGCTGAGGAAATCACGCTCCCCCAGGGGAGCCATGCTGGAGGACCGGATCGATGACCACTGCCCATGGCGCAGCCGCCGCGGCCACCGCCGCGCGCGAGCCGCTGACCGAATTCACGGACGATGTATTGCATCTGGCCGGGGGACTGGAGCTGTCCCTGGGCGGCCGGCTGCCCGCCGTCGACATCGCCTGGCGAATGACCGGTCCGGCCGGGGCGCCGGTCGTGGCGGTGCTGGGCGGCATCTCCGCCCATCGTCGCGTCAGCACCGTGAGCGCCGCCGAACCCGGCTGGTGGCCGGCGCTGGTCGGAGACGGTCTCGGCGTCGATACGGAACGCTACCGGGTCTTGAGCTTCGATTATCTGGGCGGCAGTGACGGCACCACCGGACCGCGTCCGGGTACCCATCAGCGATGCCCGTTTCCCAGCGTCAGCACCCGGGACCAGGTCTCGCTGCTGATCCGCCTGCTGGATCATCTGGGCATCGCGCGTCTGCATGCTGCAGTTGGCGCCTCCTATGGCGGGATGGTCGCCCTGGCGCTGGCCGCGGAGCATGGTCAGCGTCTCGAGCGTCTGCTCGTGGTCAGCGCCGCGGAGGAGGCCCATCCGCTGGCCACGGCCTGGCGCAGCATCCAGCGGCGGATCGTCCGCCTGGGGCTGCGGCAGGGCAACGCCCGGGAGGGCCTGGCGCTGGCGCGCGGGCTGGCCATGACCACCTATCGGTCGCCCGACGAATTCGCCCGACGCTTCTCCAGCATGCCCGCGGCCACGGCCGATGGTTTCCGTTTTCCGGTGGAGGATTATCTGGATGCCCGCGGCGCCGATTTTGCCGCCCGGGTCTCGCCGGAGTCCTTCCTGTGCCTGTCGGAGTCCATCGACCTGCAGCACACCAATCCGGTCGACGTCACGGTACCGACGACGCTGGTCGCGGTCCGCCAGGACCAGCTCGTGCCGGTGACGCAGATCCGGCGACTTGCCGCGCGCCTGGGCGGTCCCTGCCGCCTGGTCGAGATCAATTCGGAGTTTGGTCACGACGCGTTCCTGAAAGAGGACGCGGCGCTGATCCCCCTGTTCAACGAGGCCCTGGAGGGCAATCAGTCATGAGCGACACCATCCGTCAAATCACCCGCGCGGTGCGTTCGGGCCTGGGAGGGGACGGGCAGTTTGGCGCCGTCGTGCCGCCGCTGTATCTGACCTCGACCTATGAATTCGAGGGATTCGACCGCAAGGGGCCTTACGACTACACGCGCTCCGGCAATCCCACCCGGGACGCCCTGGCCGACGCGCTGGCCAGCCTGGAGGGCGGCGTCGGCGCCACGGTCACCAGCTCCGGCATGGGCGCATTGACCCTGATCTGCCACCTGCTGGGCCAGGACGAACTGATGGTCGCGCCCCATGATTGCTATGGGGGTACCCATCGTCTGCTCACTGCCTTGTCGCGGCGCGGGCACTTCCGGGTCGAGTTCGTCGACCAGACCGATCCCCGGGCCCTGGACCGGGCGTTCGCCCAGGCCCCGCGTCTGGTGCTGACCGAGACGCCGAGCAACCCCTTGTTGCGGATCACCGATATCGCCGACATCGCGCGGCGCTGCCGGGAACACGAGTCGATCCTGGTGGCGGACAATACCTTCCTGTCACCGGGCTGGCAGCGGCCGATCGATCATGGCGCGGACCTGGTGGTCCATTCCACCACCAAGTATCTCAACGGCCACAGCGACGTGGTCGGCGGCGTCGTGGTCGCGGCCAGCGAGGCGCTGCAGGAGGAGGTGGCCTGGTGGGGTAACTGTCTCGGCCTGACGGGCGCGCCCTTCGACAGCTTCCTGACCCTGCGCGGTTTGCGCACGCTGCATGCGCGACTGCGGTCCCACGAGGAAAACGCCCGCGCGGTCGTGGACCTGCTGTGCGAGCACCCGGCCGCGTCGAAAGTCTATTATCCCGGTCTCGCAGAGCACCCGGGTCACGCCATCGCCGCGCGTCAGCAGGCAGGCTTCGGTGCCATGATCAGCTTCGAGCTGGCGGGGGGTGAGGCCGAGGTGGTGGCGTTTCTGGAAGGGCTGGAGCATTTCTTCCTGGCGGAGTCCCTGGGCGGCGTCGAGAGCCTGGTGGCGCACCCCGCCACCATGACCCATTCCGCCATGGAGCCCGAGGCCCGTCAGCGCGCCGGTATCGGTGACAACCTGTTGCGTCTGTCCGTCGGCATCGAGCATCCGGAAGACCTGGTCGCGGATCTGAGCCGGGGTCTGGATCGGGCGCTGGATGTCTCTGCCGGAGTCCCGGCCGCGGTGAGCATATTGCGCTGAGTCCGGCAGACAACGCCCCCGGACCGGCGGACGATCACGCATAATAGGAGACGTGATCATCCGCCTCCCAGCCGCCGTCGGTCCCTGAGCCGATGCACGTAATCGTCATCGGCGCCGGTCTGGCAGGCACGACGACAGCCTGGTATCTGTGCCGCGGCGGTGCCGACGTCACGGTCGTGGATCGCGCCTCCGGGGCGGCGATGGAGACCAGCTTCGCCAACGCGGGGATGCTGACGCCGAGCATGGCCGATCCGTGGAATGCGCCGGGCACGTTCTGGCACGTCCTGCGCTGGATCGGCCGGGAGGACGCGCCGATGCTGCTGCGCCCGAGCGCTCTGCCGGGTCTGGCCGGCTGGGGCGTAAGCTTTCTCCGCCATTCCCGTCCCGCATCGTTCCGGCGCAATACGGCCAGGAATGTCCGTCTGGCCCTGTACTCGCTGTCGGAGCTGCGAGGATTGCGCGACGAGCTGGATCTCGAATACGACGGTGCCGCCCGGGGCACGCTGCGAGCCTGCCGGGACCGGGCCTCGCTGGACCGGGCCGCGTCACTGGCGGCCAGCCTGGCGGAGCACGGCGTCGCCTACCGACTGCTGGATACCGACGGCGTTATCGACACCGAGCCGGCACTGGCACCGGTCTCCGCGAAGATCGTGGGCGGCATCCATTATCACGGCGACGAGAGCGGGGACGCGCATCGGTTCACGACCGGTCTGGCACAGCGCGCGACAGAGCGGGGCGTGAGCTTCCGGTTCGGTTTCGATGTCCGCGGCATCGACACAGAAGACGGGACGGCACGCGGGATCCGCGGACGGCCTGCCGACAGCGCGACGGACGAAACGATCCAGGCGGACGCCGTGGTGCTGGCGGCCGGTAGCTATACGCCCATGCTGGCGCGCGGTGTCGGCGTGCGCGTGCCGGTGCGTCCGGTCAAGGGCTATTCCATCACCGCGCCGCGTGGAGATTGGGACGATGGGCCGCAGATCCCGGTGTCGGACGACCATCTGCATACCGCGGTGACGCCGCTCGGCGATCGCATACGCGTGGCCGGCACTGCCGAGTTCGCCGGGTACGACGACCGTCTCATGCCGCGGCGGGTGCAGAATCTGCTGGATCTGCTGCGGGAGATCTACCCGGCCTTTGCGCAGCGGCTGGATCCGTCCGCCGTGACGCCCTGGTGCGGTTTCCGGCCGGTCTCCTCGGACGGCGTCCCGATCCTGGGTCCGAGCCCGGTCGCCGGATTGTTCCTCAATACCGGCCAGGGACCCCTGGGCTGGACCATGGCGGCCGGCTGCGGACGTCTGGTCGCGGATCGGGTGTTCGGCCAGGCGGGCGCCATCGACATGGAGGACTATGCCCTGGACCGGTTCTGAGATCGGAGCGCGGGCGGAAGGCACTTGGATATCAAACTGATCACGCTGTTCGCGTTGCTCTTCGTCGTCTTCGTATTGCTGATCTGGGGACGTTGGCGCTACGACCTGGTCGCGTTCTCCGCCCTCGTGGTGGCGGTGCTCACAGGCGTGGTCCCGGTCTCCCAGGCCTTCTCGGGTTTCGGCCATCCGGCTACCGTCATCATCGCGCTGGTGCTGATCGCCAGCCGCGGTCTGTCCAATTCCGGCGCCATCGACATGGTCGCGCGCCATATCGTGGACAGCTCCCGCAAGCTCTCCACCCATATCGCCATCATGGCCGGCTTCTCCGCCGCGCTGTCCGCATTGATGAACAACGTTGCGGCCCTCACCTTGCTGATGCCGGTGGATCTCAAGGCCGCCGCCCGGGCGAAGCGCAGCCCGTCGCTGACGCTGATGGCGCTCTCTTTCGCCACCATCCTCGGCGGCATGATCACCCTGATCGGCACACCTCCCAACATCGTCATCGCGGCGTTCCGGGAGCAGGCCCTGGGCGAGTCCTACCGCATGTTCGATTTCGCGCCGGTCGGGCTGGCCTGCACCCTGGCGGGTCTGGCCTTCATCGCAACCGTGGGGTGGCGTCTGATCCCGGACGCTGCCAGCCGCAAGGACAGCGGCCGCGAGCTGGCAGCACTCGGGTCCTATGTGGCCGAGGTGCAGGTACCGGAGGGCTCCACGACGATCGGACGACGGGTCCGGGATCTGGACGAGGACGTGGAGGAACACGACGCGGTCGTCATCGGACTGGTCCGACGGGGCAAGCGGCTGCCCGGGATGGCGCGCCGGGCGGAGATCCGGGCCGGAGATACGCTCATCCTCCAGGCCAGCCCGTCGGCCATCGATGAGGTGGTCGGCGCGCTGGAGTTGAGTTATCAGCCGAAAAAATCGGGAGAAGACGACGCCAGCGAGGAAGACCTGGCGATGCTGGAGGTCGTGGTCCCGTCCGAGGCGCGCATCGAAGGCCGGTCTGCCATGTCGCTCCGACTACTGGGGCGCCAGGGTGTGCTGCTGGTCGGTGTCTCCCGCCAGGGCAAGCGCTTCAGCGAACGGGTGCGCAGGCTGGAGATCCAGGCCGGCGATGTGCTCCTGCTGCTCGGGCCCAGCGAGCGGTTGACGGATATCGCCGGCTGGCTCGGCTGTCTTTCTTTGGCCGAACGGGGCCTGCAGGTGACCCAGCGCCATCAGGCACCCCTGGCGGTCGGTATCTTCAGCGCGGCCATCGGTCTCGCGAGTTTCGGTGTCATCGACCTGCCCATCGCCCTGGCGGCGACAGTGGTGTCCATGGTGTTTCTCAATATCGTCCCGCTGCGTCAGGTCTACGAATCGGTGGCCTGGCCGGTGATCGTCCTGCTGGGATCGATGATCCCGCTGGGGATCGCCCTGGAGATCAGCGGCGGGACCGAGATGATCGCGGCATCGATCCTGCATCTGACGGGAGACGTCTCGCCGGTGCTGGTTCTGGTGTTGCTGATCGCCACCACCATGACCCTGTCCGACGTCATGAATAACACCGCCACGGCGGTGATCGCCGCACCCATCGCGCTGGAGATCGCCGACCGGCTCCAGGTGAATCCTGACCCATTCCTGATGGGCGTGGCCGTGGCCGCGTCCTGCGCCTTCCTCACCCCGATCGGGCACAAGAACAACACCCTCATCCTGGGGCCGGGCGGTTACCGATTCGGCGACTACTGGCGCATGGGTCTGCCGCTGGAGATCCTGATCGTGCTGGTGGCGACGCCGACGATCCTGTTGGTGTGGCCCTTGTAACAAACCGAATAGCGGGTATCCAGGTCACCGGAAGTTTCGCGCATGTGACATAAGGGATCAATCGGGCGTCCTCTACGTCTGTCCGCCGTCCCCGGCGACGTACTTATGTCAAAAAGCACGCGGAAACTGTCGCGATTCTTTACAGCTTTTCACCTGAATTCCTGCCCGAAGCGGGCATATGTCCTGTCGGGGCAGGCAAGAGTGTGACGGCCGTCACAATTCTCCCCGCGCCGAATCGACCCACGTCACGAAGCTGTCGGCAGTGTTTACATTGTGTATTGATTATTTATTTATATCCTTGAAAGTATTGAATAAATTATGTTGGCACGGATCATGCTTCTCCCAAACCAGACAGCAAATTTTCGTTTTGCAGGAACCAGAGTTTATGAAAGTGAATTTGAAAACGACCGCATTGATCACCGCCCTGCTGAGCTTGAGCATGACCGCCCAGGCCGATCCGCTCGTGATCGAGGACGGATATTATGGCGGCGACGATCACGGCTACGGGGACGTCATCGGCAATACCGGCCAGTTCGATGTCTACCGCGCCGAGCTGAGCCAGGTCGGCAGTATCCTGACGGTGGACATCTACACGGCATTCGCCGGGCGCGCCGACGACGGGTTGTTCTCCGCTTACACCTACAATGGGATGGGCATCGGCTACGGTGACCTGTTCCTGGCGTCCGCCTGGGACCCTGATGGCACAGCGCCTTACCTGGATGACGACAACGTCACCGGCACGGTGTGGGAATACGGTTTCTCGCTGGATGATCGCTGGGACGCCAACGGTGGCAATGGCACCCTCTACGCCCTGACCGGCTCCAATGACGACAGCGCCCTGCTGGCCGAGGACTTCATGAGCGGTGCCATTTATCGCAACGGCCAGGAGATCGCTGTCGATCTCTCGGACGAGGCGGCGAATTTCCGCAGCCAGCTGGCGGGCGGCACCTGGACGGTCAATGGCGATCACCTCACTTTTGCGATCGACCTGACCGGCAGCGACCTGTCCCTGGCCAACGGCATCGCCCTGCACTGGGGGCCCAGCTGCGGTAACGACATTATCGAGGGTTATGCAGACGTCCCGGAGCCCGGCTCCCTGGGGCTGCTCGCCCTCGGCCTGATCGGCGCGGGTGTGGCCCGCCGGCGCCGCTAGAGACCGGTCGCAAGAAACCGGCATCGGAGCCCCGCATCCGCGGGGCTCTTTTTTTTGCCTGACCGCCTGGGGGTGATTGACCGTTTTGGCAAAAACATTGGCCGCCCCGGCCAAGCCCCGGTTCGCATCGATCCCTAACATGACCACAGCTCGAATACAGGTGCGCTGGCACCGGCGTGAGTCTGGAGGAAAGACCGATGACTATGGATGCTGATATCCGACGCATAAGCGAGAATGTCCTGTTGCGGATGGCCCGTGGCTGGATCGATGGGGACCCCAACACGCTCGGCGTGCGACCGCTGACCCGTAGCCACCGAAGCTATCTGGTGCAGTATCTGTCCCAGGGTTACCGGGTCCGCTGGATCGTCGACGCCACGGCTCCAGGCGTTCTGCTGACCCCGGCCGGTGAGCGCCATGACGAGGGGGATCGCCCGGACGTGCTGATCTCCAGCATCCTGCGGGTGCTGAAGAGCCGCGAGCCGAACATGTACCGGCGCGAGGAGCTCACCCGTCTGCGTGAATCTGCCCTCGCCGAGGGCTTCGACTTCCCAACGCTCTATACCCTGGCGGTGCGTCAGCTCGGCGCGCTGGTGGAAGATATGGCGGAGTTGATGGGCGATCTCGTCGCGGGTCCGGACCAGGACGCCGAACCGGTGGCTCGCCAGGCCGCATGATCGGGCCGGCGCGTCTGCAGGCAGGCGGCGCGCCTATCCCCGACCCCTCAGCTTTCCTGGCTGGCGTAGGCGCCGGGCGACATCCCGGTCCAGCGTTTGAACGCGCGGGTAAAGGTGCTTTGGTCGGCGTAGCCGAGCAGATACGCGATCTCGGCGATGGGATGCTCGCCCGAAGCCAGATAATCGCGCGCCAGCTGTTCCCGGGTCCGCTCGAGGATTTCCCGATAACCGGTCCCCTCGGCGCGCAGATAGCGCTGCAGCGAGCTGACGCTGCGGTTGAGCCGCTGGGCCACGTCCTCTTCGGTCACCCGGCCTGACGGCAGGGTCTGGGCCAGGGCCTGGCGGACCTTATTGCTGAAGTCCCCGGCCTCCATCTCGCGCAGGTAGCGCTGGAGGATCTTCTCGTTTTCTGCGGCCAGGGCGTCGTCGCCCGCCGGCAGCGGCCGGTTGAGGGCAGCCGTGTCGAAATACATGGCATTCTCCCCGGCCTCGAATTCCACCGGGCAGCGGAAATACGACCGGTAGCGGGCCAGGGTCGTCGCGTCGTCCAGTTCCGGCTCGAAGCACACCCGCAGCGGCGCGAAATCGTCACGGCTGGCCAGCCGGCAGAACCGCAGGGTCACGGTCAGGGCCACGTCCGCCGAGGTGGTCAGCAGCGCCTGACCGGGCTCATTCGCTGCGATACCGACGCGGGATTCTTTCTCCCCGGGTTCGTAATCCATGGAGAAAAACGTGGTCAGCACCCGGAAATAGCGGGCCTGTCGCTCGAGACCCTCGGCCAGGGTTTCGCTGGCCAGCCAGGCGTAGCCCAATGCATAGGCGGATCCCGGCCGGATCGATCTGCCAACGACATGACCGATGTGCGGATCGCCCGTGGCCCGGATGGCCTCGTCCCAGAGCTTGCTCACGGTGCTGAGCGGGATGCGCCCGGTGCGTTCCCAGGCCGACGCCTTGTCGATACCGGCGGCGGCAAAAACCGCTGCCGGATCGACCCCGTAGTGACCCTCCAGCGCCTCCCAGATGGGCGCCGACAGGCTCGCCAGCGAAGTCGGTTCCTGTTTCATCGCCTCCGTTTCCAAACCTGACCGGAATGGCCAAGCCCGAGACCTGTTATAGCAAGAAACGCGCCGGGACGGTCAGTACGCTGTGTGCCTCGAGTGCGGAGGCGACGATGTTTGGACCAATTCTTCCATTGCTGGCGCAGATACCTGGCTCCCTGTGGCGCTGGCTCAGAGGAGATCGCGCAAGGCATAAGCTCTCGGCGCGCATCCCCGAGGGGGTCCCCGGCATCAACACGCTGGTGACCCGGCGGATCCTGGACCTGGGGCCGGACGACGACATCACCACGATCATCTCCCGTCTCGATGCCAATGCCGAGCGCAACCGCAATCGCATCGCCCTGCAATGGTCGAGCCTCAGTCCTGGGGAGCATCCGCCGCCCGAGCTGCTGTTCCGTCCGATCGTGCTGGAGATGGTCGATCCGGAAATTCTCGGAGTGCTGCTGTCCTTTGCTCATCCGAACGACCTGGACCGGATCTTCGAGCGACTCGTCGAGCTTCGATACGATCCGGCCGCCGTAGCCCGGGCGGCCGCCAGCCTGGCCGGGGCGTTCCTGGAGCGCGGTCTCGACGCGGTGGGAAAGCCCCTGCACGAGGCCCCGTTCGCCGGCGGGCGACTGGATCAGATGCTGGGTCCCGTCTGTGAGGATCCCGATCGAACCATCGATTGATTCGTCGCCTCCGTCGGCTGCCGGCGGGTCCCCCACTTGCCGCGCAGAATCCCGTCCGAGAAGCGCGGACCATAGCCGGCCTGGCGGCTGGTCGGGCGCCTCGGGATCAGGGAGGTGACCCGGCGCCTGATACCGCGGGCCGGGCAACCCTGCAGGCAGGTTTGTCCCCGACCATGCTTTGAGTCGGTCGGATGATCCGCCCCGAACCCGGGACGAGCCCTGCTCCCGCGGGCCCGGCTATTGCGCCGCGTCGGCCCTTGCTGCGTCCGCATAATTCCATTAAATAAATAAAAACAGAGAGTTGAGTCGCATGCAAAATAAAAATTTTGCATCGCAAAAAGGACGCGCTATGCTTGGCGGCAGGTCCAT
>JASFJM010000009.1:0-22825 GCA_050122055.1 Gammaproteobacteria bacterium | reverse complement strand
GCTTTCCTTGTAGCCCTTCGCCAGGGTGAACATGCTGTAGTTCAGCGCATGGAAACCAGCCAGGGTGATGAACTGGAATTTGTACCCCATGGCGCCGAGTTCGCGCTGGAACTTGGCGATGGTCGCGTCGTCCAGGTTCTTGCGCCAGTTGAACGAGGGCGAGCAGTTGTACGACAGCATCTGGCCCGGGAACTCCTTCTGTATCGCTTCGGCGAAGCGCTTGGCATCGTCCAGATCCGGGACCTGGGTCTCGCACCAGATCAGATCGGCCAGGGGCGCATAGGCCAGGCCGCGGGCGATGGCCTGATCCAGACTGGCGTTGACCTGGAAGAAGCCCTCGGAGGTGCGCTCGCCCGGGATGATGAATTCATGGTCCCGCTCGTCCACGTCCGAAGTCAGCAGATTGGCGGATTCCGCGTCGGTGCGGGCTACCAGGATGGTGGGCACGCCGCAGACGTCGGCGGCCAGGCGCGCGGCGGCCAGCTTGTTGACCGCTTCCTGGGTCGGCACCAGCACTTTGCCCCCCATGTGCCCGCACTTCTTGGCCGAGGAGAGCTGATCCTCGAAATGGACGCCGGCGGCGCCGGCCTCGATCATCTGTTTCATCAACTCGAATGCGTTCAACACGCCCCCGAAGCCCGCCTCGGCGTCAGCGACGATCGGCTTGAACCAGTCGATGCTGTCATCGCCCTCGGCATGGGTGATCTGGTCGGCGCGCTGCAGGCAGCGGTTGATCCGGGCCACGACTGACGGGACCGAGTTGGCCGGGTACAGGGACTGATCCGGGTACATCTCGCCGGAGAGATTGGCATCGCCGGCGACCTGCCAGCCGGACAGATAGATGGCGTCCAGTCCCGCCTTGACCTGCTGCATCGCCTGGTTGCCGGTGAGAGCGCCGAGCGCATTCACGAACGGCTTCTCCTGCATATAACGCCAGAGCTTCTCCGCGCCGAGCCGGGCCAGCGTGTATTCGATCTGTACGCTACCCCGCAGACGCAGCACGTCTTCCGGGGTGTACGGGCGGTCGATGCCCTGCCAGCGAGAATCTTCAGCCCAGGTCTTCTTGAGGGATGCGGCGGTATTATCAGTCATGGCTTATGTCCTCTGGGTGTGTGCCCCAAATCACAGTAGTAACTCAATCGATCGCTTCGTAGGCCACCAGGGTCAGGAAGTCTACGAATTCGTCTTCTTCGGTGATGCCATCGATCAGCCTCGCGGCCTCCTCGAAATGACCGCCGGCGAATGCCTCATCGCCGACGTCCTTGCGAATCGTGGCCAGCTCCTCGTCCCGGAGCTGCTCGTATAGATCGGCAGTGATCCGCCGGCCGTCCTCGAGTTCGCCGCGGGGATGGCGTATCCATTGCCAGATCTGCGCCCGGGAAATCTCCGCGGTGGCGGCGTCTTCCATCAGGTTGTAGATCGGCACGCAGCCGTTGCCGCCCAACCAGGAAGCCATGTAGCGGATCGCCACGTTGATGTTGTGCCTGAGCCCCGATTCGGTGATATCGCCCGGCGGGATGGCGAGCAGGTCGGCCGCATTCACGGTCACGTCCTCACGCAACCGCTCCAGCTGGTTCGGTCCCGGCATGTGTTCGTCGAAGATCTCCATCGCCACGGAGACCAGCCCAGGATGGGCCACCCAGGTGCCGTCATGACCATCGGTGGCTTCCCGCTCCTTGTCCTGGCGCACCTTGCCGATCGCCGCTTCGTTGGCGGCCTCGTCGCCCTTGATGGGGATCTGCGCCGCCATGCCGCCGATGGCCAGCGCGCCACGGCGATGGCAGGTCTTGATCACGAGCTGGGAATAGGAGCGCAGAAAATGGGTGGTCATGGTGACCTGATCCCGCTCGGGCAGGACGTATTCCGGGTAACGATGGAATTTCTTGATAAAGCTGAATATGTAGTCCCAGCGGCCGCAGTTCAGACCGACGATGTAATCCTTCAGGGCGTGCAGGATCTCGTCGATCTCGAAGGCTGCGAGGATGGTCTCGATCAGGATCGTGCACTTGATGGTGCCGTGGCGGAGACCCAGCCGTTCCTCGGAGAACTCGAATACCTCGTTCCAGAGCCGGGCTTCCTGATGGTTCTCCAGCTTCGGCAGGTAGAAATAGGGGCCCGTACCCTTCTTCTTCAGAGCTCCTGCGTTGTGGAACAGATACAGCCCGAAGTCCACGAACGCGCCGGGCACGCGCTGGCCCTCGAGCAGGATGTGTTTCTCGTACAGATGCCAGCCGCGCGGACGCACGATCAGCACCGCCGGGTTGTCGCCCAGACGGTATTCCTTGCCCTCGGGGCTGGTGAACTCGATCTCGCCGGTGACCGCGTCCCGGAGATTGATCTGGCCCTGGACGACGTTGTGCCAGGTCGGCGTCATCGAGTCCTCGCAGTCGGCCATGAATACCCTGGCCCCGGAGTTCAGCGCATTGATCACCATCTTCCGGTCGGTGGGGCCGGTAATCTCGACGCGGCGGTCCTGGAGATCCAAGGGGATTTCGCCGACCTGCCAATCAGCGGCGCGGATCTCCCGGGTGCTGGCGAGGAAGTCCGGGAAATTGCCCTCGTTGATTTCCTGCTGGCGCTGCCGGCGCCGGGCCAGCAAGGTCTCGACCTTCGGCCCGAAGCGATGGGTCAGATCGACCACGAACGCCATCGCCTCGGCGCTGAGGATTTGTTCGAAACCCGGCTCCATGGGACCGAGGATCTGGTAGTCCGCGGTCTCTGTCCGCTCGGACTGAGAACTCATGAGAGAACACCTTTTTGTAATTAAAAACAATTGGTTGGGAGATAGTTGTAAACCATCCTCTCAACCTGAGTCGAGCCCCGCTTCTGCACTGCACAATATAGTGTTTCCAACAGCGATTTGCAAAGCAAAATCAGGGACAAGGCCGCGCCGGTCCGACGGTCCGCCGCCGCGTCCCGGCGACGTATACTCCCGTCGTGTCCGTGATCCTGCTGAACAAGCCGTTCCGGGTGTTATGCCAATTCTCCCCGCACGAGGGCAAAACGACCCTGAGCCGATTCCTGGACAGGCCCGGTGTCTACCCCGCCGGTCGTCTGGACTTCGACAGCGAGGGGCTCCTCGTCCTGACCGGAGACGGGGCTCTGCAGGCCCGCATCAGTGATCCGCGCGGCAAGCTGACCAAGACCTATCTGGTCCAGGTCGAAGGGATACCGGATGCCGATGCCATGGATCGGCTCCGCCGCGGCGTGGAGATCGGCGGACGAGCGACCCGGCCGGCCAGGGTGCGCGCCGTCGATGAACCGGAGTGGCTCTGGCCCCGGGATCCGCCGATCCGTTATCGCAAGTCGGTGCCGACCGGCTGGCTGGAGATCGGACTGCGGGAGGGCCGCAATCGTCAGGTGCGCCGGATGACCGCGGCGGTGGGCCACCCCACCCTGCGGCTGATCCGATGGTCGGTGGGGCCCTGGACGCTGGACGGACTGGCGCCGGGCCAATGGCGCGAGGCCGACGCGGGCGATCTGGATGGCGGCTAGCCTCGCAGCATCAAGGGCCGCCTGAGGCCGCGGACTGGCCCATTGAGCCTATCTGCCGTGCAGACCGGCGATGCGCATGGCCAGCTCCAGGGCCTGCTCGTAATTGAGTCTGGGATCCACCTGGGATCGGTAGGCCCGCGCCAGATCCGCGTCGGTCAGGCCGCGGGCGCCGCCGGTGCATTCGGTCACGTCGTCCCCGGTCAGTTCCACGTGGACACCGCCCAGATAGCTGCCGGCCTCCCGGTGGATCTCGAACGCCAGCTCGACTTCCCTGAGGATATTGTCGAAGCGCCGGGTCTTGAGCCCGCTGGAGGTGGACTCGGTGTTGCCGTGCATGGGATCACAGCTCCACAGGACCGTGCTGCCGGTGGCCCGGACCGCGTCGATTATTGCTGGGAGCCGCTGCTCGATCTCGCCCGCCCCGAATCGATGGATCAGGGTCAGCCGGCCCGGTTCGTTGTGGGGGTTGAGCCGCGCGATCAATTCCTGCAGCCACTCGGCGGTCATCCCCGGCCCGATCTTGATCGCCAGTGGATTCGAAACGCCGCGGAAGTACTCCACATGGGCGCCGTCCACATCGGCGGTGCGCATGCCGATCCAGGGGAAGTGGGTGGACAGGTTGTACCAGTGCCCGCGGCGCTCGATAAAGCGGGTCTGGGCCTGTTCGTAGAGCAGATGCAGCCCTTCATGGCTGCTGTAGAAATCGATCCGCCGGGTGTGGTGCACCGGTCCCCCGGATATGGATTCGAAGAAATCCAGCGAGTCCGAGATGGATTCGACGATGCGCCGGTATTGTTTGGCCAGAGGCGAATGGGCGACGAAATCCAGATCCCAGTATTCCGGATGGTGCAGGTCGGCGAAGCCGCCGTCGACCAGAGCGCGGACAAAATTCAGGGTCAGCGCCGCCCGCTCATAGCCGCGCATCATCAGCTGCGGATCCGGCACCCGGTCATCGGCGGTGAAGCCGTTGCGGTTGACCAGGTCGCCCCGATAGCTGGGCAGCGTGAGATCGTCCCGGGTCTCGGTATCCGCCGAGCGCGGCTTGGCGTATTGACCGGCCATGCGGCCGACCCGGATCACCGGCTTCTTCAGCCCGTGCAGCAGCACCACGCTCATCTGCAGCAGGATCTTGAGCTTCTTCGCGATGCGGTCCGAGCTGCACTCGTCGAAACTCTCCGCGCAGTCGCCGCCCTGCAACAGGAAGCGATGGCCGCGCTGGGCCTCGGCGATCTGCTGCTTCAGGGCCTCGACCTCGCCGGAGACGACCAGCGGCGGCAGCCGGCTGAGATCGGCCAGCACCGCCTCCACCGCGGCCTCGTGTGGGTAGCTGGGTTGCTGGACCGCCTTGCGGCCGAGCCAGCTGGCCGGATGCCAGCCTGTCTGATCGTGTGCGCGAGTCATGACGGTCAATGCTACCGTGAGTTGACGCAATGCAAAAGACTATCGGCCCCGCCGGCCGGTAGACCGTGCATCGGCGAGTTGGCACAATGCCGCCCTTCCCGCTCCCGGGCCACGCTCCGTGGAGAACAAGAAGAGCCTGCCAACAGGCATTCTCTCGGAGTCCGTCTATGCATCGCGTTCTCGTCCTCGGCGCCGGAAAAATCGGCGCATTGATCTCAGGCCTGCTGGGTGAATCCGGCGACTACCGGATCCAGCTTGCCGACGTGGACGGCGATACCGCTGCCGCGGTCGCCAAGGCCCATCAGCTTGACAGCGTCGTGCCGTTCCAGCTTGATGCTGCCGATCCGGACCGGCTCCGGGCGCATCTGGAGACGCATCCGGCCGATGCGGTGGTGTCCGGTCTGCCCTATTTCTGCAACGAAGGCGTCGCCTCGGTGGCGGCTGAGCTCGGGCTGCACTACTTCGATCTGACCGAAGACGTCGCGGTCACCCGCGCGGTGCGCACGCTGGCCCAGGACGCCCGGACCGCTTTCGCGCCCCAGTGTGGTCTCGCCCCGGGGTTCATCAGCATCGCGGCAAACGAACTGATCCAGCATTTCGAGCGGGTGGATACGGTCAAGCTGCGGGTCGGCGCCCTGCCCCAGAACCCGAGCAACGTGCTGAAGTATTCCCTGACCTGGTCCACTGACGGCTTGATCAATGAATACGGCAACATCTGCCAGAGCGTGGTCGACGGCGAGGTCATCGACGTGCTGCCGCTGGAAGGCCGCGAAGAGATCGAGATCGACGGCACGCTCTACGAGGCTTTCAACACCTCCGGCGGGCTCGGCTCCCTGGGTGAGACCTACGGTGGGCAAGCCCGCCAGATCAATTACAAGACCATGCGCTATCCCGGCCACTGCGAGCAGATGCGCCTGTTGATGAACGGCCTGCGCCTCAATGAAGACCGGGGCACGCTCAAACGGATCCTGGAGAAAGCAGTGCCGAGGACCCTGCAGGACGTGGTCGTCATCTACGTATCGGTCAGCGGCTGGCAGGACGGCGAATTCCGCGAGGAGAACTACGTCAACAAGGTCTATCCTCAGGTCATCGTCGGCCGTTTGTGGTCGGCGATCCAGGTGACGACGGCGGCCGGCGTGTGCGCCGTGCTGGATCGGGTCATTACCAACGCCGAGGACTACCAGGGCTTTGTGGCACAGGAGAACTTCCGCCTCAAGGACATCCTCGATAACCGCTTCGGGCACTTCTATGCTCACGGCGGAACCAGCGATACCTCGGCCACCCTGGTGGCCACCGGCGCCGCCGGGCACCAGCGTCTCAAAGGAGCGAAATGATGCACAAGATCCTCGAGCAACTCGGGCTGCAGGACGAGAACCCCGGGGCCTGGAGCGGCGCGACCGCGCTGCCCTGTGACGGGGGGGAGATCATCGAATCGATCAACCCGGCCACCGGCGAACTCATCGGCCGCGTGCGCGCGGCGACCCGTCAGGACTACGACATCATCGTCCAGCGCGCCCGGGAGGCTTTCCAGACCTGGCGCCTGATCCCCGCGCCCCGCCGTGGCGAGGCCGTCCGTCTGGTGGGCGAAGCGCTGCGCCGGCACAAGGACGCCCTGGGCAGTCTCGTGACCCTGGAGATGGGCAAGATAAAGGCGGAAGGAGACGGTGAGGTCCAGGAGATGATCGACATCGCCGATTTTGCGGTCGGCCAGTCCCGCATGCTCTACGGGAACACCATGCATTCCGAGCGCCCGGGTCACCGGATGTACGAGCAGTGGCATCCGCTCGGTCTGGTGGGGATCATCAGCGCCTTCAATTTCCCGGTCGCGGTGTGGTCCTGGAACGCGCTGCTCGCCGCCGTTTGCGGTGATGTCTGCATCTGGAAACCGTCACCCAAAGCGCCGCTGTGCGCCATCGCCGTGCAGAAGATCTGTAACGAAGCGCTCGAAGGTCACGGCTTTCCGCCGATCTTCAGTCTGTTCGTCGAAAGCGACGTGGCGCTGGCCGAGCATTTCGTCGACGATCCGCAGATCGACCTGGTCTCGTTTACCGGCTCCTGCGAAGTCGGCCGGCAAGTGGGCCACCGGGTGGCCGGCCGTATGGGGCGCTGTCTGCTGGAGCTAGGCGGCAACAACGCCATCATCGTCGACGAGCATGCGCGGCTGGAGTTGGCCGTCCCCGCCATCGTCTTCGGCGCCGTGGGCACGGCCGGCCAGCGCTGTACTTCGACGCGCCGGGTGCTGATCCACGAAAGCCAGTTCGAGCGGCTCTCCCACCAGCTCGTCACCGCCTATCGGCAGGTGCGTATCGGCGATCCCATGGACCCGGATACCCTGATGGGTCCCCTGATCGATCAATCGTCTGTAATCCGCTTCGAGGCGGCGCTGGAACGGGTCATCGCCAGCGGCGGCCGGGTGCTCACCGGCGGCCACGTCATTGACCGCCCCGGCAACTTCGTCCAGCCCACTATCGTCAAGGCGATGAACGAATGGGAGATCGTCCAGGACGAGACCTTCGCGCCGATCCTGTATCTGATCCCGTTCCACAATATGGACGAGGCCCTGGCCATGCATAATTCCGTCCGCCAGGGCCTGTCATCGGCGATCTTCACCGACAATCTGCAGAACGCAGAGCGTTTTCTGTCGGCTGCGGGCAGCGACTGCGGTATCGCCAACGTCAATATCGGCACTTCCGGCGCCGAGATCGGCGGCGCCTTCGGCGGCGAGAAAGAGACCGGCGGCGGACGGGAGGCCGGCTCGGACTCGTGGAAGGCCTATATGCGCCGCCAGACGAATACCATCAACTACAGCCATGAACTGCCGCTGGCCCAGGGGATAAAGTTCCGGCTGGGCTGAGCCTCGCCGCCGGTCAGGCCGGAGGATGCCGTGAAAGACGCGGGGCCTCCGGGTGCCCCGTTCCCTCTGCCTAGTCCGACAGGTCCTCGTGGATCATGCGCACGAAGGCTTCCGGCTTGATAAAGCCGTTGCCCCATTCGCCATCCCAGTCCGAAGTCGGCGCCGCTGCCTGGATCTCTTCAAGGCTCTTGCCCTCGTCGATCAAGGTCTGGATGCGGTCGGCGACGCCCTGGAGCATATCCCGGTAGGCGACCAGCGCGGTCCGGTCGCCAAGCGGGCCGTGTCCGGCGATCACGGCGGTCCCTTCACCGATGATCGCCAGTGACACGTCCACCGCGGCGATCATGCCGCGGATGGAGCCGCCGCTGTGGGTATCGATAAACGGATAGACGCCGTTCCAGAAGACGTCCCCCATATGGACCACGTCGGCGGTGTCAAAGTGGACGATGGCATCGCCGTCGGTGTGAGCGCCGGCCACGTGGAATGCGCGGATGGTGTTGTCATTCATGTGGAAGGTGACCGCGTCGTTGAAGGTCACGACCGGCAGTGCGCCGGGCGGCGACGCCGGCACCTGTCTGTCCATAAAGGGCATGAACTGATCGCTGGCCAGGCGCTCGCGGACCTTGTCGTGGGCGACGATCACTGCGCCCAGCTCACCGAAATTCTCATTGCCTCCGGTATGGTCGCTGTGCCAGTGGGTATTGAGGACGAAGCGCACCGGGTCATCGGTGATCTGGGCGATGGCCTGACGGATCGCCGGCGTCAGTGGCGCATACTGATCGTCGACCATGAAGACGCCGTCATCGCCGATACACAGGCCGATATTTCCGCCGCGCCCGGTGAGCATATAGACCGGGCCCGAAATCTGATCCACCTGCACTACGATCTCTTCAGCGGCAGCTGACGTGGTGGCCGGGGCCGGCTTGGAGGGCTCTTGCTTACGCACCGCATCGGCGGCAACCGGCATGGCGACAAGTGCCAGCAGCAGGATCAGGATCGGTCTCGTGAACATGGGCGGGTGTCTCCTCCGGTTCGGGTCAGTGTCCATCCAGGTGTTCGAAGCGATTGAGCTTGCGGTTCTTGCGCGCGTCTGCGGGATCGAAAATCTGGCCGTTCATCACCAGATACACGCCCGGCTCAAGCGCCTGCACGGCGGCCACGGCCATGCCGATATTGAATATGGCGTCGCTGGCCTGGAACCGGGCCGGGTTGAGGGCGCCGGTGAGCACCACGACCTTGTCCTTCAGACCCGACAGAGCCTTCGCGGTTTCCACCATGGTGTCGGTACCGTGAGTGATCACGAACAGCCGCCCGGGGTCTGCCTCGACTGTGGCCCGGATCAGCTGCCGGTCGTGGTCGGTCAGTTCGAGACTGTCCTTGCGCATCAGCGCGATAATGCGGTGCTCGAAGTGGACTCCGCCCTGACGCAGCATCTGCTCGACCACCGACTCGCCGACCTCGTACCGGCTCTTGGCGTCATAGTAGACCTTGTCGATGGTCCCACCGGTGGTGATGAACGTGATTTCCATGATGTCCGAATCTGCGGGTCGATGGGTCGACGGGTCGCGGGAGTATAGCGGAAGACGCCGCCTGCGCTGGCGGGCTCGACGGGCACCAGATACTATCAACATGAAATGTGGATAAACTCTGATTCCCGGGTGCTGCGCCGCATACCGTGCCTGTTGCTGGCGCTGGTGACGACAGTAGTGGGTGCCAGCGCCGTTGCCGAGGACGGTGACGTCGCCCTTCTGTTGCGGGTCGAGGGCGCCATCGGTCCCGCCACCGCCGATTATCTGCGCCGGGGCATCGAAAGCGCGCCGGAACGGGGCGCCGCCGTGGTCGTGCTGGAGATGGATACGCCCGGGGGTCTCGACAGCGCCATGCGGGACATCATCAAGGCGATCCTCGCCTCGCCCGTGCCCGTGGCGACCTTCGTCTATCCGGGTGGATCCCGAGCCGCCAGCGCCGGCACCTACATCCTCTATGCCAGTCATATTGCTGCCATGGCCCCGGCCACCAACCTGGGCGCCGCGACGCCGGTGCCCGTGGGCGGTACTCAACCCAAGCCCCCTGCCCGGCCGACAGGCCCGCGGCCGGAGCCGGATGCTGGAGATGAGGCCGCGGAGGGAAAGGAGGCAGAGCCGGAAGATGGCGCGGGATCGCCGGCGGACGCCTCCACGGCCAAGGCGGTGAACGATGCGGTCGCATATATCCGCGGGTTGGCCGAGTTGCGAGACCGCAACGTGGAATGGGCGGAGCAGGCCGTGCGCGAGGCTGCCAGCCTGCCCGCCGAAGAGGCGCTCGAAATCGGGGTCATCGATGTGGTCGCCACCGATCTGGCCGACCTTCTCCAGCAGATCGACGGCCGCACGGTCGAGACCGTTTCGGGCGATGTGGAACTCGCTACCGCCGGGCTCATGACCGAGCGCATCGAGCCGGACTGGCGTACTGAACTGCTGGCCGTGATAACCAACCCCACCGTCGCCTATCTGCTGCTGCTGGTCGGGCTCTACGGCCTGTTGTTCGAGGGGTATAACCCCGGAGCCATCCTGCCTGGTGTCGCGGGCGCCATCTGTCTGCTGCTGGCCGCCTATGCCTTCCAGATCCTGCCAGTGAACTACGCCGGCCTCGGTCTGATCGCCCTGGGCATCATCCTGATGATCTCCGAGGCATTCGTACCCAGCTTCGGTGCGCTCGGCATCGGCGGCATCATCGCCTTCGTGGCCGGCTCGGTGATCCTGATGGACACCGACGTGCCGGGTTTCGGCGTGCCCATGACGCTGATCGGCTCTATCGCCCTGTTGGGCGGGGCGCTGGTGATGGCCACCATCTGGCTGGCCATCAAGGCCCGGAACCGGCCGGTCGTCAGCGGCGCCGAGCAACTGCTCGGCGGCCGCGCCGAGGCTACTATGCCATTCGAGGGAGCCGGCCAGGTCTTCATGCATGGAGAGCTGTGGAGCGCCCATTCCGAGCAACCGGTCGAAGCCGGCCAGACACTCAGGGTCACCGCAGTGGACGGGCTGACGCTCGCGGTGGAACCCATCGACGATACGGAGCAATGATCATGTTCGAGAATTTTGCCGTTTTTGGTCTCGCCTTCCTGGTGCTGCTGCTGATCAGCGCCATCAAGATCCTCAAGGAATACGAACGGGGCGTCATCTTCCAGCTCGGCCGTTTCTGGAAGGTCAAGGGTCCCGGATTGATCATCGTCATCCCGGTCATCCAGGAGATGGTCAAGCGCGATCTGCGCGTGATCGTCATGGATGTGCCGACCCAGGATGTGATCTCCCGGGACAACGTGTCGGTGAAGGTCAATGCGGTGGTCTATTTCCGCATCATCGACCCGGAGAAGGCGGTGATCCAGGTGGAGAACGTCTACGAGGCCACCAGCCAGCTGGCCCAGACCACCCTGCGTTCGGTGCTCGGTCAGCACGAACTGGATGAGATGCTGTCCGAGCGAGACAAGCTCAATGCGGACATCCAGGCAATCCTCGACCGTCAGACCGATGCCTGGGGCATCAAGGTGTCCAACGTCGAGATCAAGCATGTGGATCTCGACGAGAGCATGATCCGGGCCATCGCCGCCCAGGCCGAAGCCGAGCGGTCGCGGCGTGCCAAGGTGATCCACGCCGAGGGTGAGATGCAGGCATCCGAACGACTGCTGGAGGCCGCGCGCAAACTGGCTCAGCAGCCCGAGTCGATCCAGCTGCGATATCTGCAGACCCTCACCGAGGTGACGAACGCCGGCACCAACACGATCATCTTCCCGCTGCCCATGGACATGATGCGGGCCGTCATGAGCAAGACCATCGGGGACGATTCCGAACGGGGCGGCTAGGCGGCGCTCCAGGCCAGAGCAAAGGCACCCGGGCCGACCTGGGCGGCCAGGGTCGCGCTCATCACCGCCAGGTGCAGGTCGATCCGCCGCCGGGCCGCCGTCGACTCCAGGTCCTTGTAGGCCGGCAGCGAGCGGATCATCCGGGGATCGCCGCCGAAGCTCATGGCGATGACCTTGCTCACATCACCGTCCGCCGCGCGCTCGGCAGCGCGGGTCAGCAGCTGACTTGCCGCCCGGTGGAAATTGCGAGCGCGGCCAACGGCGCGCCAGCGCCCCTCCTCGAACGACAGCAACGGTCGCATGCCGAGCCAGCGACCCAGCCGATAGTCCCGAGCGCCCAGGCGCGGAGTGCCGCCGCGCCGGCGATATCGCAGATAACTGAGGTCCGCCGCGACCAGTTGGCATCGGATCCGGGACGCCAGCGCCTGCACGGTGCGCCGCGCGGTGTCGAAGTCGTCCTGTCGGACATGCAATGCGCGCAGCGCTTCATGGGCCAACACGGCCTCGCCGGGACCGACGGTGCCCGTGTCCAGCACGCGCATCGCGAACGAGGGATCCAGCCCCGCATCCTTGCGCAGCTCCCGGTAGGATTTGAGCACCGTGTAGGACGCCTGGGTGGCGTGATCGAAGAACTCGCTCAGCCGGGCATCCATACAAAGGACCAGCAGGCGGTCGTAACGCAACACCAGCTCGTTGAGGAACAAATCGCGGATGGCCACCGTACTCATGGGCTGGATCGCCGGTGCCTGGGCGCGATCGCAGATGTAGCGGCGATAGATCGCCAGCGTCGTGTCGGGGTCGCGTCTGTCCATCAGCACGCGCGTGCGGTCCAGTACCAATGCAGCCGGCAAAATCTCCAGATCGTGTTCGGTCACAAAGCCATGGGCGAGATCGCAGGTGGCGTCGACGACGACTCCCATTCTCATGGCCGATCTCCTGGCTTAGCGGTGGTCATGTCGGGGCCGGGGCCTCGGAGCTCCGACCTCTGTATGGATTCTGTTGAACCTTATCAGCCCAGGTCAAACCCGTCTGTCCATGTCGGCCGTCTTTCAGCCGGCGACGACTTTCTCCCATTGCCGCTCCAGGCGCTTGGGTGAGATCTTGATTGACGTGCGCAGGGTTTGGGCGAACAACGAAACCCGCAACTCCTCCAGCATCCAGCGGTATTGCAGCAGCGCCGGCGGCATCGGCTGGTCACCCGCCTCGGCCTGCCGTTTCAGCAATCGCGCCTGGAAGGGCTGTACCGTCTGCGTCAGGGCCATGTCACGGGGGTCGCCGTCGCGCAGCTTGTCCAGACGCACGTGCACCGCGTCGAGGAAGCGCGGGCAGTGCTGCAGCCATCCCGGTGGCGTCTGGCGCAGGAAGCCCGGGTGCACGAGACCGTCCAGCTGGATCTCCAGGTCCCTGACCGCCTCGCCGGCGGCGGGTGAGGTGGTGATATCCTGGAGACGGGCCCTGGCGCGCCGCCATCGGTCCAGCACATCCGCCACCAGGCTGGCCAACTCGGTGCCGGCGGCGACCAGCTGAGGCCGCCCGGTCCGGGTCCGCTCACCGAACGCGCTCTCGTCCCTGGGCACCTCGGTGTCCCCGGGCAGGAACGCCTGCTCCGCTGCGAGCGCCACCATGTCCTCGATCAGGTCGCCGCCCTCCACGCCCAGGTCCGGGTTGAGATTGAGGCTGCGGTGCCTGGCCAGTTCCCGGCTCAGATACTTCTCCTCCCGTGCCGCCGCCAGCCGCATCAGCCGGAGCACGCCGGCGCGGTGCTCAGCGAGCGCCTGATCTTCGGACGCGTAGTAAGCCAGGGTCGCACCGTCGCCGTCATCGTGCAGACCCGGGAACAGGTGCCGGGGATGACCGTCCTGAATAATTTCCGCCGTCCGTGGCAGGGTCCCGAACGCCCAGTCCGAGCTGGTCCCGGAGGCGCCGGGATCGACGGCTGTTCGGGCCACGGGGCCGGCCGGTGCGAGCGCTCTTTGCAGTGCATCCAGATCCCGACTCTCGCCGCAGCATTCGCCGTCGACTTCCAGGACCCGGATGTTGAACCGCAGATAATCGGGTAGCGGCACCGATTGCAGGGTCTCGACCGGCACTGGCACCGCGGCTTCCCGTTGCAGGGCGGCGGCCAGACACGGCGCCAGGCGCTCGCCCTGCGCGGCCAGGAGGGTGGGCAGGCAACGCCCGGCCGTCTCCGGGACAGGCACGAGACGTCGCCGCAGGGATTTCGGCAGGCCTCTCACCATGGCGATGATCTTCTCTTCCAGGAGGCCCGGAACCAGCCACTCCAGATCCGCCTCCGAGAGCATGGCCAGCAGTTCGCGCGGCACCAGGACGGTCACGCCGTCATCGTCGGCTCCCGGCTCATACCGATAGACCAGCCTCAGCGTGTTGCCCTCGACGCTGATGGCATCGGGAAAATCATCCGGATCCAGGGGCGGAACATCGCTGGCCGTGAGGTCGTCGATCTCCATAAACAGGCAGCGGGGGTCTTTCTTCTCGGCCTTCTTGCGCCAGGCCTCGAAGTCGCGCAGCGAGCAGACACCGGCCGGCACCCGCGCGTCGAAGAACGCCGCGATCCGCGGCCGGTCAGCCAGCAGATCACGACGCCGGATGCGGGCCTCCAGATCTTCCAGCCGTTCGCGCAGGGCCCGGTTGTGGTCGACGAACGGGGCACGGACAGAGTGAGCCTCCGCGGCCAGGCCGTCTTCCAGCAAGATGCCGCGGGCCGCCTCCGGGTCGATCCGGGAGAAGTCGACGCGGCGGCCGCTGGCCAGCACCAGGCCGTAGAGCGTCACCGTCTCCCGGGCCACGACGCTGCCGCGCTTCTCGCTCCAGCCTGGGGCATCGTACTGGCGCCGCACCAGGTGAGCCGCCGCCGACTCGATCCAGTCCGGTTCGATACGAGCCGCGACGCGTGCGAATACCCGGGTGGTCTGGATAAGCGATGCCGCCATCAGCCATGGTGACTTGCTGTCCCTCAGAACAGAGCCGGGCGAGACCAGGAAGCGGCTGTCGCGAGGCCCCCGATAATTGCCGTCCTCGTCGCGCCGGCCGATGTGGCCCAGGAAACCGGTCAACAGGGCGCGATGGACTCTCTCGGCTTCGACTTCTGCCGCGACCCCGCCCCGGCCGGGGCGCATCCCCATCTGCGTCATCTGCTGGGACAGTTGCTGGTGGACGTCATACCACTCCCGCATCCGCATGAAAGACAGGAAGTGTTCCTTACACCAACGTCGCTGCTTGTTGACCGACAGGTGATGACGCTGCTCCAGGTAGTCCCGCCAGAGTTTCAGGATACCGAGGAAGTCCGATCCCTCGATCTGCCAGCGGGCGTGCCGCTCATCGGCGGCTTCGGCCTTCTCCAGGGGACGCTCGCGCGGATCCTGGATGCTGAGCATGGCGACGATGGGCAATACCGGTCGCAGGCAGTCGGTCCCGGCCGCCGCCAGCAGGATGCGTCCCAGTCTCGGGTCTACCGGAAGGCGGGCGATGCGGCGCCCGGCTTCGGTGACGCGCTGATCGTCCTCGACGGCACCGAGTTCCCGCAGCAGGCGGTATCCGTCCCGAACGAATCGCGGATCCGGCGCGTCGACGAAGGGGAAGTCCTCAATATGACCGAGACCGAGGGCCTCCATCTGCAGGATGACGCTGGCGAGATTGGTACGCAGGATCTCCGGATCGGTGAACGCGGGGCGCGCCTCGAAATCTGTCTCGTCGTAGAGGCGGATGCAGATGCCGTCGCGCTCCCGCCCGCAGCGTCCCTTGCGCTGGTCCGCGCTGGCCCGGGAGATCGCTTCGATCTGCAGGCGCTGGATTTTGCTGCGGTAACTGTAGCGGCTGATCCGGGCCCGTCCCGGGTCGACCACGAAGCGGATCCCCGGCACCGTCAGCGAGGTCTCGGCGATATTCGTCGCCAGCACGATACGACGCCTGCCGCCGCGCCTGAAAACCCGGTCCTGTTCGGCGGCGGACAGGCGCGCAAACAAGGGCAGGATCTCCACCCCGGAAGGATGATGGCGCCTCAGCGCATTGGCGGTCTCGCGGATCTCCCGCTCGCCGGCCAGGAAGACCAGCAGGTCGCCCGGCCCGGGCTGCTGGCTTAGTTCGTCCACCGCTTCGAGGATGGCGGCGACCTGTCCCCGCGCCTCCACATTTTCGTCCTCTGCCTGCGCCGGCCGGTAGCGGGTCTCGACCGGGTAGGTGCGGCCCGAGACCTCGATCACCGGCGCGTCGCCGAAGTGAGCCGCGAAACGGGCCGGGTCGATGGTGGCGGAGGTAACGATGAGCTTTAGTTCGGGCCGGCGCGGCAGCAGCCGTTTGAGATAGCCGAGCAGGAAATCGATGTTGAGGCTGCGCTCGTGGGCTTCGTCGATGATCAGCGTGTCGTAGCGGCGCAGCCACCGATCCTGCGGGATCTCCGCCAGCAGGATCCCATCGGTCATCAGCTTGACCCGGCAGTCGGGGCCGGTGTGATCGGCGAACCGGATCTTGAAGCCCACGTGTTGCCCCGGCGGCTCGCCGAGTTCGGTGGCGATCCGGGCGGCGGTGGCACGGGCCGCGATCCGGCGCGGCTGGGTATGCCCGATCAGGCCCTGGGCTCCACGCCCGAGGTCGAGGCAGATCTTGGGCAACTGGGTGGTCTTGCCGGATCCGGTCTCACCGCAGAGGACCACGACCTGGTGCGCGGCGATGGTCTCGGCGATCTCGTCGCGCCGCTCGCTGACGGGCAGTTCGGGTGGGTATGCGATGGAGGGCAGACTGGCGGCCCGGGTTCGCGCCTTTTCCGCTGATGTCTCTATCGCACGAGCGGCCTGGTCAAGTTCCGGTCCCCCCGCCCTGCGCGCTTTTTTCAGGCGCCGCCGCAGGCGCGGCTGGTCCGCGTACATGGCCTCGCTGATCCGCTGCTCCAGTTCCCGGAGACGCCCGGACATTTCAGCAGCCCGTATCCGGCGTGAGCGGCAGGATCAGCACTCGGATCGCTTCACTTCCTGCCACGCCGCGTCCAGCTGGTCCCCATCGGCCTCGGACACGCTCGTCCCGCTCGAGGCCAGTGATGTCTCCATGGCCCTGAAACGGCGTTCGAATTTGGCATTGCTCCGTCGCAGCGCCCGCTCCGGGTCCAGACCCCGGTGACGGCACAGATTGACGACCGTGAACAGCAGATCGCCGATCTCGTCCTCCATGCGGACGTCATCGTCCAGATCGGATTCCAGTTCCGCCAGCTCTTCGTGGAGCTTCGCAACCACCCCGTCAACGTCCGGCCAGTCAAACCCGGCACGCGCAGCGCGGCGGCCCAGCTTGCCGGCCCGCACCAGTGCCGGCAGGCCCCGGGCGATGCCGGCCAGGTGGCTCTGGTCTCGGTGCTCGTCCTTCCGCCGATCCCGCTCCTGGGCTTTCAGGCGTTCCCATGCTTCGGTCTGGGCACCGGCATCCGCGACCGTCTCGTCGCCGAATACATGGGGATGACGCCTGACCATCTTGCGGCAGATCGCCTCCACCACGTCGTCGAAGCGGAACGCGCCGGACTCTTCGGCCATGCGGGCATGGTAGACGACCTGCAGCAACAGATCGCCGAGTTCGTCGCGCAGATCTTCGAGATCGTGCCGCTCGATGGCGTCGGCGACCTCATAGGCCTCCTCGATGGTATAGGGGGCGATGGTCTCGAAGGTCTGCTGGATGTCCCAGGGGCAACCGTGCTCGGGATGACGAAGCCGCGCCATGATGTCGATCAGCCAGGCCACATCGTTCACGATTCCTGTTCCTCGAACAGACGCTGGCGCAGGCTGATCAGCATCCCTGCGGTGGCGCCCCAGATGTTGTAGTCACGGTAGGGGATCTCGAAATACGGCAGACGCAGACCGAGGAATCGGCTGTGCCGGCGCACCACCCGCTCCCGATCGAGTACATGTGTCAGCGGCACCTCGAAAGCCTCCGCCACCTCGGTGGTGTCCAGTTCCAGCTCGAAACCGGGACGGACGAAGGCCACCACCGGCGTGACGGCGTATCCGGTGATGGTCAGATAGTTGTCCAGATAGCCGACTATTTCCACATGCCCCTCCGGCAGACCCACCTCTTCCCGGGTCTCCCGGAGCGCGGCGCCGGCCGGGCCCCTGTCTCCGGATTCGAGACGCCCCCCCGGGAAGCTGATCTGGCCCGGATGGTGTTTGAGATCTTCCGCCCGGCGAGTCAGCAGCAGGGACAGCCCGGCGGGCCGGTCGATGATCGGCACCAGCACCGCAGCCGGGACCAGGCGGCGGATGCGAAGCCGCCGGATCATCTGCGGCAGATCTCCGTAGCCGGGCATGTTGATGCGATCCGCCGGTTGCGGCTGGCTGCCTGCCAGACGCCGGCGGATCAGGTCCCTGAGATCCGGGTGACCGGCGCCGGCGCTCGACACTATTTGTTGATGCCGCCGCGGGTCAGGACCGTGGGGTCCAGCAGCCGCGCCAGGTCGTCGTCGGACAATTCGGTCATCTCCCGGGCGATCTCGCGGATCGGGCGGCCCTCGGCATAGGCGCGCTTGGCGGTAGCCGCCCCCAGTTCATAGCCGATGACCGGATTGAGCGCCGTCACCAGGATCGGATTGCGCTCCAGCGCGTCCTGCAGATGGTCCTCGTTGACGTTGAAGCCGGCGATGGCCCGGTCCGCCAGCAGACGGGTGACGCTGGCGAGGATCTGGATGCTCTGGAGCAGGTTGTGGGCGATCACCGGCAACATCACGTTGAGCTGAAAATTGCCGGAGCCGCCGCCGATCGTGATGGTGGCGTCGTTGCCGATCACCTGGGCCGCGACCATGGCGGCGGCCTCCGGGATCACCGGGTTGACCTTGCCCGGCATGATGCTGCTGCCGGGTTGCAGCGCCGGCAGGGCGATCTCGCCGAGGCCCGCCAGCGGTCCGCTGTTCATCCAGCGCAGATCATTGGCGATTTTCAGCACGCTTACCGCCACGGTCTTGAGCTGGCCGGAGACTTCCACCGCCGCGTCCTGGCTGCTCAGGCTCTCGAAGTAGTCGCTGTTGGGCTCGAAGGCGATGCCGGTCCGCTCGCTCAGTTCGGTAGCGAATCGTTCGCCGAATTCCGGATGCGCGTTGATCCCTGTGCCGACCGCCGTGCCGCCCTGGGCCAGCCGCTGGATCCGCGGCAGCGCGCTCTCGACGCGGGCGATGCCACTCCGGATTTGTGCGGACCAGCCACCGAGTTCCTGGGCCATGGTGATGGGCATGGCATCCATCAGGTGGGTACGGCCGGTCTTGACGATCTCGGCGCAGGCCTCCGCCTTGGTGTCCAGGGTCTTGGCCAGGTGAGCCAGGGCCGGCAGCAGCGCTTCCCGGATCTCCAGCGCGGCGCTGACGTGGATGGCGGTGGGGATGACGTCGTTGCTGCTCTGGCCCATGTTGACGTGATCGTTGGGGTGGACCGGCGAGCCGAGGCGTTCGCTGGCGAGATGGGCGATGACCTCGTTGGCATTCATGTTGGTGCTGGTGCCGGAGCCGGTCTGGAACACGTCGATCGGGAACTGGTCGTCATGCCGGCCTTCGATCACCGCATCGGCAGCATGTTCGATGGCCGCCGCCACGTCCGCCTCGATCAACCCCAGCTTCGAGTTGGCCCGGGCTGCGGCCCATTTGACCAGTCCGACGGCACGGATGAACCCACGCGGCATGCGTAGCCCGCTGATCGGAAAATTCTCCACCGCCCGCTGGGTCTGTGCGCCCCAGAGCGCGTCGGCCGGGACCCGCAGTTCACCCATGCTGTCGCGCTTGATCCGATAATCTGTATCGCCCATGTGGACTCTCCGAAGACAAGGAAACCCTCAGCGGTCGCCGGCCAGGATCATGCCGTTCCGGCGCCGGGAAATGCCGTCGCCGTACAAGGCCTGAAAGACCGGGGTCATCGACCGAAAAACCCTGAAAAGGGCTTCTGATGTATGATGCGCCATCCTAGCATTTTTGATTCCTACGGGCATGGATCCGAACACCCTCACCGCGATCTCTCCGGTCGACGGCCGTTACGCCGCCAAGACCGCCGGGCTGCGCGAGATCTTCAGCGAATACGGCCTCATCCGCTTCCGCGTCAAGGTCGAAGTGGAGTGGCTCAAGGCGCTGGCCGCCGCCCCGGAGATCGGCCTGCCGAAGCCCGCCGCCGGACCCGCCTCCGTGCTCCGCCGTCTGGCTGAGGATTTCACCGAAGACGACGCCCGGCAGGTGAAAGAGATCGAGGCGGTCACGAACCACGACGTCAAGGCGGTGGAGTATTTCATCAAGCGGCAACTGGAGGCCGCCGGTGCCGACGAACGGCTGACGGAATTCACCCACTTCGCCTGTACCTCCGAGGACATCAACAACCTGGCCTACGCCCTGATGTTGTCTGCGGCGAGGGACCGGTTCCTGCTGCCCGGACAGGAGTCGCTGCTGCGCAGGATCTGCGCACTGGCGAGGGAGAACGCAGACGTCCCCATGCTCTCCCGCACTCACGGACAACCGGCCTCCCCCACCACCCTGGGCAAAGAGTTCGCAAACATCGCCTGGCGCCTCTACCGGCAGCGTGAACAACTTGGGGCGGTGATGATCCTGGGCAAGATGAACGGAGCCGTCGGCAATTACAACGCCCACCTGGCGGCCTATCCCGAAGCCGACTGGCCGGCTCTCAGCCGGGGCTTTGTCACCGGTCTCGGCCTCGCGTTCAACCCGTTCACCACCCAGATCGAGCCCCACGACTGGATCGCCGAGTACTGCCACGGCCTGGCCCGTTTCAATACCGTCCTGATCGATCTGTGCAGGGATGTCTGGAGCTATATTTCTATCGGCTATTTCCGGCAACGGGCCGTCGCCGGCGAGGTCGGTTCGTCAACCATGCCACACAAGGTCAATCCCATCGATTTCGAGAATGCCGAAGGGAATCTGGGCCTGGCCAATGCGCTGCTCGACCATTTCGCCGGCAAGCTGCCCATCTCCCGCTGGCAGCGTGATCTGACCGATTCCACCGTGCTCCGGAATCTGGGTGTGGCCATCGCCCATACCGGGATCGCCTTCGCGTCGCTGGAGAAAGGCCTGGACAAGCTGCAGCCCGACACCGCGCGCATGGCCGCCGATCTCGATGAGAACTGGGAAGTGCTCGCCGAACCCGTGCAGACGGTGATGCGGCGCTACGGCCTCGAAAATCCCTACGAGCAACTCAAGGCGCTGACCCGGGGGCGCAAGGTCGGCGAAGCCGCCATGCACGAGTTTATCGCCGGGCTTGACCTGCCGGCGGAAGCCCGGGAGCGGTTGCGGGCGCTGACCCCCTCCGGCTATACCGGCAATGCGGCGGCCCAGGCACTGGAGCTGCCACCCGAATCATGATGCGCTGGCCCCCGGGGCTGGATGCCGACCGCTTCCTGGCGGAGTATTGGCAGCGAAAGCCGCTCTACCTTCCCGGTGCGCTCATCCCCTGGACGTGTCCCCTGAGTCCCGAAGAACTGGCGGGCCTGGCCTGCGAAGCCGAAGTGGAATCCCGTATCGCCACCGGCGACGAATCCACCGGCTGGACCCTTCGCCACGGACCCTTCGAAGAGGAGGACTTCGTCACCGCTCCGGAGGAGGGCTGGACCCTGCTGGTTCAGGACGTGGAGAAACACCTGCCCGAGCTGAGGCCGCTGATGGATCGGTTCGACTTCATCCCGCCCTGGCGGATGGATGATCTGATGATCAGCTTTGCGGCTCCCGGCGGCAGCGTCGGACCCCACGTGGATGCCTATGATGTGTTCCTTATCCAGGGCCAGGGCACGCGGACCTGGGGACTGGACCCGGAACCCGGGAAGATCGCCTGGCGGGAGGATTCCGAACTGCGTGTGCTCGACGAGTTCAGTCCCGGCGAGACGCTGGAGACCGTGCCGGGCGACGTGCTGTATCTGCCGCCCGGCATCGCCCATTACGGCATCGGCGCGGATTCCTCTATCACCCTGTCGATCGGCTTTCGTGCCCCCTCGGCCGGCGAATTGCTGGCCGCCGCCGGAGCCCTGCTCGACCAACAGCACCCGGATCTCCGCTACGGGGATTCCGGCCTCGCCCGTCACGAGAGTGACGGTGTCCGGATCAGCGATGAGGCGTCAGCCCGCGCGTCCGCCCTGCTGCAGCAGGTCATGCCGCTCGGAGACGGGCTGCTCGATGAAGCCCTGGGCCGGCTCGTCACCGGCAACAAGCCATGGCTCTTGGCCGCTCGTCCGATCGAGCCAACGGATCCTGAGCAGGTGGCCGCCAGACTCGCGGCGGGAGACCGGCTTGGTCGCGCGGCTACGGCCCGCTTCGCCTGGCGCCGCCGTAGCGACGGGGAGGTGCTGCTGTTCGCCGACGGTCAAAGCTGGTGCCTGGGTCCGGCGGCAGAAACTGCGGCCCGGGCCCTGTGCGAGGCCGGGCACCTGGATCAGGCCGGGTTGGCTGATGACGACACCCCGCTCGGGCTGCTGACAGCGCTGTTGGAACAGGGCAGTCTCGAATGGATCGGAGAGCATGGGAATTCCGGAGGGAGCGGGACATGAGCGAATTCAGCGTGCGCGAGGCGGACTGGGACCGCGACGCCGGGGCCATCCGGCGGGTCCGGGAGGCCGTATTCGTGATCGAGCAGGCCGTACCCGCCGATCTGGAATGGGACGGGATGGACGCGGATTGCCTCCAGGTGGTGGCGGAAGACACAAATCGTGACGCAATCGGCACCGGTCGGCTGCATCCTTCGGGGAAAATCGGACGTATGGCGGTGGTTGCCGAATGGCGCAGCCGCGGCGTCGGCGCGGCGATGCTGGAGCGACTGATCGATCTGGCCCGCCGCCAGGGGCTGGAGGAGGTGTACCTCCACGGCCAGACACGGGTGCTGGAGTTCTATGCCCGGTACGGATTCCTCGCCGAGGGCGAAGAATTTGACGAGGCGGACATCCCCCACCGGATGATGAGGCGAAAGATCTAGCGAGATGCTGAACGAAGGCCAGAACCTGCCGGAAACCGGCGCCGACTCCACCCGCCGGGTGCTGTCCAGCAAGGACGAGGTGCGCACGGCCATGGTAGAGGTGGCTCGCCTGGCAAACCGCAGCATCACCATCATGACCCTGGATCTGGAGACCAATCTCTATGACCACCCGCATTTCCTCGATGCGGTGAAATACCTCTGTCTGTCCCGCAGCTATGCCCGCATCCGGGTGCTCATCACCAATCCGCGCCGGACCATCCGCGACGCCAACCGTTTCGTCTATCTGGGGCGTCGGTTGAGCAG
>JASFJM010000008.1:0-23356 GCA_050122055.1 Gammaproteobacteria bacterium | reverse complement strand
CGGTCAAGAGCCTGACTCCGTTGAGCCTCGCCGCGAACTAGACTTCGCAGCTGACTCGACAACGGCCGTTTCTGCGGTCGGAAACAACAGGGCGGCGGCGGTTCCATGAGACCGCCGCCACCTTTTTCTGGGTAATCGAACAACAGTCCCGGCCAGGGACGGCTCGACGGGGGTCGGGCGCAGGGGGGTTCCGTGACAGCCTCGACTTTGTTGCTGATCGTCATCCTGCTCAGCGTGGGCGGTTTTGCCCTCGGACGGCAACGAGCCTTCAGCGTGGCAGCCGCACACGGCGGCGTGCGCGCCCTCCATTCCCTGCCCGGACACTACGGCCTCTACACGGCAATCTGGGTCGGCTTGCCCGCCGTCCTGCTCCTGTTCGTCTGGAAATCCATGGAGCCGGCCATCCTCACGGAGCTGGTGAGCCAGAGCCTGTCCGCCGAGATCCAGGCGCTGCCCCCCGAGCGGGTGGGCCTGATCATGAACGACGTCAAGAACCTGGTCGCCGGGAATATCGTCAGCGGTGAGATCTCTCCCGAGATCCGGGCCGCCGCGGATCACTGGGAGCGTCTCGAGAGCCGTTTCCGATGGACGCGGACGCTGTTCGTGGCGGCCCTCGCGATGCTCGGGTTCCTGTTCGCCCGGCGCATGGTCAAGCCGGAAATGCGCGCGCGGAACAGCGTCGAGGGCGTGATCCGCTGGATCCTGATCGGCTGTTCGACCATCGCCATCTTCACCACTCTCGGCATCGTGCTGTCGGTGCTGTTCGAGTCCATCCGGTTCTTCCGGTCGGTGCCCATCACCGAATTCCTGTTCGGGCTCGACTGGAGCCCGCAGATCGCGCTCCGGGTCGACCAGGTCGGCGGGTCGGGGGCATTCGGCGCCGTGCCCCTGTTTACGGGCACCCTGCTGATCGCCGGCATCGCCATGGTAGTGGCCGCGCCGATCGGCCTGATGACGGCCATCTATCTGGCCGAGTACGCACCGCGCAAGGTCCGCACCATCGCCAAGCCGCTGCTCGAAATCCTGGCCGGCATACCCACCGTCGTCTACGGTTTCTTCGCCGCCTTGACGGTCGCCCCGATGATCCGGAACTTCGGCGAGGGCCTCGGGCTGAGCGTGGCCTCCGAGAGCGCGCTGGCCGCGGGTCTGGTAATGGGGGTCATGATCATCCCGTTCGTCTCGTCCCTGTCCGACGATGTCATCAACGCCGTGCCCCAGGCGATGCGGGACGGCGCCTATGCCCTGGGCGCCACCAAGTCCGAGACCACCAAGCAGGTCATCATCCCGGCCGCGCTGCCCGGGATCGTCGGCGGCCTGCTGCTGGCCACCTCCCGCGCCATCGGTGAGACCATGATCGTGGTGATGGCGGCGGGACTGGCGGCCAACCTCACCGCCAACCCGCTGGAAGCCGTCACCACGGTGACGGTGCAGATCGTCACCCTGCTGGTGGGTGATCAGGAGTTCGATACGCCCAAGACCCTGGCGGCGTTCGCCCTGGGTCTGGTGCTGTTCGTGGTCACGCTGATCCTCAACGTCATCGCCCTGCAGGTGGTGAAGAAATATCGTGAGCAATATGAGTAAAGCTTTGCCGACAGGTGCCGACACGCGCACCCTCGCTGAGATCACCAACGCGAAGGTCAATGCGAGTCTGAAGAAACGCTATGGTGCCGAGCGCCGGTTCCGGCTCTACGGGCTGATTTCCGTGATCCTCGGGCTCAGCTTTCTGGTGTTCCTGCTCACCGACATCGTCGGCAAGGGCCATACGGCTTTCTACCAGACGTTTGTGGAACTGGAGGTCTACTTCGATCCCGAAGTGATCGACCCGGAAGGTGGGCGCAGCGAGGAAGCGCTCAGGCGCGCAAATTACAACACCCTGATCCGGGAGTCGCTGCTGTATCTCTTCCCCGGCGCCACCGGACGATCGGACCGGCGCGCCCTTGGGGCCCTGGTCAGCAACAGCGCCCCCTATCAGCTGCAGCAGATGGTGCTGGAAAGCCCGGACCTGATCGGCCAGACGGCCCGCGTCACGCTGCTCGCCAGCGCCGACGCCGATATGCTGATGAAGGGCAAGATCTCGCGCAGCGTGCAGGAATCGGAGCGGCGTCTGTCGGACATGCAGATCGCGTGGCTGCAGACCCTGGAGGATCGTGGCCGGGTAGAGATGAGATTCAACACCGCCTTCTTCACCCACGGGGACTCCCGCGATCCCGAGCTGGCCGGAATCTGGGGGGCCATGAAAGGGTCCTTCTATATGCTGGTCGTGACTCTGGCGCTGTCGTTTCCGATCGGCGTAGGCGCAGCCGTGTATCTGGAGGAATTCGCGCCCAAGAACCGGTTTACCGACCTTATCGAGATCAATATCAACAATCTGGCGGCGGTCCCGTCCATCGTATTCGGTCTGCTCGGCCTGGCGGTGTTCCTGCAGTTTTTCGGCCTGCCCCGATCCGCGCCCCTGGTCGGCGGGTTGGTGCTGACGCTGATGACCCTGCCGACCATCATCATCTCCAGCCGGGCGGCGCTGAAATCCGTGCCCCCGTCGATCCGCGAGGCGGCCCTGGGTATGGGCGCGTCCAAGATCCAGACCACCTTCCACCACGTGGTCCCCCTGGCCATGCCCGGCATGCTGACCGGGACCATCATCGGCATGGCCCAGGCCCTGGGCGAATCGGCGCCGTTGCTGATGATCGGCATGATCGCCTTCATCGTCGATGTGCCCCAGGGGTTCTTCGACCCGGCTACGGTCCTGCCGGTGCAGATCTTCCTCTGGGCCGACGCGCCCGAGCGTGCTTTTGTCGAACGCACCTCTGCCGCCATCATGGTGCTGCTCGGGTTCCTCGTATTGATGAACCTGTTCGCCATCTTCCTGCGCCGGAGATTCGAGCGCAGGTGGTAACTATGGATGTAATATGCTGGAAACCAATACCATGGAAACTGAAACCGTGAACCGAGAGCCACCCCCGACAGAACCGAGACCCGCCGCGGCGCCTGTTCCGAGGGAGGCTGCATCGGTTGCCATGAGCGCCGAACGCACGTCGGAGGTGCCCGAGACGACCGTCGGTGACGTCAGCCATCCTGATGCGGTGATGACGGCCCGCGGCGTCAACGTGTTCTACGGAGACAAGCAGGCCATCTTCGGCGTCAATCTGGACATCGGTCGCAACCAGGTGATCTCCATGATCGGGCCTTCGGGCTGTGGCAAGTCCACTTTCCTGCGCTGCCTCAACCGGATGAACGACACCATCGATATCTGCCGGGTGACGGGGAAGATCGATCTCGACGGCACGGACATCTATGATCCGAACCTGGACGTGGTTCCGCTCCGGGCCCGGGTCGGGATGGTGTTCCAGAAACCGAATCCGTTCCCGAAGTCCATCTACGAGAATATTGCCTACGGGCCGCGCATCCATGGACTGGCCAAGGACAAGGTCGAGCTGGACGAGATCGTCCACACCAGTCTCGAACGAGCCGGGCTCTTGGGCGAGGTCAAGGATCGCATGGATCAGCCGGGTACCGGGCTCTCGGGCGGTCAGCAGCAGCGTCTGTGCATCGCCCGCGCCATCGCCGTTTCACCCGAGGTCATCCTGATGGACGAGCCCTGTTCGGCGCTGGATCCCATCGCCACGGCGAGGATCGAGGATCTCATCGACGAGCTGCGGGAGAACTACACTATCTGTATCGTGACTCACTCGATGCAGCAGGCCGCCCGCGTATCCCAGCGTACCGCCTATTTCCACCTGGGTTACCTGGTGGAAGTGGACGAGACGGACAGGGTTTTCACCAATCCCCAGCACAAGCTGACCGAGGATTACATCACTGGCCGTTTCGGCTGACAGTCCCGGGTCCAGGGATTGCAGAATCGGGGAGTCTTCAAATGTCGGATCATATTTCCCAATACACCGAAGGCCACACGGTCCGGTCTTTCGATGCCGAAATGGAACAGCTCCGCACTGTCGTGCTGGAGATGGGCGGGCTGGTCATGGACCAGATCGCTCAGGCCGCGAGCGCGGTGTGCGATCGTAATCGCGATGCAGTGGACCTGGTCCTGGAACGGGAGGAAACGGTCAATCAATACGATACCCAGGGCGATGAGCTGATCTTCAATCTGTTGGCCAAGCGCCAGCCCATGGGGGCGGACCTGCGGGTGGTCCTGTCCTATTCCCGGACGATCACCGATCTGGAGCGCTGCGGAGACGAGGCCAAGAAGATCGCCAAGATCGCCCGGCGTCACCTAGACGACGAGACCGACATCGCCCAGGCCTGCCAGGAGTCGGTGGGCAACATGGGCGGCCTGGCCGCGGGTTTGCTACGGGATGCGGTGGAAGCGCTGGATGATGCCGACGAGGAGAAGGCGGTCAAGTCCGCCAAAGCCGATGCCCGCCTGGATGCCGAATACAAGGTCGCCCTGCGCAACATCCACGCCACCCTGGTCTCGGATCCGGAGATGATCGAGGTGGCGGCCGACCTGGTGATCGTGATCAAGGCTCTGGAACGCATCGGCGATCACGCCAAAAACATCGCCAAGTACGTGGTCTTTATCGTCCAGGGCAAGGACGTCCGGCACGTCAAGACCAAGGTGCTGGACAAGGAGATCTGAGCCTACCGGGCCGCGCGCAACAGTTCGTTGATCCCTACTTTGGCCCGGGTCTTCTCGTCGACCCGCTTGACGATCACCGCGCAGTAGAGCCCGTAGCGGCCGTCCGCGGAGGGCAGGGTGCCGGATACCACCACCGACCCGGCCGGGACGCGGCCGTAGATCACCTCGTCGTTGTCCCGGTCATAGATCCGGGTGCTCTGGCCGATAAACACGCCCATGGAGATCACCGCGCCGCGCTCGACGATGACGCCCTCGACGACCTCCGAGCGGGCGCCGATAAAACAGCCGTCCTCGATGATGGTGGGTGCGGCCTGCAGGGGTTCGAGCACGCCGCCGATGCCGGCGCCGCCCGAGATGTGCACGCCCGCGCCGATCTGTGCGCAAGAGCCTACCGTGGCCCAGGTATCCACCATGGTGCCGGGTCCGACCCAGGCGCCGATATTGACGTAGCAGGGCATGAGCACTGCATCGGGTGCGATGTAGGCGCCGCGGCGCACCGTGGCCGGCGGGACGATCCTGGCGCCGTCGCGCTGGAACTGGTCGATCCCGTATGCCGCGTGCTTGAGCGGCACTTTGTCGAAGTAGCGGGTGTGGCCGCCGTCGACGACCTGGTTGGGGTGCAGGCGGAAATAGAGCAGCACCGCCTTCTTGATCCATTCGTTGACCCGCCAGCCGTCGGCAACAGGCTCGGCCACTCTCAGCTTGCCGCTGTCCAGGCCGGCGATGACGGCTTCTACCGCAGCGCGCAGCGCATCCGGCGCCTGTTCCGGCGTCAGTCCGTCGCGGCTTTCGAAAGCCTGCTCGATGATCTTGCGGGCGTCGTCCATCAAGGCTCCTCCGTCCGGTTGCTCAGAGCGTGCGGCAAAAATCGCGGATCCGGCCGGCCGCTTCCACACATTGCCCGGTATTGGCGACGAGGGAAATCCGGACCCGTCCGACGCCCGGATCACCAGCCTCGGTGGGGCGCGACAGATAGCGTCCCGGCAGCACCGTGATGTGCTGGCGGGCGAACAGATCCCTGGCGAATACCTCGTCGTCGATCGGCGTCGGCGCCCAGAGATAGAACGCGGCGGCGGGCGCCGACACATCCAGGACGCCGTCCAGGATCGGCATCACCGCTTCGAATTTCTCCTGATACAGGCGGCGGCTGGCCGTCACGTGCGTCTCGTCCTCCCAGGCCGGGACGCTGGCGCGCTGGACCGCCAGCGGAACCGCGCAGCCGTGATAGGTCCGGTAGAGACGATAAGCCGCCATGATGTCCGGATCGCCGGCGACGAAGCCGGAACGCAGGCCTGGCACGCTGGATCTCTTCGACAGGCTGTGGAATACCACGCAGCGGCGGAAATCGTCCCGGCCCATGGCCCGGCACACCTGCAGCAGGCTTGGCGGCGGCCGTGCCTCGTCGAGATAGATGTCCGCATAGCACTCGTCGGCGGCGATGACGAAATCGTGCCGGTCTGCGAGGGCCACGGCCTTGCGCAGGAACGCTTCGTCCATCACTGCCCCGGTGGGGTTGCCCGGACTGCACAGGAACAGCACTGCGCACCGGTCCCAATCGGCGCCGCTGACTGCGTCCAGATCCGGCAGGAAACCGTTGGTCTGGACCGTGTTCAGATAACGGGGCTCGGCCCCGGCGAGCAGGGCTGCCCCCTCGTAGATCTGGTAGAAGGGGTTGGGCATCATGACCAGGCTGTCCGCCGACGGGTCGACGGCCGCCTGCACGAAGCTGAACAACCCCTCCCGGGTGCCGTTGACCGGAAGGATCATGGTCTGGGGATCCACCGCATCCTCACCGAGCTCGAAGCGCCGCTCCAGCCAGTCCGCGATGGCCCGGCGCAAGGCCTCGGTCCCCAGGGCGACAGGATATGTGCCCAGCGCATCGGTGGCCGCGCAGAGGGCATCCCCGACGAAGGACGGCGGCGCGTGTTTCGGCTCGCCGATGGACAGCGGGATGTGGGTCAGACCCGACGGCGGCGTCACGCTGGCCATCAACGAAGCCAGCCGCTCGAAGGGGTAGGGATGCAGGCGATTGAGTAGCGGGTTCATCTTCATTCGCCCGCTCAGGACGCCTTGTCCAGCTGTTCGATCAATCGGGTGCGCAGCGCTTCGCATTTGGCGTCCGTCAGAGGCCGGCCGGCGGCGTCGCTGCAGCAGAACACGTCTTCGGCGCGTTCGCCGATGGTCATGATGCGTGCCGCGTGGACCTCGACCCCGGCATCCAGCAGGACCCGTCCCACTTCGGACAACAGACCGGGCCGGTCGGCCGCGATCAGCTCCATCAGCGTGCGGTTCTGTCCGTCGAGTCCGAAGCTGATGCGGGTCGCGGTGGAGAACATGCGTACCTGTCTCGGCGCCTTGCGGGTGACCGTAAGCGCCTCGCCGTTGTCCTTCAGCAGGGCCTTGACCAGGGCGCGGTCGATCTGCCGGGCCCGATCCAGATCGTCGATGGGCGAGCCATCGTTCTCAAGCACATGGTAGGTATCCAGGCTGTGATCGTCAGCGGTGGGCGTGATGCGCGCATCGACGATGGTCAGGCCCAGCTCGTCGAGCATGGCGGTCACCCGGGCGAAAGTGCGGCGGGCATATTCGGTGTAGACCATGACTGCGGTGCCGCCGCGGTCGCTCTCCTGGCGGACCGAGACCAGGGGCCCGCCGGCGGGATCGTGGGCGAGCAGCTTCTCCGTGTGCCAGGCGATCTCGGCCGGCGTGTGACGCAGGAAATACTCCTCGGTCAGTGGCTCCCAGGCCTTGCGGATCCGGCGTTTGCGCAGCCGCCAGGAGCGCAGCAGCTCGATCGCCATGGCCTGGGTCTCGGCGATCAGTTCGTCCTTGTCGATCGGGTTCTCCAGCCCCCGGCGCAGGGCCCGCCTGGTGGCCTCGTAGAACTCTCCGAACAGGGAGGCCTTCCACGAATTCCAGAGCTTCGGATTGGTGGCGCGGATATCGGCGACGGTCAGCACATAGAGGTAATCGAGCCGGGTCTGATCGCCCAACCGCTTGGCGAATTCGCGGATCACGGCCGGATCGTGGATGTCCTTCTTCTGGGCGGTGATGGAGAACAACAGATGGTTTGCGACCAGCCAGGCGACCAGGCGGGCTTCGTAGCGGGACAGGCCCTGCTCGAGGCAGAAGGACTCCGCATCCACCGCGCCCAGCTCCGAGTGATCGCCGCCCCGGCCCTTGGCGATATCGTGGAACAGGCCGGCCAGGTAGATGAGTTCGGGCTGCGGCAGCGACTGCATGATCGCGCTCAGAGCGGGCAGCTCGTGATCGAATCGGGACAGCGCAAAGCGGCGCAGGTTGCTGACCACGAACAGGGTGTGCGCGTCCACGGTGTAGGCGTGGAACAGGTCGTACTGCATCCGCCCGACGATGCGGCCGAAGGCGGGGATGTAGCGACCCAGCACGCCATAGCGATTCATGCGCCGCAGCTCATGGGTCACGCCCCGGGGCGCGCGGATGATCTCCAGGAACAGCCGGTGATGGCGAGGGTTCTGGCGGAATTCCTCGTCGATGCTGGTGAGCTGCTTGCGGATCAGGCGGATGGTGCTGGCGCTGACGCCGCGCAGCTCGGGCCGCTCCTGCAGGACCTTGAAGATCTCCAGCAGCGCGGAGGGTTCCCGCTGGAATACCTCGTCATGCCTGGCCTCCAGGTAGCCGTTGCGCACCTGGAAACGCGGGTTGAGCGCCTCGGGGCTGGCCTCGGGGTCAAGCAGGATCGCCTCCTGGAACAGCTGCAGCAACATCTCGTTGAGCCGGCTCAGCTCCATCACCGTGCGATAGTACTTCTGCATGAACTGCTCGACCGCGAGGGTGTAAGTGGCGTCCTCATAACCGAAGCGGGCGGCGAGTGCGATCTGGTGGTCGAACAGCAGCCGGTCCTCACGCCGGCCGGTGATGGTGTGCAGAGCCCAGCGGATACGCCACAGGAAGGTCTGGCCGGCAAGCAGCTTGCGGTATTCGTAGTCGGTCAGGAACCCGAGCTGGGCCAGCTGATGGAAGTTGCTGGCGTTGAAGTGCCGTTTGGCCACCCAGCCCACCATCTGGATGTCGCGCAGCCCGCCGGGGCTGCCCTTGACGTTGGGTTCCAGGTTGTAGGCCGTGTCGTGATAGCGGTGGTGCCGCTCGGTCTGCTCGGTGAGCTTGGCTTCGAAGAACGCCGGTGTCGGCCAGAGGTGATCGGGTCCGACCGCCTCGCACATCTGCTCGAACAGGGGCCGGGGCCCGTCCAGCAGCCGGGATTCCATCAGCGTCGTGGCCACGGTGATGTCCGCGCCCGCCTGGTCCACGCAATCCTCGACCGTGCGCACGCTGTGCCCGACTTCGAGACCGATATCCCAGAGGAAGGTCAGGAAAGTCTCGAGCGTCTCGCGCCAGGCCGCATCGTCGGTCCTTGGCAGCAGGATCATGATGTCGATATCGGAGCAGGGATGGAGTTCGCCGCGGCCGTAGCCGCCGACGGCGACCAGCGCCAGTTCGTCCGCAAGGGGACCCGCATGCTGACTCCAGGCCTGCCCCAGCACGCCGTCCACCAGCCGCGCCCGGTCCCGCACCAGGACGTCTACAGGCTCGTCCTGATCGAATCGTTCGCGCAGCATCGCGTCACCCCGGGCCAGGGCGTCGCGGAACTGTTTCAGCTTCGACCCTCCGTCAGCGAGTTCCGACAGGTGGGGGAACAGCTCCGCTGCGATTTCCACTGCCATCTCAGATCTCGCCGCTGGCGCCGAGGGTGAGCACCTCGTGCCCGTCAGCGGTCACCAGGACGGTGTGCTCCCACTGGGCCGACAGGGAGTGGTCCTTGGTGACCACGGTCCAGCCGTCCGGCAGCAGCCGGACGTGACGGCGCCCGGCGTTGACCATCGGCTCGATGGTGAAGGTCATGCCCTCCTGCAGCGTCAGGCCGGTACCCGGCTTGCCATAGTGCAACACCTGGGGATCCTCATGGAATTCCCGGCCGATGCCGTGCCCGCAGTATTCCCTCACCACGGAGCAACCATGGGATTCCACGTGTCGCTGGATGGCGGCACCGATGTCGCCCAGGCGGACTCCCGGAGCCACCATCCCGATCCCGAGCCGCATCCCCTCGTGGGCCACTTCGCTGACCCGGCTCGCGGCCACCTTGGGCTGGCCGACGAAGAACATGCGGCTGGTGTCGCCGTGGAATCCGTGTTTGATCACGGTGATATCGATATTCAGGCAGTCGCCGTTCCTGAGCACCTTGTCCCCCGGGATGCCATGGCAGACGACGTGGTTGACGGATGTGCAGATGGATTTCGGGAAGCCACGGTAGTTCAGGGGCGCCGGCACGGCGTCCTGTTTGCCGACGATGTATTCGTGACAGATGGCGTCCAGCTCGCCGGTGCTGACTCCGGCTTTCACGTGCTCGCCGATCATATCCAGCACCTCGGCGGCCAGGCGGCCGGCGGTACGCATGTGCTGCTGCTCTTCGGTTGTCTTGATCGTTACCGTCATACTGGTCCGGGGGTTCGCGTCGAGGATCCCTGCGATCCCCTGGGGGAACGCCGCAATCCCTTGATTTTTCAGGTCGGGGGAGATTGTTCCGCGCGGACCGATATGGTATAAAGCTCGCTTCTTTTTCGCAATCAAAACCCACACATGCATCGTCACACCCGGTCGGGTGCCCGGCGCCAGTGCCCTGAGGGGCGTCTGCGGCGGGTTTCCGGGTGGGGTGCATGGAGGCTCAACCCCTGGAGAACAACATGTCTAACGTATCCATGCGCCAGATGCTGGAAGCTGGCGTGCATTTCGGTCATCAGACCCGCTACTGGAACCCGAAGATGGCGCCCTTCATCTTCGGCGAGCGCAACAAGATCCACATCATCAATCTCGAGCGGACCCTGCCTCTGTACGATCAGGCAGCCGGATTCGTGCGCAAGCTGATCGCGGACGGCGGTTCGGTGATGTTCGTGGGCACCAAGCGCGCGGCCCGGGATTGCGTGCGGCGCGAGGCCGAGCGCTGCGGCATGCCCCATGTCACCTACCGCTGGCTGGGTGGCATGCTGACCAATTTCAAGACCGTTAAACAGTCCATCAAGCGACTGACCGACCTGGAGACCCAGGCCGAGGACGGGTCGTTCGAAGCACTCAACAAGAAAGAAGTACTCCAGTTGCGCCGGGAGATGGACAAGCTCGAGCGCAGCCTCGGTGGCATCAAGAAGATGAACGGCCTGCCGGATGCGCTGTTCCTGATCGACGTCGGTCACGAGAAGATCGCCCTGGCCGAGGCCAACAAGCTCGGGATACCGGTGGTGGCCGTGGTCGATACGAATTGTTCCCCGGCCGGGGTGGATTACGTGATCCCCGGTAACGACGATGCCATGCGCGCGATCGAACTCTATGCCGAGGGCATCGCCGACGCGGTGCTGGAGGGCAAGGACAGCGTGCCGTCAGTGCCCGAGGGCACCAGTGATTTCGTCGAACTGGACGAGTCCGGCAAGCCCCGGGAGCAGGCGGCCACTCCGAAGAAGAAGGCCCCCGCCCGCAAGAAGGCGGCCGCCAAGAAAGTGAAGCCGACCAAGGCGGAAGCGGCCGAGGCCATCGAGAAGGAAGCCGCCGCCGGCAAGGAGACCGCCGCAGAGGTCGACGAGGCAGCCGCAGAGTCGGATGCCAAGGCCACGTCGGAGGCCGCGGCTACGGAGACGGCTGAACCGGCGACTGCGGAGGCCGCCGAGGCCGCGCCGGCCGAGGATGTGGCAGAAGCCGCTCCCAAAGCCAAGGCGAAAGCCAAGACCAAGACAAAAGCCAAAGCCAAATCCAAGGCCAAGCCGAAGACGGCCAAGGCCAGCCCGAAGAAAGCCGAGAGCGCGGATCCGGCTCCAGAAGCTGCCGGTGAGGGGGAGAAGGGCGAGGAGCCCAAAGCCTGAACCCGGACCGGACCTGATAGCCGCCCGTTCCGGACGGTCGGCCAGTTTGCGATTTCTCGCCGCGCCCCGGTGCAGGATGCCGGCCGTCGGCCAATGATTCGATCGAGGTAGAGACAATGACGATTTCAGCATCGCTGGTGAAAGAGCTTAGAGAGCGCACCGGCGCGGGCATGATGGAGTGCAAGAAAGCGCTGGTGGAGACAGGCGGCGATCTGGAAGCCGCGGTGGAGAACATGCGCAAGGCGGGTCTGGCCAAGGCCGACAAGAAATCCGGCCGGGTCGCTGCAGAGGGGGTCGTGACCATCAGCCGATCCGATGATGGCGCCCGGGCCGCCCTGGCCGAGATCAACTGCGAGACCGACTTCGTGTCCTCCGGAGAGGACTTCACCGGTTTCGCCGCCGCCGTGTCCGACCTGGTCCTGAGCGAGAGCCCGGCCGACCGCGACGCGCTGCTGGCCCTGCCCATGGGTGATGCGCCCAGCGTCGAGGAGGCCCGGCGCGCGCTCATCGCCAAAATCGGCGAGAACATGAATGTCCGTCGTTTCCAGATCGTGGGCGGGGCCGAACGCGTCGGCACCTATCTCCACGGCAAGCGCATAGGCGTCGCCGTGGCCGTCAACGGCGGCGACGACGAACTGGCCCGGGACGTGGCCATGCACATCGCGGCCAGCAAGCCCCTGTGCATCGCCGACAGCGATGTGCCGGCGGAGACCCTGGACAAGGAGCGCGAGATCCTCACCGAACAGGCCCGTAACGAGGGCAAGCCGGAGGCTATCGTCGAGAAGATGGTCGAGGGTCGCCTGCGCAAGTATCTGGCCGAAGTCACGCTGCTCGGCCAGCCGTTCGTCAAGGATCCGGATGTCACGGTTGGCAAACTGCTGGCCGACAACGATGCTACGGTCACCGCCTTCGCCCGCTTCGAGGTGGGTGAGGGGATCGAGAAGAAGCAGGAGAATTTCGTCGAAGAGGTCATGGCGCAGGCGCGGGGCGCCTGAGCGTCCGGCGGAAATCGATTTGCGCTAGACTATGACTCTGAGAGCCCCGCCTCCGACGCGGGGTTCTTTTTGAGCGACACAAAGTTGAGCGACAGAAAGGCGGGCGCCATGAACAGGAAATCTCGAATTCCGAAGCGCATCCTCCTCAAGCTCAGCGGCGAGGCGCTGCTGGGCGGGGTGGATTACGGTATCGATCCGGCAACTCTGTTACGGATCGCCAGTGAAGTCCGCGACGTCCGCGAGATGGGCATCCAGGTCGCCGTGGTCATTGGCGGCGGCAATATCTTCCGTGGCGCCGGTCTTGCCGAGTCGGGCATGGACCGGGTCACCGGCGATCACATGGGCATGCTGGCCACGGTGATGAACTCCCTGGCCATGCAGGACGCCCTGGAGAAGCTCGGCGTCCATGCCCGGGTCATGTCGGCGCTCCGCGTACACGACGTGTGCGAGGACTATATCCGCCGGCGCGCCATGCGCCACCTGGAGAAGAGCCGCGTGGTCCTGCTCGCCGCCGGTACGGGGAATCCCTTCTTCACTACTGACACCGCCGCCAGCCTGCGAGCGATCGAGATCGGCGCCGATCTGCTGCTCAAGGCGACCAAGGTCAATGGCGTGTTCACCTCCGATCCGATGACCGATCCCGACGCGCGGCGGTATGTCCAGCTATCCTACGATCAGGTGCTGGCGGACAAACTGGGGGTCATGGACGCCACCGCGGTGGTTATGTGTCGCGACAACGATCTGCCGCTCAGAGTCTTCAACGTCCACAACAAAGGCGACCTGCTGCGGATCCTGCACGGGGAGGATCGCGGGACCCTGGTGACGAACGAAGCGGCGATGCAGCAGGACTGAAAGGAGAAGTCCGCATGTTGGATGAGATCAGGAAAGACGCCGTCGAGCGTATGAAAAAGAGCGTGGCCGCATTCCAGCAGGAATTGCAGAAGTTGCGCACCGGCCGCGCGCATACGAGCCTGCTCGATCACGTGACCGTGGAGTACTACGGCAGTGACGTGCCGCTGAACCAGGTCGCCAGCGTCGGCGTGGAAGATGCCCGGACCCTGACGATCACGCCGTGGGAAAAGACCATGGTGCAAAAAGTCGAGAAGGCCATCATGACGAGCGATCTCGGCCTCACTCCCGCCACCTCGGGCCTGGTCATCCGGGTGCCGCTGCCGCCGCTCACGGAAGAGCGACGCAAGGATCTGGTGCGGGTGGTCCGTCACGAAGCCGAAGGAGCCCGGGTCGCGATCCGCAATATCCGCCGGGATGCGCTGCATCACTCCAAGGATCTGCTGAAGGAGAAAGAGATCACCGAGGACGAGGACCACCGGTTCCACGACGAGGTCCAGTCGCTGACCGACAAGTACGTGGCCGAGATCGAGGAACTCCTTTCTGCCAAGGAAGCGGAACTGATGGAGGTCTGACTGGCTCCTGTCCCAGCTCATGACGATCTCCGAGACAGCCACCGAAGAACGCCTGCCCGAGCACCTCGCCATCATCATGGACGGCAACGGCCGCTGGGCCCGGTCTCGCGGCCTGCCCCGTCAGGCCGGCCACCGGGCCGGTGTCAAAGCCGCCAGACGCATCGTCGAGGCCTGTGGCCGACGCGGGATCCGCGTGCTCAGTCTGTTCGCCTTCAGCAGCGAAAACTGGCAGCGGCCGCAACAGGAAGTCGGCATGCTGATGAAGCTGATGGTGGAGGCTCTGGACCGGGAAGTTGACGAGCTCGCAGGGCAGGGGGTGCAACTGCGTTTTATCGGTGACCGGCAGTTGTTGACCCCGGTCATCAGGGAGCGCATGGCCCACGCCGAGGACCGGACCCGGGACAATGAGGGGCTGGTGCTGATCATCGCTCTTTCCTACGGCGGCCGCTGGGATATCACCGCAGCGGCCCGACGGATCGCCAGAGACGTGGCGGCGGGGACGCTCAGCGCCGAGGCGGTGGACGAACAGGCGCTCGCTTCGCGTCTGTGCCTCGGCGCCTTGCCGGACCCGGACCTGCTCATCCGCACCGGGGGCGAATCGCGCATCAGCAATTTCCTGCTGTGGAATCTGGCTTACTCGGAGCTCTACTTCACTGACTGCCTGTGGCCCGCTTTCGACGACCAGCAGCTCGATCGGGCCCTGGAATTCTATGCCCGGCGGGAGCGGCGCTACGGCCTGACCCCGGAGCAGGCGCTGGAGCAGGCCCGATGATCAAACAGCGTCTGATCACGGCGCTGGTGCTTGGCGTGGCGCTGCTTCTGGTGCTGTTCGCCGCGCCCTTGCCGGTGGCGGCGGTGGTCCTGGGTGGCCTGGTGATCGTCGGCGCCTGGGAGTGGTCGGCGCTGGGCGGCTGCGACCAGCCCGGCACCCGGGTCGCCTACGCGGCCGTCGCGATCGCGGCCGCCTGGCTGGCCGGCGACGTATGGCGGGCGTCGCCCGGAGCGCTGCTATGGCTGGGCCTGTCGGTCTGGATCCTGGGTCTGATCTGGATGCTCCGTTATCCAGTGCCGGTCCCGCGGGCGTTCGCGCTCGGATCCGGGATGATCATCATGCCGCTGGGCTGGCTGTTCCTGATCAGCCTGCTCGGCAACTGGGGTGCCCAGTGGACCCTGTTCCTGTTCTTGCTGGTGGCGGCGGCTGACGTCGGGGCCTTCTTCTCCGGTCGCGCTTTCGGCCGGCACAAGCTGGCGGTCCACGTGAGCCCGGGCAAGACCTGGGAGGGCGTCGCCGGCGGTGTGGTCGCTGTCGCGCTGGTCGGCGCGGCGGGTTCGGTCTGGTTCGACACCCCCGTGCTGCCGACGATGGCTGCCGCGGTGGCGGTGGCGGCGTTCTCGGTACTGGGCGATCTCACGATCAGCATGCTGAAGCGCTCGGCCGGGATCAAAGACAGCGGACGTATCTTCCCGGGCCACGGCGGGGTGCTCGATCGGGTTGACAGCCTGCTTGCGGCCCTGCCTCTGTTCATCCTCCTGTTCGGCGGGATCCGCATGCCATGACCGGACTCGCCGTCCTCGGTTCCACCGGCAGCATCGGGCTCAGCACTCTGGATGTGGTCAGGAGGAACGCCGATCGTTTCCGGATCGAGGTGCTCACCGCGCGCACCAATCATAGACTGCTGCTCGATCAATGCCTCGAGTTCCGGCCGCGGCTGGCGGTACTGGCGGATCCGGATCACCTGGATGAATTCGAGGCCGCGCTGGCAGCGGCCGGGCTCCCGACCCGGGCGGTCGCCGGCCGCGAGGCCCTGGAACAAGCCGTCGCGCTGGAGGAGGTCCGGTACGTGATGGCGGCAATCGTCGGCGCGGCCGGGCTGCGGTCCACCCTCGCGGCCGCCAGGGCCGGCAAGCGTGTGTTACTGGCCAACAAGGAAGCCGCGGTGATGGCCGGGCCGCTGCTGCTCCGGGCCGTCCGGGAAAACGGGGCGGAGCTGATCCCCATCGACAGCGAGCACAACGCGGTCTTTCAATGTCTGGGGGGCGACGGCCCCGGAGCGGGCGCCGACGTGCGGCGGATCCTGCTGACTGCCTCGGGCGGACCCTTCCTGGAACGTGACCCGGCCACGCTGGCCCAGGTCACGCCGGATGAGGCCTGCGCCCATCCGAATTGGGAGATGGGTCGCAAGATATCAGTCGATTCCGCCACCATGATGAACAAGGGTCTGGAGGTGATCGAAGCCTGCCATCTGTTCGAGGTGCCCGTGGATCGGGTCGGCGTCGTGATCCACCCCCAGAGCATCGTCCATTCCCTGGTCCAGTTCCGCGACGGCTCGACCCTCGCCCAGCTCGGGGATCCCGACATGCGCACACCCATCTCCCATGCACTGGGTTGGCCCGAGCGGCTCGATTCCGGTGTCGGCGAGCTGGACCTGGTGGCGGCCGGCCGATTCGACTTCAGGGCACCGGATACTGTCCGCTTCCCCTGCCTGGGTCTTGCGCTGGAGGCGGCCCGGCGCGGTGGTGCAGCACCGGTCATCCTGAATGCCGCCAATGAAGTGGCTGTGGACGCATTTCTGGCGGCGGAGGTGCCCTTTACGGCGATAAGCGGGATAATCGACGCCGTCCTGAGCGATTTCAGCACGCCAGACCCTGCCGATCTGGAGCAGATCCTGGCCGTCGACGCGAGCGCTCGCAGGATCGCCGCGGAAACTATCGAAGGATTCCGGTTCTAACAGCACATGAGCGAAATCTTTATATCGGTCCTGGCATTCGTCGTCGCCATCAGCGTGCTGGTGGCAGTGCATGAATACGGCCACTTCTGGGTCGCGCGGCGCCTGGGCGTGAGGGTCCTGCGCTTCTGTATCGGATTCGGCAAGCCGATCTGGAGCAGAGTGGCGGGGCGCGACCCGGTCGAATACGCCGTGGCGGCGGTGCCCCTGGGCGGTTACGTGAAACTGCTGGACGAGCGTGAGGGACCGGTCCCGGAGGATCAGCGGCATCGTGCATTCAATCGCCAGTCGCCCGGCCGTCGGATCGCGATACTGGTGGCGGGGCCCGCGTTCAATTTCATCTTCGCCGTGGCGGCCTACTGGCTCATGTTCCTCAGCGGGATCACCGCGCTCCAGCCGGTGATCGGCGGCGTCGAACCGGACTCGGCTGCGGCGGCCGCCGGGCTCCGGGACGGGGACCGCATCGTCATGATCGATCGGCGCGAGACGCCCACCATGATGGATGCGCGCATCGGGCTGCTGGATGGGCTCGTGGGTGACGGCGAAGCCCGCCTCCGGGTGCTCGGGGCCGACGGCGGCCAGCGCGAGCTTCTGCTGGTAGTGGAGGGCGACCGCAGGGCGCTGACCGAGGACGCGGACATCTTCCCGCGGCTCGGCATCCTGCCATGGCGACCCCGGGTGCCGCCGGTGATCGGCAGCCTGAATGCCGACGGTTCGGCCGCCCGCTCGGGGCTCCGGGTCGGGGATCGTATCATCAGCGCTGACGGCCAGCAGGTCGACGATTGGGCCAGCTGGGTGGACTTCGTCCGCGCCCGGCCAGAGCAGCAGGTGTTGCTGGAGATCGAACGGGACGGGCGCGTGGATTCGCTGGATCTCGCGATCGGGTCGAGCGAGTCCGAAGCGGGGGTGATCGGTCTGATCGGCGCCGGGGTGGTGGTCCCGGAGGGCCTCTACGACGATGTCATCACCGAGCAGCGATTCGGCCCGTTGGCGTCCGTGGGCGAGGCTTTGAAGCGGACCTGGGAGATGTCCACCCTGACCCTCAGGATGCTCTACCGCATGGTCACGGGTGACGTGTCGCCCAAGAGCATCAGCGGTCCGATCAATATCGCACAGACCGCCGGTTACACCGCCAGTGTCGGTCTGGCTGCCTTCCTCGCCTTCCTGGCCATCGTCAGCATCAGCCTCGGTATCCTCAACCTGCTGCCGATCCCGATGCTCGATGGCGGCCAGATCGTCTATCAGCTGGCCGAGATCATCAAGGGCAGCCCGGTGTCCGAGAGAGCTCAGCTGATCGGTCAGCAGGTCGGCATCGTGATGCTGTTACTGCTGATGAGTTTCGCCTTCTATAACGATATCGCCCGGTTGGCCGGGTAAACAGGCTCCTGATGATCCCGAAGAGACTCCATGCGGCCCTGGCGCTCATGCTCTGCATCGCTTCCGGCGTGGCGATGGCGCAGACGGCGTTCGTGGTGCGCGACATGAGGGTGGAGGGTCTGCAGCGGATCTCGGAGGGTACGGTCTACAACTATCTGCCGGTCAATATCGGCGATACGGTGGACAGTCAGCGGGTCGAGGAATCCCTGCGTGCGCTGTATGGCACCGGTCTGTTCGAAGATATAGAGCTGCGCCAGGACGGCAGCACCCTGGTCATCGCCGTGCGCGAGCGTCCCTCGATCAAATCGTTCACCATCAGCGGCAACAAGGACATCGAGACCGAGGAGCTGGAAGAATCCCTGCGCAACGTTGGCCTGGCAGCCGGGAAGACCTTCGATCGGGCGGTGCTCGTGAACGTGACCCAGCTGCTCACCGATCAGTATTACAGCCGCGGTAAATACAACGTAGTGGTGGATGCGGAAGTCGAGGAGTCCGACGACAACACCGTCACCATCGCCATCGACATCAACGAGGGCAAGCGCGCCCGGATCCAGCAGATCAACGTCGTCGGCAACCAGGCGTTCGACGACGAGGAGTTGCTCAAGGCGTTCCAGCTGAGCACGCCCAACTGGCTGTCCTTCTACAGACAGGATGACCGCTACGCCCGCGAGACCCTGCTCGGGGATCTGGAGACCCTGCGCTCCTACTACATGGACCGGGGCTACGCCAGCTTCGAGGTCTCTTCGACCCAGGTGGCAATCTCGCCGGACAAGCGGGACATTTTCATCACCATCAATGTGGACGAGGGCGAACCCTACGTCATCTCGGGTATCGATCTCGCCGGCGACCTGGTCGTGCCAGAGCAGCAGCTACAGGCGCTGGTGCTGGCTAAACCGGGACAGACGTTCTCCTTGCGGATGCTGACCCAGACCTCGGACCTGATCAGCTATCGGCTCGGCGAGGAGGGCTTCGCCTTCGCCCGGGTCGAACCGATCCCGGAGATCAACGAGGAGACCAAGGAGGTCCAGGTGACCTTCTATGTGGATCCCGGCAAGCGCGCCTATGTGCGCCGTATCCAGTACCGGGGCGTGCGTTCGACCAAGGACGAGGTGTTCCGGCGCGAGATGCGTCAGCTCGAGGGCGCATTCCTGTCCAACCGCGGCGTCGAGCGTTCCGAGCAGCGTCTGCGGAGGCTGCCGTTCGTAGAGGCAGTCGAGGTCGACACCCAGCCGGTCCCCGGGACCGATGACCTGGTGGACGTGGATGTGGAGGTGACCGAGGGCCAGCCCGGATCCTTCGGCGGTGGTATCGGCTATTCCGGTTCCCAGGGCATCCTCCTCAACGGCAATATCGTCCACACCAATTTCATGGGTACGGGCAACCGGGTCGAGCTGGACATCAACACCAGCGAGTACGTCACTGTGTACCGGGCTCTGTACACCAACCCCTATGTGACGCCCGATGGCGTCTCGCGCACGGTGTCGCTGTCCTATCGGGATGTCACACAATTTACCAGCGGGTCTTCGGATTTCGACACCAGGACCTGGACCGGCGGACTGGAATACGGCTATCCGGTGTCCGAATACTCCCGCATCCGTTTCGGTGTCGCGGTACAGAGTGCCGAACTGTCGGTGGACAACGGAAGCTCGTTGCAGCAGCGGGAATGGGTGAGCAGGAACGGCAATCCCACCCAGGAGATTTTCGAACTGCCCAACGGCACCGTCGTCTTCGACAAGACGGATTTCTATACCTACGAACTCCTGGGCGGCTGGACCTACGACAGCCGCAACCGGGTCCTGTTCGCGGATCGCGGCGCCCGCCAGCGGCTGGCCCTGACCTCGACCGGGCCGGGTTCGGAGGTGGAGTTCTATACCATCCGCTACGACTGGCGGAAATACTGGCCGATGTTCTGGGATCTCACCCTGCGCTATTCGGGCGAAGTCTCCTGGGGCGAGGACTTCGGTTCGACCACGACCCTGCCGCCATACAAACGTTTCTTCGGCGGCGGGCCGGATACGGTCCGCGGCTACCGCGAGGGCCGTCTGGGTCCCTTCGACACCAACGGCAATCCCTACGGCGGTAATGCGATTGTCGCCAACCAGTGGGATCTGATCGTGCCGACGCCGGAGAAGCTGCAGGGGAAGGCCCGTTTCAGTTTGTTCTACGATATCGGTAATGTATTCTCCACCGACAGCACCCGTTACCCGATCATCAACGATCAGGGAGAGTTGGAGGAACTGGACTTCGATTTTGACCTGAGCGACCTGCGCCAGTCGGTGGGCGGCGCGGTGGAGTGGCTCTCGCCGATGGGCGTGTTCCGTTTCAGCTACGGCATACCGCTGAACGACGAACCGGAGGACCAGACGGAAGAATTCCAGTTCACCATCGGGTCCCAGTTCTGATTTGAATCTGTAGTAAGGAAATGCTTCGAATGAAAGCAATGCAAATTATCGCGTGCGCGATGCTGATGCTCGTGACGGGGGCGGCATATGCCCAGACCGCCAAGATCGGCGTCGTCAATTTCGGCAGACTGCTGGACGAATCGCCCCAGGCCCAGGCCTCCCAGCGGGCCCTGCAGGATGAATTCGCGCCCCGGCAGCGGGAGCTGCGCGGCCGCGAGGAACAGCTCAAGTCGCTGGAAGACCGTCTGACCCAGAGCGAAGGGTTCATGAGCGAAGAAGAGCGCCAGAATCTGGAGCGCGAGGCGCGGGATCTGCAGCGGGAACTGAATCGGGGCAAGTCCGAGTTCGGTGAAGATCTCAGTCTGCGCCGCAACGAGGAGCTGGGGAAGCTCCAGCGGATGCTGGTGGAAGAGGTGCAGAGCGTAGCGTCTGCCCAGGGCTATGACATCGTCCTCAGCGAGGCGGTCGGCGTGGTCTACGCCAGCACCGGCGTCGACCTGACGGATCAGATCCTGTCCGCCCTGCAGGCGCGGAACGCGGCAGGCGCCGGCGGCAACTGACCGGAGATCCGCATGACCCACACCCTGGGCGAGCTGGGCGTACGCTTCGGCTGTATCGTCCAGGGTGACCCCGATACCGTGATCGACGGTGTCGGCACGCTGGCCGGGGCAGAACCCGGCCAGATCGCTTTCCTGGCCAACGCCCGTTATCGGCGATTCCTGGATGAGACCCGGGCCTCTGCGGTGATCCTGAGCCCGGAGGACGCGGACGGCTTCGCCGCTCCGGCTCTGCTGTCCGACGATCCCTACCTGACCTATGCCCGGGTGGCGGCGCTGCTCGCGCCAGAAACGCAGCAGCCGTCCGGCATCTCTCCCGCGGCCACGGTGGACGCCTCCGCCGGGGTGGCGGCGGACGCCTGGATCGGTCCGGGAGCGGTGGTGGAGGCCGGCGCGTCGATCGGTCCCCGCTGCTTTGTCGGCCCTGGCAGCATCGTGGGCAGAGAGGCACGGTTGCAGAGCCATTGCCGGCTGGTGGCGAGGGTCGTGATCTGTCACGGCGTCAGCCTCGGTGAACGGGTCATCGTCCACCCCGGCGCCGTGCTGGGCAGCGACGGATTCGGCATGGCCCGGGAGCGGGAGGCCTGGATCAAGGTCCCTCAGCTCGGAGGGCTGGTGATCGGCAGCGATGTCGAGATCGGCGCCAACACCACCATCGATCGCGGCGCCATCGAGGACACCGTGATCGGCGACGGCGTCAAACTCGACAACCAGATCCAGATCGGACACAACGTCCGCATCGGCGATCACACCATCATCGCCGGTTGCACGGGCATATCGGGCAGCGCCGTGGTCGGACGCCGCTGCATGATCGGCGGCATGGTGGGCATCGCCGGGCATCTGGAGATCTGCGATGATGCGGTGATCACCGGGCAGACCCTGGTCAGCCATTCCGTGCGCAAACCCGGCGTCTATTCCAGCGCCTTGCCCCTGGATGAGGCCAGGAAATGGCGGCGGAACAGTGCCCGATTCCGGCAGCTGGATACGCTGGCGAAGAAAGTTCAGGCCCTGAGCCGGGCTGCCGGCCACGATGACGAAGGGGAGAAGACGGATGAATGACGCGAACACCATGGATATCGGGCGGATCATGGAGTTCCTGCCCCATCGTTATCCGTTCCTGCTGGTCGACCGCGTGCTCGCCTACACGCCGGGTGAGTCCCTTGAGGCGATCAAGAACGTGAGCGTCAATGAACCGTTCTTTCAGGGGCATTTCCCGGGCCGGCCGGTGATGCCGGGGGTGATGATCATCGAGGCCCTGGCCCAGGCCGCGGGGCTGCTGGCTTTCGTCACCCAGGGCGGGCCGCCGGATCCCGGCATGACCTTCTACTTCGTGTCCATCGACAAGGCGCGCTTCCGCAGACCGGTCCTGCCGGGCGACAAGCTGGCGCTGAACGTCACCTTCGACCGGATCCTGCGGGGCATCTGGCGATTCTCCGCCACGGCCAGCGTCGATGGCGAAACCGCGGCCAGCTGCGAGTTGATGGTTGCGCCCAGGGGCGGCATGGATTGATCCATCCCAGCGCCATCGTCGATGCCGGCGCCGAACTCGGCAGCGGAGTCGAGGTCGGCCCATTCAGTCTCATCGGCGCCGGGGTGCAGATCGATGACGACTGCCGCATCGGCCCCCACGTGGTCATCAAAGGGCCGACGCGTATCGGGCGGTCCACGAGGATCTTCCAGTTCAGCTCTGTCGGCGACGACCCGCAAGACAAGAAATACGCCGGCGAGGAGACGCGGCTCGAGATCGGCGAGCGCAATACCATCCGCGAGAGCTGTACCATCAATCGCGGCACGGCGCAGGATCTCGGCGTCACCCGGATCGGCGATGACAACTGGATCATGGCCTACACCCATATCGCCCATGACTGCGTGATCGGCGACGACAATGTGCTGGCCAACAACGTCACCCTGGCCGGCCACGTGAAGGTGGGGGATTACACGGTGCTGGGTGGCTTCACCGGTGTCCACCAGTTCTGTCAGATCGGTTCCTATTGTCTGCTCGCCATGTTCAGCGGACTGACCCGGGATGTACCGGCCTACTGCACGGTCTCGGGCCAACCGGCCGTGCCCCGGGGGGTCAATGTGGAGGGGCTGCGTCGGCGGGGTTTCGGTTCCGATCAGATCGCCTCGGTCCGCAGGGCCTACAAGACCCTCTACCGATCCGGCCTCAAGTTCGCCGACGCCGTTGCGGCCATCGCCGAACTCGCGGAAACAAAGCCGGAACTCGAGGTGATGCTGGCATCGTTGCGGGCCTCGCGACGCAGCATCGTGCGCTAGGAGCGGTCGTTGCCGCCTCCGATACCATGGCCCTGAACATATTCCTGGTGGCGGGGGAGGCGTCCGGTGACCGGCTCGGCGCCGGCCTCATCCGCGCCATCAGGGAATCGGTCCCGGACG
>JASFJM010000007.1:0-24439 GCA_050122055.1 Gammaproteobacteria bacterium | reverse complement strand
GCAGGACGCGGCGGGCATCGTCACTGCGGACGATCGCTTCCATATCCGGAAGCGCAACGGCCTGGTGCGCGACGTCTTCCAGCAGCGGCACATGCTCAAGCTGACCGGCCTGATGGGGATCGGTCACGTGCGCTACCCCACCGCCGGCTGCAGCAGCCGTGACGAGGCGCAGCCGTTTTACGTCAATTCTCCATTCGGTATCTGCCTGGCTCACAATGGCAATCTGACCAATGCAGAAGAACTCACCGAACTGGTCAAGAGAGAGGATCGCCGGCATCTCAACACCGGATCGGACTCGGAGGTCCTGCTCAACGTACTGGCCCACGAACTGGAGCGGGCCTGCAGGGGAGGCGAGCCGGGACCCGGGGAGGTCTTCGCGGCGGTGACCACCCTGCACGGCCGCTGTCGTGGCGGCTATGCGGTGACGGCGCTGATCATGCACCTCGGGGTGCTGGGATTCAGGGATCCTTACGGCATCCGGCCCCTGGTCATCGGCCGCCGACGCTCTGCCGCCGGGGATGAGCACATGATCGCCTCCGAAAGCGTGGCGCTGGACGCGCTCGGCTTTGAGCTGCTGCGTGACGTGGAGCCGGGCGAGGCCGTCCTGATCGACAGCCACGGTGGGCTGCACACCCGCCAGTGCGTGCCCCCGGTACGGCACAGTCCGTGCATCTTCGAGTACGTGTACTTCGCCCGGCCGGACTCGATTCTGGACAATATCTCGGTCTACAAGGCACGCCTGAGGATGGGTGAAGCCCTGGCCGACCGGATCCTGTCCCTGCGCCCGGACCATGACATCGACGTCGTCATCCCGGTCCCGGACACCAGCCGCACCAGCGCCCTGCCGCTGGCTCATCGCCTCGGGGTCAAATATCGGGAAGGCTTCATCAAGAACCGCTATATCGGGCGGACGTTTATCATGCCGGGTCAGGCCATGCGCGAGAAATCCGTGCGCCGGAAACTGAATGCGATCGATCTGGAATTCCGCGGCAAGAACGTATTGCTGGTTGACGATTCCATCGTCCGCGGCACCACCTCACGCCAGATCATCGAGATGGCCAGGGAGGCGGGGGCAAACAAAGTCTATTTCGCCTCGGCCGCGCCGCCGGTGCGCTACCCCAACGTCTACGGAATCGACATGCCTGCCGCCCGGGAGCTCGTCGCCCACGACCGCAGTGAGGAACAGGTGGCCCAGATCATCGGTGCCGACTGGCTTGTCTACCAGACCCTGGAAGACCTGATCCGCTCGGTCAGTCATGAGAATGCCCGCATCGAGGAATTCGACACTTCCTGCTTCTCCGGCCAGTACGTCACCGGCGACATCACCGAGGACTATCTGCGGCGCATCGAGATGGATCGGGCGGATTCCGCCAAACAGGCCCGGGAATCCAAAGTCACCGCACTGCCCACGGCGAAACGAGGCCTCCAGGCCTGACTCAGGGCCGCGCCTTGTCTCGCAGGCGGCTCCTGGAGATCCTCGAGACCGGCCTGGCGGCGGTGGATGGCGAAACCTGCACTGCCCGATCGGTAGCAGCCGGGGGCGGTACAGGGATCTTCGATCTGATCGCCATCGGCAAGTCGGCCTGCGCCATGACCCGCGGCCTGCTCAGGATCCGGGGTCCGGAGCTGCAGCGCGGGCTGATCATCACGCGGCGGGGTTATGCGGATCCGGCGCTCGGCGCCGATCATCGATTGCGGACGCTCGAGAGCGGTCATCCGGTGCCGGACCAGAGCAGTCTGGACAGCGGCGCTGCGCTGCTGGCGTTCGCCCATGGCATCGAAACCGGCCGGGAGGTGATCTGCCTGATCTCTGGCGGCGCCTCCAGCCTCGTGGAGGTGCTTCCGGCCGGCGTCGGTCTGGCTGAACTCGAGCGGGCCAACCGATGGTTGCTGGCCAGCGGGCTGGAGATCAGATCGGTCAATGCTGTCCGGCGACGCCTGTCCCGGATCAAGGGAGGCGGGCTGGCCGCCGCCCTGAGCGGCCATCGGGTCACGGCCTGTTACATTTCCGACGTCCCCGGCGATAACCCGGCGGACATCGGGTCCGGATTGTTGTCGCCATCGGCCGCGGCGCTGCCCGGAGACCTGCCGGACTGGTTGACCGCCGTGCTGGAGCCATCTCCGGCAGATGTCCCCGCGGGGGGCACGGTGGAGCACCGGGTCGTCGCTGATCTCGGGCAGGCGCTTGCCGCCTGTGACAAGGCAGCCAGGGCGGCCGGATTCCGGGTCGTCCGCCACGAGACGCGTCTCCAGGGGGATCCGGAGCGGGCTTCCCGGCGGATCGTCGATGCCGTGGATGCGGTGGGTGCCGGTCCCGCGACCGTCCACCTCTGGGGTGGCGAGACGACGCCGAAACTGCCGCCGGAGCCAGGGCGGGGTGGCCGGAATCAACATCTGGCCTTGTGTTGCGCGAGGCGGATTGCGGGTCGACGCGGACTCTCGATCCTCTGCGCGGCCACCGACGGCAGCGACGGAAACAGCAGCGATGCGGGCGGCCTGGTCGACGGCGGCACGATCGCCCGGGGAGAAGCCGCCGGCCTCGACCCGGCGCGGTCGCTGGCCCGCGCCGACGCCGGCGTATTCCTGGAGGCCAGTGGCGATCTGATCTCGACCGGGCCGACCGGCACCAATGTGACGGATCTGGTTATCGGCCTGAACGCCGGAAGCAGGTAGACTTGCAACGGCGTTCGCAGGGGGGAAGCTTGAGCATCCGATTTCTAATCATCGACGACCACGCGGAGTTCCGGGACTGGCTGGGGCATCACCTGACGGCGGAATGGAGCGAGGCGGAGGTCATCGGCCATGATCCGTCAGGAGGTCCGCCCCTGCCAGAGGGGCTGTCGCCGTCGGGCTGCGACATCATCCTCCTCGATCATCGCTGGTCCGGCGGCACCGGCATGGGGTTGCTCAAGGAACTCAAACGCCGCCCCGGCTGTCCGCCGGTGATCTTCATGACGCCCCAGGGCGATCAATCGGCCGCGGTCGATGCGATCCGCGCCGGCGCCGACGACTTCCTGCCCAAGGCGCACCTCAGCCACGAAGAGCTGATGGCCACCATTCGCGAAGCCCTGCGCCGCGGGCGCCAGGCCACCGCGCGGTTCGCACGGCCAACGATGCCGGAGAGCGAAGAGTCGAAGGAGCCCGGCACTTTCGCCCTCCGTGGCCACCGTTTCGTGCGCCAGATCGCGCGCGGCGGGATCTCTTCGGTCTATCTGATGGAGGACGAGGCCAGCGACGAACAGGTCGTGGTCAAGGTGCTGACCGAGGTGCCGGATGTGGCAGAGGGGCAGGGGGATTTCGAGCGCTTCCTGCAGGAGTACGAATTGATCTCCGAGATCCACCATCGCAACGTGGTCAAGATCTATGATCTCGGTATCGCCGATGACCACGCCTACATCGCCATGGAATATTTTCCCGAGGGCGATCTGCGCAAGCGTATCGGCCGCGGTCTGGATCCTGGCGTGGCGCTGGATTTCCTCGATCAGATGGCGCGGGCGCTGGTGGCGATCCATTCCATCGGAGTGCTGCATCGGGACCTGAAACCCGGCAACGTCATGGTGCGCGAAGACGGCTCGCTTGCGCTGATCGATTTCGGTCTGGCCAAGCAGCTGCGCACCGCGCTGGATATCACCCAGACCGGAGAGATCTTCGGCACGCCGTATTACATGAGTCCTGAGCAGGGGCACGGGGACCCGGTGGATGAGCGGGGCGATCTGTACAGCCTCGGGGTGATCCTCTACGAAATGCTGACCGGGATGAAGCCTTTCGTGGCTGCGTCACCGATGTCGGTCATCTACAAACACAGCCATGCCGCGATCCCGCGCCTGCCGCCGGCGGCTGAACACCTTCAGCCCATGTTCGAGACCCTGATGGCGAAGGAGCCGATCGATCGTTTCCAAAGCGCGGCGAATCTGGTCGACGCGATCGAGGCGCTGCGCGCGGCAGTCTGATGGCGACGCTGCCGGACCCGGAGATGGGCGCATTCCTCGGCGCGCCCACGCCACCGGCCTGGGTCGAAGCGGCGCTGGGCTCGATGGACGTGCTCATCGTGGACCACGCAAACTGCGAGAAGAAGGCGGCGGCTTCAGCCCTGGCGCTGATGAACCGCTACGGCGACCGGCGCGATCTGGTCCAGCGCATGTCCCGGCTGGCGCGCGAGGAGTTGAGGCACTTCGAACAGGTCCGCAAGCTGATGGACCAGACCGGTTTCGCCTGGCGCCAGGTCTCCGCCGCCCGCTATGGCAGCGCTATGCGTGATGCCGCCGATCGCGGGGAGCCGCAGCGCCTGGTCGATCTGTTGCTGATCGGCGCCTTTATCGAAGCGCGCTCCTGTGAGCGATTCGCGCTGCTGGCACCGCGGCTGTCCGAGCCGCTCGCGTCTTTTTACCGGGGGTTGCTGGCCAGCGAGGCACGCCATTACAGGCACTATCTGGCGCTGGCAAGACAGTATCGACGGTCGCTGTCGGAGCGGGAACTGGACCGCCGGATGCAATCCCTGCGCGTGGTAGAAAACGATCTGATCTGCGCACCGGATGATCAGCTCCGTTTCCACAGCGGTCCCCCGGCGGCTTGAATCCGCGGCGGTCTCAGGTGGAGCCCGGCACGCCGCCCGGGTCGCTGCCGGCCCGGTCGAACACGCCGGGACAGACCGTCCCGCAGTGGGGGCAGCATCCGGCGTCATCCAGATCCAGCGCCTGCAGCGAGCGCCCTTCGCGGCGGATCAGCGGCTCGGCACAGCCCGCGCAGTAAGTGATGCCGCCCGGACCCGCTTCCATGGCATCCGTGTAGACGAATTGCAGCCCGCTCTCCAGCGCCCGCCTGCGCGCCCGTGACAGGGTGTCATCGGGTGTCGAGGGATACTGGCCCATCCTGAAGCCCGGCCGGAAACCGGTAATATGCAGCGGGATCCCGGTCCCCAGGGTCTGTCCGATCCATTCGCTCATGCGGACAATGTCCTCGTCCGAATCGTTCTCACCCGGGATCAGCAGGGTGGAGATCTCCAGCCACACGCTGGTTTCACCGACCAGGTAGCACAGGGTCTGCTTGACCGTCTCCAGATCGCCGCCGCACACCTCCCGGTAGAAGCGCTCCGAGAAACCCTTCAGATCCACCTTGGCCGCGTCCATGGCCTGGAAGAATTCGGTCCGGGCGTCGGCACAGATGTAGCCCGCCGTGAGCGCCACGCAGCGCACGCCGCGGGCATGGCAGGCCCTGGCCACATCGGTCGCGTACTCCAGATAGACGACCGGATCGTTGTAGGTCAACGCGATGCTGGGACATCCGTTTTCCACTGCGGACGCCGCGATCTCCTCGGGGGTTGCGGGCGCAGCCAGTGCGTCGGTCTCCCGTGCTCTGCGCGGATCCCAGATGGGACAGCAAAGACATGACAGATTGCAGCCGGCGGTCCCGAAGGACAGGGTCGAACTGCCGGGCAGAAAGTGATTCAGGGGTTTGTTTTCGATGGGGTCGACGCAAAACCCGCTGCATCGGCCGTAGGAAGTGAGCACCAGCTGACCCTTGCGGCAGGCGCGGACATGGCAATGACCCCGCTGGCCATCGGTCAGCCGGCAGCAGCGGGGGCAGAGTTCACACTGGACCTCGCCCCCCTCGTCCAGGCGCCAGTAACGGGCCGGGACGTTCCGGGACGGGATTCTGGCGATTTCCATCGCTTTTGACCTTGGCCCCTTCGATCCCCCCGATCATAAGCCCTGGGATCGGCGCTGCATTGATCTGGGTTCGCAAACGGGGATTATCTTGCGCGGCCAAGGGCCGGGCGAGGGGGCTCAGCGGGGCAGGCGCAACAGCTGATAGCCGTCCCCGTCCCAGCGCAGCACGCTGCCCTCCTGATGCCAGTCGCCGAGCACGATGCGGGTCGACGGCGTCTCGTCCACCACAAAGTGGTGGATCGCCGGACGATGGGTATGGCCGTGGATCAGCGTGTGGACCCCGTGTTCCCGGATAGCCTGCTCCACTGCGGCCTGATTGACGTCCATGATCTCGGCCGGTTTACCCGAGGTCTCTATCCGGCTGGCGTCCCGGGCCTGTCGGACCATGGCGATGCGGTGATCGGCGGAGCGGGCGAGGAAGTGTTGCTGCCAGATGGGGTCCCGGACCATGCCGCGGAAACGCTGGTATTCGACATCGTCGGTGCAGAGGGTATCGCCATGCATCAACAATACCGGCTCGCCTTCGATAGCCATGATCGCGGGATCCTCTAGACGCCGGAAGCCGCTGCGGGCCTCGAATACGTTGCCGACGAGGAAATCCCGGTTGCCGGCCATAAAGAAGCCGTCGGTGCCGGAAGCGGTGAGGGCATGCAGGGCCCGGACGACCCGATGCTTGGCCGGGTCGGGATCGTCGTCCCCGATCCAGGATTCGAACAGGTCGCCGAGGATAAAGAGCGCCCGCGCCGACGTCGCGTCGCCGCTCAGGAAGTCCAGGAATTGATCGATGATCTCCGGCTGGCCCGAATCCAGATGCAGGTCCGAGACGAGCAGGGTCGTCATGAATCAATCAGCCGGGAGCAGCTGCATGGACTCGATGATGACCGGAGATTGCGGCGCCTCCGAACGGAAAGGCCCGGCAGGGCCGGTCGGCAGGCTGGCGATCGTGTCCAGTATATCGAGACCCTCCACCACGCGGCCGAACACGGCATAGCCCCATTTGGCGGCGCGCGGATCCAGCGCGGTGTTGTCGGTCAGGTTGACGAAGAACTGGCGATTGGCCGAGTGGGGGGTGCCCAGGCGCGCCATGGCCACCGTGCCCCGCTCATTGCTGAGCCCGTTGCCCGATTCATTGGCGATGTCGCCCTTGCTGGGCAGCTGGGCGAAGTCCCGGTCATAGCCGCCACCCTGGACCACGAAGTTCTGGACCACCCGATGGAAGATGCTGCCGTCGTAGCCGCCTTCCCGGACATAGGCAAGAAAGTTGGCGACCGAGATCGGCGCCCGCGGGCCGTCCAGTTCCATGACGAAGCTGCCGTGGTTGGTTTCTACCTGGATTCTCGGATAGAGGGGGATATCCGCATCCTCCGCGTGGGCCGCATGGGCCATAAGGCTCAGGCCGGACAGCAGCAGGATACAGAAGGTGCGCATTTCGTTCCCATCCGTCGATCTCGGAGTGATCAAGGTAAAACAAGCCGCAGGGCGCTGGCAATGCGTGGCGGCTGCGGGCCGGACCCGGTCCAAAGCCCCTCTCGTCCGGGTCCGGCATCCGGTACTATTGGCCGCTATGTCTGAGCGATTGCGCACCCGATTCGCCCCCAGTCCGACCGGCCGGATGCACCTGGGAAACGTCCGCACGGCCCTGTTCAATTCCCTGCTGGCCCGCAGCGCCGGCGGGCAGTTCGTCCTGCGCATCGAGGATACCGATGTCCAGCGTAGCGACGAGGCCCACCGGCAGGGGATCATAGATGACCTCGGCTGGCTGGGCCTGGAGTGGGACGAGGGACCGGGGAAGGGCGACGGACGGTCTTCCTTCCTCCAGAGCGAGCGCGCCGCGGTCTACGAGGAACTGCTGGCCCGTCTCCAGGAGCGGGGCTTTGTCTATCCCTGCTGGCGCACCGCAGAGGAGTTGAAGGGCTTCCGCGCCGAGCGCATGGCCGCGGGGCGGCCGCCGGTCTACGACCGCGACTGGGGCCGGCTCGACGATAGCGAGATCCGGGCCCGGGGAGAAGCCGGACAGCGGCCCGCACTTCGCTTCCGGGTCCCGGGGCAGGGGGCGACGACATTCAAGGACCTGGTCAGGGGGCCACAGCGTTTCGGCCTGGCCGACATCGGCGACTTTGTGGTCCGCCGGGCCGACGGCAGCTCTGCCTTCTTCTTCGTCAACGCGGTGGATGACGGACTCATGGGGATCACCCACGTACTGCGCGGTGAAGATCACCTGAGCAATACGCCGCGCCAGATCCTCATCCTCGAGGCGCTGGACCTGCCGGTACCGCAGTACGGGCACCTGCCCATGCTGCTCGGACCCGATGGTTCGCCGCTGTCCAAACGCAGCGGCAGCGCCAGCCTGGCCGACCTGCGCAAGGCCGGATTCATGCCTGCGGCCATCGTCAATTACATCGCGCGTCTGGGCCATGCGTTCGACACCGGGGAATTCATGGACATGGCCGGATTGGCGGCCCATTTCGATCTGGAACGGATCGGGCGGGCGCCGGCCCATTTCGATCGTGAGCAGCTGCGTCACTGGCAATCCCTGGCCGTGCACCATTGCGACCCCGGCACGCTCGAATCCTGGGCCGGCGAGTCAGCCATGAAGGCGGTTCCGGCCGAGCACCGTGACGGATTCCTGGCCCTGGTGCAGCCCAATATCCTGTTCCCGGCCGATGTGGCGGTCTGGGCCGCCGTGTTGTTCGATCAGGGACTGGAATTTGGCGCGGAGGTTGGCGAGCAATTGAGCGCGGCCGGGCCCGATTTCTTCGCCGCCTGTCTGCAGGCGCATCAGGCCGGGGCTGATCTCAAATCCATGGCGGCGGCGGTCCGCGAGGCCACCGGCGCCCGCGGCCGGGAGTTCTTCATGCCACTGCGTCTCGCCCTGACCGGTCTGGATCACGGCCCGGAACTGGGGCCGCTGCTGAGCCTGATGCCGCCGGAGGTCGCCAGGGAGCGACTGAGGCGTCAGGCCGAAACCGCCTCCGCCCACGAGGAAACGCCATGATCCAGCTACACGACTCCCTAAGCGGCCGCAAGCGGGCCCTGGAGACCATCGAACCGGGCAAGGTCCGCATCTACGTGTGCGGGGTGACCGTCTATGACCTCTGCCACATCGGGCACGCCCGCGCTTATGTGGTGTTCGACGTGGTCATCCGCTATCTGCGCTGGCGCGGCCTTGATGTGATCCACGTACGCAATATCACCGATATCGACGACAAGATCATCAACCGGGCCGCGGAAAACGGCGAGCCGGTCGAGCGGCTGACGGCGCGTTTTATCGAGGCCATGTACGAGGATTTCGACGCCCTGGGCATCGCCCGTCCGGACCTGGAACCCCGCGCCACCGAGCACATGGACGAGATCCTGGAGATGATCGGCGTCCTGCTGGAAAAGGGTCACGCCTACCAGGCAGACAACGGCGATATCTACTACCGGGTGGCCAGCTTCCCGGACTACGGCAAGCTGTCCGGCAAGCGTCCCGAGGATCTGCGGGCCGGTGCCCGCATCGACGTGGACCAGGCCAAGCACGATCCGCTGGATTTCGTGCTGTGGAAAGCGGCCAAACCCGGCGAACCCCAGTGGCCGTCACCCTGGGGGCCGGGCCGCCCGGGCTGGCACATCGAATGCTCGGCCATGTCGACCCGGGCCCTGGGCGACGAATTCGACATCCACGGGGGCGGCATGGATCTGAAGTTCCCCCATCATGAGAACGAGATCGCCCAATCCTGCGGCGCCAGCGACGCCGGTTTTGCCCGCTACTGGATGCACAACGGCTTCGTGCGGGTCGATGAAGAAAAGATGTCCAAATCCCTGGGTAATTTCTTCACCATCCGCGAGGTGCTCCGGCGATACCGCGGCGAGGTCATCCGCGGCTTCGTCCTGTCCAGCCACTATCGCAGCCCGCTCAGCTACTCCGATGAGAACCTGGATCATGCCAGGGCCCGCCTCGATGGCCTGTATACGGCGCTGCGAGGCGTCGATCCGGGATCCGAGGCCGATCCCTCGGTACTGGATGCGTTCCGAAAGGCCATGGACGACGACTTCAATACCGCCGAGGCGCTGGCAGTCTTGCAGAGCGCTGCTCGAGGCCTGAATACGGCCCGGGCCGAGGGGGACGGCCCTCGCGCCGGCGCCCTGGCGGCGGCGATGCGGGAGGTCGGTGGCGTCCTGGGGCTGCTGCAGGAAGACCCCGAGCGATGGTTCAAGGGCGATAACGGGGACGGGCTCGGGGATGCCGGGATCGAGGCGATGATCGCCGCCCGCAATGCGGCCCGGGCGGCAAAGGACTGGGCCGAGGCAGACCGGATCCGGGACGAACTGGCCGGCCAGGGCATCGTGCTGGAGGACGGTGCCGGCGGCACCACCTGGAAGCGGAACTAGCCGGCCGCGCCGTCGCGCAGGTTCGCTGCCTGCAGGGTATTGGACAGCAACATGGCCACGGTCATGGGGCCCACCCCGCCCGGTACCGGGGTGATCCAGGAGGCCCGCCGGGCGGCAGCCTCGAATTGCACATCGCCGGCCAGACGGCCGTCGGCCAGGCGGCTGATACCGACGTCGAACACGACCGCGCCCGGCTTGACCCATTCCCCGGGCACCAGCCCCGGTTTGCCTACCGCCACCACCAGGATATCGGCGCGCTCCACTTCGCTCTTCAAATCCCGGGTAAACCGATGGCAGACGGTGGTCGTGGCGCCGTGCAGCAGCAGTTCCAGACTCATGGGCCGGCCGACGATATTTGAGGCCCCCACCACCACGGCGTGCTGTCCCTTGGGATCCACGCCGCAATGCTCCAGCAGCCTGATCACGCCCAACGGTGTGCACGGGCGCAGCAGCGGGATGCGCTGGGCCAGGCGGCCCACGTTGTAGGGATGGAAGCCGTCGACGTCCTTGGCCGGATGGATGTACTCGATGACCGCGGTGGCGTCGAGCTGATCGGGTAGCGGCAGCTGCACCAGGATGCCGTCGACGGCCTCATCGGCGTTGAGCTGTTCGATCAGGATCCGCACGTCTTCCTGACACGCGTCCCCGGGGAGATCGTAATCCTTCGAGATCAGGCCCGCCTGTTCGCAGGCGCGCCGCTTGTTTCGGACATAGACGGCCGAGGCCGCGTCCTCGCCGACCAGGATCACCGCCAGACCCGGTCGCCGCCGGCCCGCCGCGACCCTGGCCTCGACCTGTTGCCTCACCTGTTCGCGGATCTCCGCGGCGATGGCCTTGCCGTCGATCAGGCGTGCGCTCATGGGCTCAGGTTCCGGCTCAGAGGGGGGAGCGGATTGTCGCACGCAGCCGCTGCGGCCCTCAACACGGCTGTTCGCCGGAAATTGACTGCCACAGAGGTGGGCCTTATCATCCTGCGACCTCGACCGGCTGGCTGAGGTCGTTGGGCGAATTTCCGGCCCGCCGGGACACTCGGGGCATGGCGCAGCCTGGTAGCGCATCTGCTTTGGGAGCAGAGGGTCGGGGGTTCAAATCCCTCTGCCCCGACCAGTTCCAGCCGCGAGGGCCGGTGCAGGCGCCCGTAGCTCAACCGGATAGAGCATCGGCCTTCTAAGCCGAGGGTTGCAGGTTCGAGTCCTGCCGGGCGCGCCATCGCTCGGCGGTCAATGGTGGGCGTAGCTCAGTTGGTAGAGCCCCGGATTGTGATTCCGGTCGTCGTGGGTTCGAGTCCCATCGTCCACCCCACTTTACAAGCCGCGATCGCAGCTTTAGATTGCGCGGTCCGGCGGGGCGTTAGCTCAGCGGTAGAGCAGGTGGCTCTTAACCACTCGGTCCGGGGTTCGAATCCCTGACGCCCCACCACTTTCCCCGGAACCCGGCCCGGCAGCGCAGTCTGTTTTCTCTGGCCGACCGGGGCCCCGGCGGCGCTGCCCCGTTCAACCCGCCACGTTGGGGCAAGCATGGCGACCTGCGATATAATGTCCCGCTAGCCCGGCGTCAGATGCCAGCGAGCCCGCGCCGGGTCGGCGAGAGGCGAAAGTGGCGGAATTGGTAGACGCGCCGGGTTTAGGTCTCGGTGGGGCAACCCGTGAGAGTTCGAGTCTCTCCTTTCGCACCAGATTACTCGGCGGTCCCGGGAGGGGCGCCGCGGCCGTCGGTCTGCACCGCCGGCCTCAAAAACGGTACTGACAAAAACGAACAGAGGACACACCCGGATGATGGTTTCGGTGGAGACGACCGCAGGGCTGGAGCGCCGGATGACGGTGCAGGTGCCCGCGGAGAAGATTGAGAATGAGATCGACAGCCGGCTCCGCCGCTATGGCAAGACGGCCAAAATCAAGGGCTTCAGGCCGGGCAAGGTGCCGATGCAGGTGGTCCGGCAGCGCTATGGCGGCCAGGTCAGGGAAGAGGTCCTGAACGAAATGATGCGGTCCAGCTTCATCGAGGCCCTGGGTCAGGAAAAGCTGCGGCCCGCGGGCGGGCCGCGCATCGAGCCGGCCAAGCTGGAGCAGGGCGTGGATCTGGAGTACACGGCCACCTTCGAGGTCTACCCGGAGATCACCCTCACCGGCCACGAGGGCATGCAGATCCAGCGTCCGACCGCCGAGATCACCGAGGCCGACATCGACGACATGATGGACCGGCTGCGGCGCCAGCGGGCCGATTGGGAGGTCACGGAAAAGGCGGCCGAGGAGGGCGACCAGATCACGGTGGACTTCAAGGGCACCCTGGACGGAGAGCCGTTCGCCGGAGGCGAAGGCGAGGATGTAGCGGTGGTGCTGGGCCGCGGCAGCATGCTGCCGGATTTCGAGACCGGCCTGAAAGGCATGAGCGCCGGTCAAGACAAGGAGGTTTCGGTCAATTTCCCCGACGACTACGGCGCCGCGGAGCTGGCCGGCCGGACCGCGGTATTCCAGGTCACCGCCCGGGCCGTAGCGGTGGAGAAGCTGCCGGAGGTCGATGACGCCTTTTGCGAGAGCTTCGGCATCAGCGAGGGCGGAGTCGATAAGCTGCGCAAGGAAGTCGCCGACAATATGGCGCGAGAGCTGGCCCAGGTTTCCAGGGCGCGGATGAAGCAGCAGGTGCTGGACCAGCTGGTAGAGGCTAACGAGACCGATCTGCCGCGGATCCTGGTGGATCAGGAGATCCGGGTAATGCAGGAGAGCGCCGCCCGGCGCATGGGCCTGGATCCCGCGGACGCGGCCAGTCTCCCCCCTGCCGAGACCCTGGAGCCCCAGGCCAGCCGGCGGGTCAAGCTGGGCCTGCTGGTGGCCGAGGTCATCGGCCAGGCGGACATCGAGCTGGATCAGACCCGGGTGCGCCAGCGCCTGATTGAGCTGGCCTCCAGCTACGGCCGGCCGGAAGAAGTGATCAAGATGTACACCAGTAACCCGGAGATGATGGGCCAGATCGAGGCCGAGGTCATGGAAGAGCAGGTCGTGGACTGGTTGATCGAGCACGCCGAGACCACGGACGAGGCCAGCAGTTTCGCCGAACTGATGCAGCCGGCGTGAGTCGCTGCCCGCGGCCAGCCGGGACCCCGGCCCCGGCCGGCCGGGCGGGTCCCCGGGGCTGCTGCCCGATAACCCTTGCAACCGCCGCCCGCTGGCATGACCATAGAGCCACGGAACGGCTTATGGAGGCCTGATATGGAAACGAAGGCACTGAATCTGGTGCCGATGGTGGTAGAGCAGACCGCCCGGGGAGAGCGCGCGTACGATATCTATTCGCGGCTGCTCAAGGAGCGGGTGGTGTTCGTGGTGGGGCCGGTGGAAGACCACATGGCCAACCTGATCGTCGCGCAGCTGCTTTTCCTGGAGTCCGAGAACCCGGACAAGGACATCCACCTCTACATCAACTCGCCGGGTGGCGTGGTCACGGCCGGGATGTCGATCTATGACACGATGCAGTTCATCCGCCCTGACGTCAGCACCATCTGCGTGGGCCAGGCAGCCAGCATGGGGGCCCTGCTCCTGGCGGGCGGTGCCCAGGGCAAACGCTATTGTCTGCCTCACTCCAGGATGATGATCCACCAGCCCCTGGGCGGATTCCAGGGGCAGGCTTCGGATATCGATATCCACGCTCGTGAGGTGCTGAAACTGCGCGATGCCCTCAACAAGATCCTGGCCCGCCACACCGGCCAGGATGTCAAGAAGATTGCCCGCGATACGGACCGGGACAACTTTATGGGGCCCGAGGATGCGGTCGAATTTGGGCTGGTGGACAAGGTCCTCACCGAACGGGTGGAGATCGAGGGCAAAAAAGACGCCTAGATTCGGCGATCTTCGGCGATCCGGCGGCTTTGCAAGCCGCGTCGCCAACGTGATATATAAGCCTCAGGCGAGGCGCCATCTGAGGGTGATGAATGTCTGACGACACGCGGGGCAGAAATGAGGAAGGCAAACTCCTGTATTGCTCATTCTGCGGAAAGAGCCAGCACGAAGTCCGCAAGCTGATTGCGGGCCCCTCGGTATTTATCTGCGACGAGTGCGTCGAACTCTGCAACGACATCATCCGCGAGGAGCTGGAAGACAAGTCGGACGCCCGCTCCAACAAGCTGCCGAAACCCCAGGAGATCAAGGATGTCCTCGACCAGTACGTGGTCGGCCAGATGGACGCCAAGAAGGTCCTGTCGGTGGCGGTTTATAACCATTACAAACGCCTGGAGACCCGCAGCCGGGAGCATGGTAAGGACGAGGTCGAGCTGGCCAAGAGCAACATCCTGTTGATCGGCCCCACGGGCTGCGGCAAGACCCTCCTGGCCGAGACCCTTGCCCGGCTGCTCAACGTGCCGTTCACCATCGCTGACGCCACCACCCTGACCGAAGCCGGCTATGTGGGTGAAGACGTCGAGAACATCATCCAGAAACTGCTGCAAAAGTGCGATTACGATGTGGAGAAGGCCCAGACCGGCATCGTCTACATCGACGAGATCGACAAGATCTCGCGCAAATCGGACAACCCGTCCATCACCCGTGACGTCTCCGGCGAGGGCGTCCAGCAGGCGCTGCTCAAGCTGATCGAAGGCACGGTCGCTTCGGTGCCGCCCCAGGGGGGCCGCAAGCATCCGCAGCAGGAATTCCTGCAGGTGGATACGTCCAATATCCTGTTCATCTGCGGCGGCGCCTTTGCCGGGCTGGAGAAGATCATCCTCAATCGCTCCCACAAGAGCGGCATCGGATTCGCGGCCGAGGTCAAGGGCGAAGCGGATCAGGCCAGTATCGGCGAGCTGTTCCATGACGTGGAGCCGGAGGATCTGATCAAGTACGGCCTGATACCGGAGTTCGTCGGCCGCCTGCCAGTGGTCGCCACCCTGGAAGAGCTGGACGAGGAAGCGCTGATCACCATCCTGGTGGAGCCCCGGAATGCCCTGACCAAGCAGTATCGGCGGCTGTTCGAGATGGAAGGCGCCGAACTGGAATTCCGCGAGGATGCGCTCCGGGCCGTGGCCAAGAAGGCCATGCAACGCAAGACCGGGGCCCGCGGGTTGCGCACGATCCTGGAGACGGTTCTGCTCGATACCATGTACGAACTGCCGTCCGAGGACAATGTGACCAAGGTGGTCGTCGACGAGGCGGTCGTCAATGGCGAAACCAAGCCTTACGTCATCTACGAATCCGACGAGGCGAGTCGATCCGCCGCCGCCGAAGAGACGCAACGGCCGGCAGGTTCCGCGTTCTGATTCGCTTCCCGGCCGGCTTCCGGCCCTTGAAAGCGGCCGGATCAGGCCGCATATCCCCCTCGTGGCGGGGCCTTTGCGCCCGTTCCGACCAGCCAGCAACCGGCTTCTGTCCAGGCCTTACAGGTAATTCATATCGTGTCCCAGGAAATCAGTCGTGATCAGGAAATAGTCGCCCCGGTGCCGGGCAACCGCATGCCGGTATTGCCTCTGAGAGACGTGGTGGTTTACCCGCACATGGTGATCCCGCTGTTCGTCGGCCGGGAGAAATCCATCCTCGCGCTGGACGCGGCCATGCAGGTGGGCAAGCAGATCGTGCTCGTGGCCCAGAAACAGGCGGATGTGGACGAGCCCGAGATGGTCGACCTGTTCGATTTCGGCACTCTGGCGACCATCCTGCAGCTGCTCAAGCTCCCCGACGGCACGGTCAAGGTGCTGGTGGAGGGGAATGAGCGGGTGGCGCTCCAGGATCTCCGCGAAGAGGAATATTTCACCGCGGGGATCGAGGTCCTGGCCGAGGAGGGTGACTACGACGAGCGGGAGGTGGAAGTGCTGGTCCGCTCCATCGTCTCCCAGTTCGAGAACTACGTGAAACTGAACAAGAAGGTGCCGCCGGAGATCCTGACGTCACTGGCCGGCATCGAGCAGCCTGGCCGCCTGGCCGACACCGCCGCTGCCCACATGTCGCTCAAACTCTCCGATAAGCAGGCGGTGCTGGAGATTGTCGATCTGCGCAAACGGCTGGAGCATGTGCTCGGCCTGATCGAGGGTGAGATCGACGTGCTGCAGATCGAGAAGCGCGTCCGCGGTCGGGTCAAGCAGCAGATGGAGAAGAGCCAGCGCGAGTACTACCTGAACGAGCAGATGAAGGCGATTCAGAAGGAGCTCGGCGACATGGACGACGGCCACAACGAAGTGGCCGAACTGGAGAAGAAGATCGAGGAGGCCGGCATGCCGGCCGAGGCCAAGGAGAAGGCCAACTCGGAACTGAACAAGCTGAAGATGATGTCGCCCATGTCGGCCGAGGCGACGGTGGTCCGCAATTACATCGACTGGCTGATCAAAGCGCCGTGGAAGAAACGTACGCGGACCCACAAGGACCTGGCCCTGGCCGAGCGGGTGCTGGAGGAGGACCACTACGGGCTTGAGAAGGTCAAGGAACGCATCATCGAATATCTGGCGGTCCAGCAGCGCGTGAAGAAGCAGAAAGGCCCGATCCTCTGCCTGGTCGGCCCCCCCGGTGTCGGCAAGACCTCGCTCGGCCAGAGCATCGCCCGGGCGACCAACCGCAAGTTTGTCCGCATGTCTCTGGGTGGCGTGCGTGACGAGGCCGAGATCCGCGGTCACCGGCGGACTTATATCGGCTCAATGCCGGGCAAGATCGTCCAGAATATGTCCAAGGTCGGCGTGCGCAACCCGCTGTTCCTGCTGGACGAGATCGACAAGATGTCGATGGATTTCCGCGGCGATCCGTCGTCGGCGCTGCTGGAAGTGCTCGACCCGGAGCAGAATTCCACGTTCAACGATCATTATCTCGAGGTGGACTTCGACCTCTCCGACGTGATGTTCATCTGTACCGCCAACAGCCTGAATATCCCGGCGCCCCTCCTCGACCGCATGGAGGTCATCCGGCTCCCCGGCTATACCGAGGATGAGAAGACCCATATCGCCCGCCGCTACCTGATCAAGAAGCAGGTGGCCAATGCGGGTCTTAAGGATTCCGAGCTGTCCATGTCGGACTCCACGGTGCGCGATATCGTCCGTTACTACACTCGCGAAGCCGGGGTGCGTAACCTCGAGCGTGAGATCGCCAAGATTTGTCGCAAGGTCGTAAAACAGATGCTGCAGACTCCACAGCGCAAGCGGGTGACCGTGCGCCCCGCCAGCCTGCAGAAATATCTGGGCGTGCGCAGATTCCGCTACGGCCTCGCCGAGGAGTCCAACGCTGTCGGGCAGGTGACCGGTCTGGCCTGGACCGAGGTCGGCGGCGAACTGTTGACGATCGAAGCGGCGGTGATGTCGGGTAAGGGCAAGTTGATCAATACCGGCCAGCTTGGCGACGTCATGCAGGAATCCATACAGGCGGCCATGACGGTAGTGCGCAGCCGCGCCGACGTGCTGGGCGTCACCGACGACTTCCACCAGACCACGGATGTCCATATCCACGTGCCGGAGGGCGCGACACCCAAGGACGGACCGAGCGCGGGAATCGGGATGTGCACTGCACTGGTCTCGGCGCTGACCATGATCCCGGTCCGGGCCGATGTGGCCATGACCGGCGAGATCACCCTGCGCGGCGAGGTGCTGCCCATCGGCGGTCTCAAGGAGAAGCTGCTGGCCGCGCACCGCGGCGGGATCAGCACTGTGATCATCCCGCACGGGAACGAGAAAGACCTCGTGGAGATTCCGAAGAACATCAAGGGCGCCCTTGATATTCGTCCAGTTAAGTGGATCGACGAGGTGCTGGAGATATCGCTGGAGCGGGTCCCCGTGCCCCTGTCGAAACAGGACGCGGACGAGAAATCGGAACAGGAGTCGAAGGAGTCCCGGGCCGCCTCTCAGGAGGGCTTGACCGCCCATTGAAGTCCGCTTCCCGGCGGCTGATGCGCATCTTCTGCATCTCGGGAAGGGGACCACGGACCGGCGGAGCGCATGGCCTCTGTTGACAGTTCTTTTTTGCCGCTGGTATAAGATGCGCCTGCCCGCAACTGCATCCAACGGCCCGCGCCACGCGGGCCGAAATGCTTTGGACGGTTTCGCGAATCGGAATCGAACGAAATCCGGGCTGAGGTTCCGGAAGATCCATGGGGATCTGGTGGGGGAGACAGGGACCAGGGGTGCGCAGCGTGTCCTCGCGCAAGTTGATTCATGACCACAGGATTACAAAGGTAAACAGATGAACAAGGCTGAACTGATTGATGCCGTGGCCCATGCGGCCGATATTTCCAAGAGCGATGCCGGCAAGGCTGTGGAGGCCGTGACTCAGACCATCGCCGATACTCTCGCCAAGGGTGACCAGGTGGCCGTCGTCGGCTTCGGCACCTTCGCCGTCAAGCACCGCGCTGCACGTGCCGGACGCAACCCGAAGACCGGTGAAACCATCCAGATCAAGGCCAGTAATGTGCCCTCGTTCAAGGCTGGCAAAGCGCTGAAGGATGCCGTAAACTAGCGCGCCTCCCACGAGCGGGGTGCTTAGCTCAGCTGGGAGAGCGTCGCCCTTACAAGGCGAAGGTCGAAGGTTCGATCCCTTCAGCACCCACCAGGACAAGGAGTGGTAGTTCAGCTGGTTAGAATACCGGCCTGTCACGCCGGGGGTCGCGGGTTCGAGTCCCGTCCACTCCGCCAAAATTGGAAAGGGCGCCCCTGGGGCGCCCTTTCTGTTAACGCCATGACAGTCATGGTCAAACCTGAATTGGAGATAGCAGCGATATGCTGCAGAAGATAAGAGAGAAGATCACCGGTTGGGTCGCAGGGGTCATCCTGGCCCTGCTTGCGTTCGTATTCGCTGTCTGGGGCATCGACATCGGATTCAATGCCCAGACTTACGCCGCCGTGGTCAACGGCGAGGAGATCCCGGTCGCGCCGGTGCGCAGGGCGATCCAGAATCAGTTGAGCCAGTTTCAGCAGGCCTATGGGCCGGAACTGCCGCCGGGGCTGGAGGAACAGATCCGGGCTGACGTCATCGAGGGCTTCGTCCGAACCCGCCTGCTGGTGGAGCGGGTGCGGGATCAGGGCTACCGGATCAGCAACCAGACGCTGACCGACTCGATCCGCAACATGCCGGTGTTCCAGGTCGGTGGAAATTTCTCCATGGATGCCTACCGGGCCATGCTCGCCAATGCCGGCTTCTCGCCGGCCGGGTTCGAGGCCGAGCAGCGGCAGAATCTGGAGGTGGCCCAGCTCCAGGACGGGATCTTCAACAGCGCATTCGTGACGCCGGCCGAGCTGGCCCAGCGCGTCAGGCTTGAGCGCGAGCAACGGGAAGTCGGCTGGCTGGTGCTGCCGGTCGACAGCTATCTGGCCGGCGTGGAAATCGGCGATGCCGAAATCGAAGCGGAATACGAGGAGAACGGTGACCGCTACATGACGCCGGAGTCGGTGGACCTGGAGTACATCGAGATCAACCTGGAGCAGATCGCCGGTAACGTGGCCGTAAGCGAGGAAGAGCTGAGTTCGTTCTACGAAACCGAGGTCGCCGCGAATCCGGAGATGTTCGTCACCCCGGAACAGCGCCGCACACGGCACATCCTGATCAACGTCGATGATGACACCAGCGAGGAGGCGGCCCTCGAACGGATCGAGGCGCTCCGCGCGAGGATCGACGGCGGAGAGGATTTCGCCACCGTGGCCAGGGAGGCTTCGGAGGATTCCGGATCGGCTGCTCAGGGCGGCGATCTGGACTGGGTCGAGCGCGGGATGATGGTGGCGCCGTTCGAAGAGGCGCTGTTCCGGCTGCAGCCGGGCGAGGTCAGCGAGCCGGTCAAGAGTCCTTTTGGCTATCACCTGATCCTGCTCGAGGAGCTGCGGGCCGGGGATAGCCAGACCTTCGAGGAGATGCGCGAAGAGCTGGCGGCCGAGCTGCGGACCCGCAAGGCAGAAGACCTGTTCTATGCCGAGGCCGATACCCTGGAGACGCTGAGCTTCGAGAACCCGGATACGCTTACTATCGCGGCCGAGGCAATCGGCCGGCCGGTCCAGCGGATCGAGCGGATGGGCCGCGGCGGCGGGCCCGGCATCGCGGCCAACCCCCTGGTGAGGGAGACCGCATTCAGCGAAGCGGTGCTCCGGGACGGGGAGAACAGCGTTCCCCTGGAACTGGAGGAAGGCCAGGCCGTGGTGCTGCGCGTGGCGGAACACTACGAGCCGGCGAAGCAGCCCCTGGCCGAGGTTCGCGACCGGATCGAGTCCCTGCTGAGGCGGGACCGGGCCCGGGAGCGGCTGCGCGCGGAAGGCGAATCGATCCGCGCCCGCATCGCCGAAGGCGGTAACGCCGAAGACATAGCCAGTGGCTCGGGTGCCGTATACGAGCCCCCACGGCTGATCGGCCGGGACGCCAGTGCCGTCCCCGAAGGCGTACAGCGCGCGGCGTTTTCGGCAGCGGTAGAAGCCGGCGGGCCCACCGTCGCCAGTGCGGAGTTGCCCGACGGTTCCTATGCCGTGGTCATCGTGCAGCGGGTCGTGCCCGGATCCCTGGATTCGTTGCAGGCAAACGAGCAGCAGGAACTGGTGGCCCGGGTCGAGGGCCAGCAGGGTAATGCCGAGCTTGCGGCCTACGTGCGCCAGCTGCGCAGCGACGCCCAGGTGATCATTTCCACCGAACAATTCGAATAACGGCGACGAGGATCCATGGCCGGCATCCACCGGCCCGGGCGAAGAGCCCTGCGGCGCTCTTTCTCCTGTCAGGCTCAGTGATCAGGCGATTTGCGCCGGGCCGAAACCCTGCTATATCTTGGCGCTCGCCGCCCGGGGATCAGGCCGGGACTCTCATGGAGGCAAGATGCTCAAGCTGAAACTCCACTGGCAGATCCTGATCGCCATGGTACTGGCCGTATTCGCGGGCTGGCTCACGGGCGCCGATGGCGAGTTGTTCGGCGTGCGCGTCGTGGTCGCCTTCGAGTTCATCGGCACGCTGTTCCTGAATGCCCTGAAGATGTTGATCGTCCCGTTGATCACGTCCTCGATCATCGTCGGCGTGGCCGGCATAGGGTCGTCCGGAGACCTGGGACGGCTGGGCGGCAAGACCCTGGCCTTCTATGTGACCTCCTCCCTGCTGGCGATCCTGATCGGTCTGGCGCTGGTCAACCTGATCCAGCCCGGGATCGTCGATGGCGAGCCGGCGGGAGAGCTGCTGGCCCTGGACGAAGCGGTGAGTCTGCCGTCGAATGTGGACGAGGCTGACTCCGGTGCCCTGGCCGAAATCTTTTTGCGCATGGTGCCCACCAATATCGTCATGGCCGCCGCGGAAGGCCAGATGCTGGGGCTGATCTTTTTCAGTCTGCTGTTCGGCTATTTTCTTACCCGCGCGGACCAGGGAGCCGCCGAGCCGCTCTACAATTTCTGGAACGGTGTCTTCCAGGTGATGATGCGTATCACCGAATGGGTGATGAGTTTCGCCCCTATCGGGGTGTTCGGCCTGGTCGCCGAGACCGTCTCGCAGACCGGCTTTGCCGCCGCGGAACCCTTGATCGTGTTTTCCGTCACCGTGATGCTGGCGCTCGCTGTCCACGCCCTCGTGACTCTGCCGCTGCTGCTGCGCCTGTTCGCCCGGGTCGCCCCGTACCGGATGCTGCCGGCCATGGCGCCTGCCCTGATGACCGCATTCTCCACCGCTTCTTCCTCCGCCACCCTGCCGGTGACCATGGACTGCCTGGAGAAGAATGCGCGCGTGTCGAACCGGGTCAGCAGTTTTGTGCTGCCGCTGGGCGCGACCGTCAACATGGACGGCACCGCACTGTATGAGTGTGTAGCGGCCATGTTCATCGCCCAGGCCTATGGCGTCGAGCTGGGGCTGGGCATCCAATTCGTCATCGTGATAACGGCGTTAATTACTTCGATCGGCGTCGCCGGTGTGCCTTCCGCATCGCTGGTCGCCATCGCCATCATCCTTACCGCAGTGGGACTGCCGCTTGAGGCGCTGGGCGTGCTGCTGGTGTTCGACCGGCTGCTGGACATGATGCGCACCAGCGTCAATGTGTTCGGTGACAGCTGCGGCGCTGTGATCGTGGCGCGCCTCGAGGGCGAAGAGCAGGTGCTGGAGCCGGCAAGCGCAGAAGCGGGCCGCGGCTGAGTGCTGTGCTAATCTCGCTGCGTCCGACCCATGGGCGTCGGCATCCGGGTCATATCGAGGGGGGAGTCATATGGGTTTTCTCGCGGGCAAGCGCGCCCTGATCGTCGGTCTGGCCAGCAATCGGTCCATCGCCTGGGGCATCGCCCAGGCGTTCGCCAGGGAGGGCGCGGAGCTCGCCTTCACTTACCAGACCGACAAGCTGAAGCCGCGGGTCGAAGACATGGCGGCCAGGCTGGGATCGGACATCGTCTGTCCGCTGGATGTGGCGGAAGACGAACAGATCGATGCCGCCTTCGGGCATATCGGTGGCCGCTGGGATGGCCTGGACATCATCGTCCATTCGGTCGGCTTCGCTCCCAGGGATCAGCTGGCGGGGCGCTATGTTGAGGTGGTCAACCGGGAGGGTTATCGCATTGCCCATGAGATCAGCGCCTATAGTTTCGCGGCACTGGCCCGGGCGGGTCGACCGTTGATGGCGGGGCGCAACGGCGCGCTTCTCACCCTCAGCTATCTGGGCGCGGTCCGCGCCATCCCCAGCTACAACGTCATGGGACCGGCCAAGGCCAGTCTGGAGGCGAATGTGCGTTTCCTGGCCGCGGATCTCGGTCCGGAGGGCACGCGGGTCAACGGGATCTCGGCCGGTCCCATCAAGACGCTGGCCGCGGCCGGTATCGAGGGCTTCCGGCGCATCCTCAAACACGTGGAGGAGCAGACGCCGCTGCGGCGCAACGTGAGCATCGATGACGTGGGCAACGCCGCCGCGTTCCTGTGCTCGGATCTGGCCGCTGGCGTCACCGGGGAGATCCTCTACGTCGATGCGGGGTACAGCCACGTGGGCATGGTGCTGCCCGACTGATCAGCTCGACTGGCTGGTCACGTCCACATAGAGGGTCAGGCGCTGGCCCGGTTGCAGGTACTTGCGGCCCGCGAGCTTGTTCCATTTCCTGAGCTGGTCGATGGTCACCCGGAATCGCTGGGCGATCTTGTAGAGCGAGTCTCCCCGGCGCACGGTGTAACGGATCTTGCGGGTACGATCGGCCGGTGAGCTGGCCGGCGAACTCGCCGGCGGGCTGGCGGCCTTGTCGGTCCAGACCACCAGCGTGCGGCCCACTGACAAGGTGTCTCCCGGCGCCATGCCGTTCCATTTGGCCAGCGAGCGGGTGCGGACATTGTAGCGTCGCGCGATGCTCCAGAGACTGTCGCCGGAGCGCACCTTCACACTGATCTTGTCGCTGCCGCGGGGCCGGTTTTGAGTGCGCGCCAGACGGCTTTCGGCGCTCTGGCTGTAGGCGTTCAGGCTGCGGGTGGCGGTGGGGATCATCAGGTGATGGCCGGCACGGATGGTGTTGCCACGGATCCCATTCACCTCCCGGATCACTTCCGGCGTGGTGTCATGGCGGGCGGCGATGGCGATCAGGGAATCGCCGTTGCGGATCCGGTATCGCACCCAGCGCATGCGTTCTGCGGACGGCAGCGACGACACGGCTTCGGCCAGCTGGGGTGCCGCGGCCGCGGGCACCACCGCCCGATGGGGACCGTCGGGATCCGTGGCCCAGCGGTTGTACCCCGGATTCAGGGAATAGAATTCGTCCAGGCTGATGCCGGCCAACTCCGCCAGGAGCGCCAGGTCCATCTGGCCGTCCAGTTCGACGCTGGCGAAATATTCCCGGTCATCGATCTCCGGCAGGCTCAGCCCGAAGCTGGCCGGATCGGCCACCAGCTGGCTCAGGGCCAGCAGTTTCGGTACATAGGCGCTGGTCTCCCGGGGCAGGCGCAGGTTCCAGAAATCCGTGGGTTTGCCCTTGGCGCGATTGCGGCGGATGGCCCGGCCCACGGTTCCCTCGCCGGAGTTGTAGGCGGCGATAGCAAGCAGCCAGTCGCCGTCGAAATTCTTGTGCAGGAATTCCAGATAGTCCAGGGCGGCCCGGGTGGAATCCAGCACATCCCGGCGGCCGTCGTACCACCAGTTCTGCTTGATACCGAAGCGACGGGCGGTGCCGGGGATCATCTGCCACAGTCCCGCAGCCCGGCCATGAGAATAGGCGAACGGGTCGTAGGCGCTTTCTACGATCGGCAGCAGGGCCAGATCGGCCGGCATGCCGCGGCGTTGCAGCTCGCGGGTGATATAGGGCAGATAGGGCGCGCCGCGCTCGAACACCCGGTCCAGATATTCGGGGTGGCGGGCGAACCAGCTGCGCTGGCGGTCGATGGCCGGCCGCTGGATATCCTGCAGCTGGAGCTCGGTTGCCAGGCGGCTGAGCAGATCGGGCTGCCGCATGGGGACTTCCGGCACCGTCGGCAGCAGACCCGCATCCAGACGCGCGATCACCGTAAACGAGACGGGTTCGGGCGGCGGTGGCGGTGGGGCGGCTTCGGCCG
>JASFJM010000006.1:0-25546 GCA_050122055.1 Gammaproteobacteria bacterium | reverse complement strand
TCCACGCTGATCGCGCCCGCCGGTCCATGATCGTCGGCCTGACCGGGGGTGTCGCCTCCGGCAAGTCAACGGTGGCCGACGAATTCGGCGCGCTGGGCGTACCGGTGCTCGATACCGACATGATCGCCCGGCAGGTGGTGGCGCCAGGCTCGACCGGTCTCCGGCAGATCGAAGTCGCCTTCGGCGGGGAGATCCTGGGCGAGGATGGCGGTCTGGACCGGGCCCGTCTGCGCGCGCTGGTATTCGCCGACGCTCAGGCCCGGCAGACGCTGGAGTCCATCACCCACCCCCTGATCCGCCAGGAACTGGCGCGGCAGGCGGCGAATGCGGTCGGCCCCTACCAGATCCACGTGATCCCGCTGCTGGTGGAAGCTGGACTCGAAGGACAGGTCGACCGGGTGCTGCTGGTGGACTGTCCTGTGGCTCTGCAGATCCAGCGGCTGCGGGCACGCGATGGCGAGACCGATGAGACAGCGAGGCGGATGCTGGCCGCCCAGGCATCCCGGGAAGCCCGTCTCTCGGCCGCCGACGACGTGCTGGTCAATGACGGGGGCCCGTCTGCGCTGGTCGCGGCGGTGGCCAGCCTGGATCGCTTTTATCGGCGCCTGGCGGCTGGCGGCGATTTCGGGGCTCCGGGCCGGCGTTTGCCGTAGGCCCCGATGCTGGTGGAGAATGACCGGATGAGTTCCAGACCCGCCGACATCCCCAATCAGGAACAGGCGGCCGATATGGTCACCTACGAGCAGCCGCTCTCGGAGCGGATGCGGACCTTCCTGCGGCTCGAATTTCTGGCCCAGCAGACCAACCATCATTCTCTGGATCCTGCCCCCTGGAGCAGCCGGGCGGCCATCGCCAGCCTGCTGGAGATCCTCACCATCCTCGGCCGCGGCGACATCCGCGCCGATGCGATGAAGGAGCTCGAGCGGCAGGCGTCGCTGATGGAGATGTTCGCGTCGAAGCCGGGCGTGGACAAAAAACGGCTGGATACCCTGCTCGACCGCGTCACTCAGCTGCGCGGACGCCTGAGCGAGACCGGCGCTCATTATGCGCAGCCGCTGAAGGAATCCGAATTCCTGAGCGCGATCAAGCATCGCAGCGCGATCCCCGGCGGCACCTGCGAGTTCGACCTGCCGGATTTCAAACACTGGCTCAATCTGCCTTACGAAGAACGGGTCAGCGATTTCCAGATCTGGTTCTCGGCCATCAAGCCCCTGTGCGACGCCGTGTCCCAACTGCTGTGGATGACCCGTGAGAGTTCGCCGGGAGAGCCTCAGCAGGCCCAAAAGGGTCTGTTCCAGCATTCCATCGAACGCGGCACGCCCAGCCAGCTGCTGCGTGTCTCACTGGCGGCACCGGCGGCGGTCTATCCGGAGATCAGCGGCAGCCAGCATCGGTTCACCATCCGCTTCTACAGCTGGAGCGGTATCGAGCGCCGTCCCGTACAGTGCGGCGACGACGTGGAATTCCTGCTCGCCTGCTGCTGAATCCCTCCGCTATGTCCGAGCCCCGAACGGCAGTCCAGGTCAAATGCCCCACCTGCGGGGATGCAGTGAGCTGGGACGCGTCTTCCCCCTGGCGTCCATTCTGCAGCGAGCGTTGCCGCCTGCTGGACCTTGGCGCCTGGTTCACAGAAGAACGCGGCATCCCCGTCCCGGGCGAGGAAGCGGAATCCGAAGTCACCCGGTCACCGGCGGACCAGGATTGAAGGGGCGGACCGGGACCGGCCGGTCTATTCCCAGAGGGCGCTGATCGCCGCCAAGCCCTGAGCACCATGCCGCCAGGCCGGATCCAGCATGGTCGGCACCATCCCGCCGATGGCATAGACGGGCAGCGGCAGGCCTGCGATCAGTCCTGAAAACCGGTCCCAGCCCATGGACGGCGCCCCGGGGTGGCTGGCGGTGGCGAGTACGGGACCGAGCACGGCGTAATCCGCATGGAGTCTCGCCGCAGCCGCCAGTTCGTCCTCGTCATGGCAGGACATGCCCAGCCATCTGACCGCGGGCCGCGCTGCCCTCGTCAGCCCCTGCCAGCCCCGCACCGGCAGGTGGATGCCGTCGGCGGCCGTCGCCTCGATCACCGGCAGTACGCGGGCAGGCTCGCCGTTGATCACCACCGCCACGCCTCGCGGCCGGCAGCGCTCGATGGCGATGGTCGCAAGATCGGTCAATTCCGGCTCAGCCGCCCAGGGTGCCCGGATCTGGACCAGAGTCGCGCCGCGGTCCACGGCCCGCCCAACCCGTCTGCGGAAGTCGTCCAGGTCCTCGTAGACGCCGGTCACGGCACACAAGGGGCCCAGGGAGAGCGCCGCAACGACGGGCCTGTCGGCCGGCAGCAGGTCGCGGCGGATTAGATCCTCCGGCGCAACCCAGTCGAGGGGCTGACCTTCCAGTCCGCGCGCCTCGCCTTCGTACGATTGTATGCACCAGACGTCCAGATCCACCTGCCGGTCCGGGTAGACGTGGAGATACCGGATCAGGGGACGCGCCCGGGACAAAGTCAGCCCGAGTTCCTCCTGCAGTTCCCGGCTCAGCGCTTCCAGCCGGGACTCGCCGCTATCCCGCTTGCCCCCGGGGAACTCCCACGAGCCGGCCATGTGCTTCCCCGGCGGCCGTTGACAGATCAGCACCCGTCCGTCGGGGTCCGTGAGCACGCCGGCGACCACGTGCAAGGTCGACACTGCGCTGCTCAAGGGCGGCGGTTCAGCTCAGACGGCCGTGACAATGCTTGTATTTCTTTCCGGACCCGCAGGGGCAGGGCTCGTTGCGCCCGACTTTCGGGTGTTCCCGCACGAACGGCTCGTGGGGTGGCGGCGCCGCCGCTGGCTGTCCCTGGGCAGCCGGCGCGCTGCTGGCAGTCGCAGCCGGTGCCTCCGCATGCTGGAATTTCATCTTGGCCGCTTCCCGGCGCTGCCGCTCCAGGGCCTCCACTTCTTCCTCGGTGCGGATCTGGACCCGGCTCAGGATGCTCACCGTATCGTGTTTCACCCGGTCCAGCATGTCGGTGAACATCTGGAAGGCTTCCCGCTTGTACTCCTGCTTGGGGTTCTTCTGGGCGTAGCCGCGCAGATGGATGCCCTGGCGCAGGTAGTCCATGGCCGCAAGATGTTCCTTCCACTGGGTGTCCAGCTGTTGCAGCATCACGGCTTTTTCGAAATGCCGCATCACCGGCTCGCCGATGGTCTCGACCTTTTCCTCATAGAGCCGCGCAACGTCGTTGATGACGCGGTCCCGGATACCGTCCTGATCCAGCGCCGGCTCCTTCTCGATCCAGTCGGCGATCGGCAGGCTGGCGGCGAAGTCGCTCTCGAGCGTCCGCTCCAGGCCTTCCACATCCCATTGCTCCTCGACGGTCTCCGGGGGGATGTGCGCATCGACCAGGGCCTGCAGCACCTCTTCCCGCAGCCCCACCACCCAATCGGCGATATCCTCGGCCGCCATCAATTCGGTGCGCTGCTGGTAGACCACCCGGCGCTGGTCGTTGGCCACATCATCGTATTCCAGCAGCGATTTGCGGATGTCGAAATTGTGGGCCTCGACCTTACGCTGCGCGCGCTCGATCTGTCGCGACAGCAGCCGGCTCTCGATCGCCTCGCCTTCGCGCATGCCAACCCGGGACAGCAGGGCCTTGGTCTTCTCCGGCTCGCCGAAAATCCGCATCAGGTTGTCTTCCAGCGACAGGTAGAAACGGCTGGACCCCGGATCGCCCTGGCGGCCGGAGCGGCCGCGCAACTGGTTGTCGATGCGGCGGGATTCGTGGCGCTCGGTGCCGATGATGTGCAAGCCGCCTGCCGAAACCACGTCCTGATGGCGACCCTCCCACTCCTGCTGCCCGGTGGCCGCGTCCTCGTCCTCGGACCGCGCGCCATGGACGTCGGTGCCCGGACTGCCACCGAGCACGATGTCGGTACCGCGACCCGCCATATTGGTAGCGATAGTGATGGCGCCGGGACGGCCCGCCTGGGCCACGATCTCGGCCTCCCGGGCATGCTGCTTGGCGTTCAGCACTTCGTGCTTCATCTTCCGCTTGCGCAACAGGCCGGACAGGTACTCCGAGGTCTCGATGGAGGTGGTACCCACGAGCACCGGCTGGCTGCGTTGATGACAGTCCTCGATGTCTTCGATGATGGCGTCGAACTTGTCTTTCTGCGTCAGGTAGACCAGGTCGGCGGCGTCATCGCGCACCATGTCCTTGTGGGTCGGGATCACGACCACTTCCAGGCCGTAGATCTGCTGGAATTCGAACGCCTCCGTATCCGCGGTGCCGGTCATCCCGGACAGCTTGTCGTACATGCGGAAATAGTTCTGGAACGTGATCGACGCCAGGGTCTGGTTCTCCTGGCGCACCTGCACGCCCTCCTTGGCCTCGATCGCCTGATGCAGACCGTCGGACCAGCGGCGGCCGGGCATGGTGCGGCCCGTGAATTCATCGACGATCACGACCTCGCCGTCCTTGACCAGGTATTCCACGTCACGGCGATAGACGCCATGGGCCCGGAGGGCGGCCGACAGATGCTGCATGAGGCCGATATTGGCGGCGTCATACAGGCTCTCGCCGGCTTTGATCAGTCCGCCCCGGGCCATCAGCTCCTCGACCCGTGCGTGACCGTCCTCGGTCAGGAAGACCTGTTTCGATTTCTCGTCGATCGAGTAATCGCCCGGACCCTCGGGTTCCGTCTGGGCTTTGAGCTGGGGAACGAGCCGGTCCACTTTGTTGTACAGGGCGGTATCTTCCTCGGACGGCCCCGAGATGATCAGCGGCGTCCGCGCCTCGTCGATGAGGATGGAATCGACCTCGTCGACGACCGCGAATGCCAGGTCCCTCTGCACGCGCGTATCCAGGCTGAACGCCAGGTTGTCCCGGAGATAGTCGAAACCGAACTCGTTGTTGGTGCCGTAGGTGATATCGGCGGCGTAGGCAGCGCGCTTGGTCTCGGGATCCTGGCCGCTGCGGATCACATCCACGGTCAGACCCAGCGCCTCGAAGATCGGGCGCATCCAATCCGAGTCGCGGCTGGCCAGGTATTCGTTGACGGTGACGATGTGGACGCCGCTACCGGGCAGCGCATTGAGATACGCGGCCAGGGTGGCCACGAGGGTCTTACCCTCACCGGTGCGCATTTCCGCGATCTTGCCAAAATGCAGCGTCATGCCGCCGATCAGCTGCACATCGAAATGCCGCATCCCCAACGAGCGCACGCTCGCCTCGCGCACGCAGGCGAAGGCCTCTTCCAGCAGATCGTCCAGCTCGGCACCATCGGCCAGCCGCTGCCGGAATTCTTCGGTCTTGGCGCGCAGCTGCTCATCGTCCAGGGATTGTATGGAGGCTTCCAGGCCATTGATTTTCTTGACCGAGCGACCGTACTGCTTCAGCAGACGCTGGTTTCGGCTGCCAAATATTCCAGTAAAAATAGACACTTACGCTCCTAAGAGGCAGGCGGGAGGAGAATTTGCCACGGGCCGCCGCCGGTTGCGTTGCCGCCAGCGCGGCAAAGCCCGTTATTTTACGGCCTGCGGAGAGGACGGGAAACAGCGCCGGCGCGGGCGCCGGCCGATCAGCGCTGCACGTACTTCAGCGGATTGACTTTCTGCCCGTGCTTGAGGACTTCGAAATGCACATGGGGTCCGGTGGCCCGGCCCGATTTGCCCATGGTGGCGATCGCCTGGCCCTTCTTGACCGTGTCACCCACTTCGACCAGGTTTTCCTTGTTGTGAGCGTACCGGGTCACCAGGCCGTTGCCGTGATTGATCTCTACCATGATGCCGTAGCCGTAGCGCTTGCCGGACCAGGTCACGACGCCGGAAGCCACGGCCAGGATATCCACACCCTCGTTTCCTGCGAAATCGACGCCGGCATGAAACTCCTGCTTGCCGGAGAACGGATCCGTGCGCTTGCCGAAATATGAAGACAGCCAGCCGGAACGCGCCGGACGCCCCTGAGGCACTCGCTCGCTGCTCAGGCGGCGATTGGCCAGCACCCGCTCCAGCACCGCGAGTTGATCGGCACGATCGTCGATCTGCAGTGCCAGTTCATCCAGCATGCTGTCCAGGTCGGTGCTCGCCACCGACGGGGCGGACACATCGGTCTCGGGACCACCGCGAGCCGGCGGATCGTCAAAATTGAATTCGCCCTCTTCCAGATCCGCCATGGAGACCAGGCGTCGGCCCAGTGCATCGAGGCGGACGATGTGGGCATTGAGCTGACCGAGCCGCACTGCCATCGCATCCAGGTTGGCGCGGGCCTCGGCATCCAGTTCTGCAATCTTCGCCTGCTGCGCTTCCACTTCGACGCGCATCTGATCGACGGCCGCTGCCGCGACCTTCGGCTCAGCGCCGCCGGCGAAGAAGCGCCCGGCCACAAAGGCGAGCGCCAGGACGGACAGTCCAAGACAGACAGGCAGGAGTCCGGCGAGCCGGATCTGGCGCGCATCACCGCGCCGGCGGGAATAGACGATCAGATGCATCAGGGGGACCGCCTGCCGTACACATCACGGCCGTCTACCCGCGGCAGGCCGGCAGACACCCGGGATCTGAGCAGTTTGCCCTCCAATGTGTTCTCCGCTCGCAACGATGGATGGCTCTTAAGCCATTGATTCATAACCGGTAACCCCGCTGTCCTAGGTTTCCTGCCCTTAGACCGGAAGTTTTGCGTCGCCATCTTTCGATGGCTTTGCCTTTGTCAGTCAAGCAGAATATGCACAAAACCGTCCCCGACCTCAAGGACTTGGTTCTCACACCTCCCATGGCGCCCGGTCGTCCGAAATCCCTCAAAGACCTGCTTTCCGGCAGCACTCTGTCACGCATCGTCGAACAGGCGGCGGCGACCGATGTCCTGACCCGTCGGGTGCAGGCGCTGCTCCCGCGGGAGGTCGCGCCTCACGTACTCGGCGCGAATCTGCGTGACCGGCAGCTGGTAGTGCTGGTCGATGCCGCCGTGTGGGCGGCGCGGGTGCGCTTCGAGACCGCGGCCCTGCGCCGCGGCCTGAGCGAGAGTCATGACCTTGCGCCGAGCACGATCTCGGTCAAGGTGCGTCCGGCAAATTAAGGCCCGTCTAGGCGGTCAGCGGCGCCGTGAATGAAATCGGCGCTTCGGCCAGGTCGGTGAAGGTCACCGCTTCCCAGCACTCCCGGCGGGCGATGAGGCTCCGCAGCAGCCTGTTGTTTAATCCGTGGCCCGACTTGAACCCGCTGTACTCCCCGATCAGGGTCTGGCCGAGCAGGTAAAGGTCGCCGATCGCGTCGAGGATCTTGTGGCGCACGAACTCGTTTTCGTAGCGCAGCCCGTCCTCGTTCAGGATCCGGTAGCTGTCCAGCACCACGGCGTTATCCAGGCTGCCGCCCATGACCATGTTCTGGGACCGCAGATGCTCCAGATCGCGCATAAAACCGAAAGTCCGGGCCCGGGCGACTTCCTTGAGGTAGGAGGTCGAGGAGAAGTCCATCGAGGCCCTGCGCATGTGGGCCTTGAAAATCGGATGATCAAACTCGATCTCGAAATTGACCTTGAAACCGTCAAACGGATCCAGCCGCGCCCACTTGTCCCCATCCTCGACCGCCACGGGTCGCGTGATGCGGATAAATCGCTTTGGAACATTTTGTTCGACGATCCCGGCGGCCTGGACCAGGAACACGAACGGCGCGGCACTGCCGTCCATGATCGGCAGTTCGGACGCGCTCAGGTCCACGTAGGCATTGTCCACCCCCAGTCCTGCCAGGGCGGATAACAAGTGCTCCACGGTGGCGACCCGGACGCCGTCCTCCACCAGGGTCGTACCGAGCATGGTGTCGCCGACGTTCTCCGGGTCGGCGCGGATCTCTGCCACCGGATCCAGATCCACACGGCGGAACACGATGCCCGCATTGGCGGGCGCCGGCGCCAGCGTCAGGAACACCTTCTCTCCTGTATGCAGACCCACGCCGGTGGCCCGGATGGTAGTCCGCAGGGTCCTTTGTTTGACCATTTCTTGTTTTCCTTTTTATCCACGCCGCCGTCGGCGAGGCGGTGTGCCGGAGCGGCCCGCATCGGACCGCTCCCGGCTCCCGTCACTTCGGCCCTGGCACGATCCCCATGTGCCGTCAGGCCTTCGGTCCGACCGTGTCCGGGGTCAGTCCGGACGCGCAGCGGCGCAGTATATCATGTTGCACCGCAACATGGGCGACCCGGACCTCAATCGGCCTGGCGACGCAGGAAAGCCGGGATATCCAGCAGCGAGTCCTCTTCCGGCAGGCCGCCGAGACCATCCCCCACCGCCCTGCGGGTCCGCTGCACCGCCGGCCGCTCGAGACTCTCCCAATCGGGCCGATCCGCCGGGTTCCGGCGCACGACCCTCACATCGGGCTGCTGGCGGACCACCTCCCGTCCGAGACCGGTCGCCACCACGGTCACACGCATCGAGCCGGTCATCTCCGGATCGATGACCGTACCGACCACCACCGTGGCGTCATCGGACGAGAAATCCTTGATGGTCTTGCCGACGATGTCGAACTCGCCGATGGACAGATCCATCCCGGCGGTAACGTTGACCAGCACGCCATTGGCGCCGGACAGATCGATATCGTCCAGCAGCGGGCTCGACACCGCCGCTTCGGCCGCCTCGACCGCCCGCTCGTCACCGCTGGCCTCGCCGGTACCCATCATGGCCATTCCCATCTCCGACATCACCGTGCGCACGTCGGCGAAGTCCACGTTGATCAGGCCCGGCCGCGTGATCAGCTCGGCGATGCCCTGGACCGCGCCCTGCAACACCTGGTTGGCCGCGCCGAACGCATCCAGCAGCGTGGTCTGGGCGCCCAGCACCGTCAGCAGCTTCTGATTGGGGATGGTGATCAGCGAATCCACGTACTTCGACAACTCGGCGATGCCCTGTTCGGCGATGCCGCGGCGTTTGCCGCCTTCCATCTCGAACGGTTTGGTGACCACCGCCACGGTCAGGATCCCCAACTCGCGGGCGACCTGTGCCACCACCGGTGCCGCCCCGGTACCCGTGCCGCCGCCCATACCGCCGGTGATAAACAGCATGTCACTGCCTTCGATCACCTCCTGGATACGGTCCCGGTCTTCCATAGCCGCCTGACGGCCCACCTCGGGATTGGCGCCGGCGCCCAGACCCTTGGTGATGTTGCAGCCGATCTGCAACGCCATCTTGACGTTCGATTTCTTCAGCGCCTGAGCATCGGTGTTGGCGCAGATGAAATCCACGCCCTCGATCCCCGAAGCGATCATGTGTGACACGGCGTTGCCGCCGCCTCCGCCCACCCCCAGAACCTTGATTACCGCGTTCTGGCTAAACGAGTCCATGAGTTCAAACATGGCTGACTCCCCTCCGTTGCAAAGTGAATTTCTCCATCTCAAAAACTCCCCTGGAACCAGGACTTCATCCGATCCAGGATCTCCCTCAAACCGCCGCTCATCGGAACCTCCGCCGAGCGCCGTTCCTGATCCTCCTGGCCGTAGAGCAACAGCCCCACGCCGGTTGCATGTATCGGGTTGCGGACCACGTCGACCAGACCGCTGACGTGCTGCGGGATGCCGAGCCGGACCGGCAGGTGGAATACTTCCTCCGCCAGTTCCACCGCGCCCTCCATCTTCGAGCTGCCGCCGGTGATCACCACACCAGCGGCGACCAGTTCCTCGAATCCGCTGCGGCTCAATTCATCGCGCACCAGCGAGAACAATTCCTCGTAGCGGGGCTCGACGATCTCCGCCAGGGTCTGGCGGGCCAAACGGCGCGGCGGCCGGTCGCCGACGCTGGGGACCTCGATGGTCTCGTCCGGATTGGCCAGCTGCGACAGGGCGCAGGCGTACCTGATCTTGATCTCCTCCGCATACTGGGTCGGCGTGCGCATGGATACGGCGATGTCGTTGGTGACCTGATCGCCGGCGATGGGTATGACCGAGGTGTGGCGGATGGCCCCACCGGCGAACACCGCGATGTCTGTGGTGCCGCCGCCGATGTCCACCAGGCAGGCGCCCAGCTCTTTCTCGTCTTCGGTCAGCACGGAATAATTGGAGGCCAGCTGTTCGAGGACGATATCCTCGACCTGCAAGCCGCAGCGCTGCACACACTTGACGATGTTTTGCGCGGCGCTCTCGGCACCGATGACCATGTGGACCTTGGCTTCGAGCCGCACGCCCGACATGCCGATGGGCTCGCGGATCCCCTCCTGGTGATCGATGATGAATTCCTGCGGCAGGATGTGCAGGATTTTCTGATCGGCAGGGATGGCTACCGCCCGCGCGGCGTCGATGACCCGGTCCACGTCGTCGGATTTCACTTCCTTGTCGCTGATGGCGACGATGCCGTGGGAATTCAGGCTGCGGACGTGGCTGCCGGCGATCCCGGTGTAGACGCTGTGGATCTCGCAACCCGCCATCAGCTCCGCCTCCTCCACCGCACGCTGGATCGAGGCGACCGTGGACTCGATGTTGACCACGACGCCCTTCTTCAACCCGCGAGACGGATGGCTGCCGATACCGATCACCTCGATAGCCCCGTCGTCGCGGACTTCGCCGACGATGGCGACGACTTTCGAGGTGCCGATATCCAGGCCCACGATCAGGTTCTTGGCGACTCGCCTAGACATCTTTTTCGTTTCCTTTCTGTTCTCTGCTGACTGGCTCTTCGGCGGCGGCCCATGCCACCGTGAAACCGCGCGCATAGCGCAGGTCTACGTGTCTTGCACGCCCGTCCCGGGAGGACAGCAGCGGCGCCGCAAGTCGCACGAAACGCTGGAAGCGCGCTTCGAAATCCTCGCGGCCGAAACGCACCTCCAGACCGCTGCTCAGCGAGATGCGCCAGGCGCCCCGCTCGTCCAGGCGGACTCCGGTCAGGGTGTGTCCCATCTCGGCCAGGGGGCCGCGCATCTCCAGATAGCGCCGGGCGACCCGCGCCTCGCTTCCCCGTGGCCCGTAGAGGCTCGGCAACTCCGCGGGGATGTGGCGGGCTGACTCGATAAACAGTTCGCCGCGGGTGTTGAGCAGACCGTCATCCCGCCAGCGCGCTGCCGGCGACTGTTCGGTGAGGGTCAGCACCAGTTCCGCCGGCCAGCGGCGATGAACACGCGCTTCCTCCACCCAGGCCAGGCCTTCCACCCGGCGCCGCAGCTTCTCCAGGTCGGCGCTGAGAAACCCGACGCCGCCGAGATCACCCATGGCGGCCTCCACCGCCACCGGGGAGATGCGCTCGAATTCGCCGGAGAGCGTGATCGCCCTGATCGGCCGGTCCAGCACTTCGATCGCGCCCCACAGGATGACGGCACCCGTGGCCAGCACCGCCGCCAACGAGACCAGGGAGCGCAGGTGCACCACCGGCAGCGCCAGGCGCTTCTTGCCGCTCTTGCTCCGCTTGCGATTACGCGCCATCGGCCTGCTCTCCGGCACCCGGACCCATGCTCGTCTCCAGTACCCGCCACACCAGTTCGTCGAAGTCGATTCCCGCCTCTTTTGCACCCATGGGAACCAGACTGTGGGAGGTCAGGCCAGGGACGGTGTTGACCTCGAGGAATCTCGGTACCCGGTCCGCCCCCATCAGGAAATCCACCCGCCCCCAGCCGCCGGCGCCGACGGCCTCGAATGCCTCCATGGCGGCCGTGCGGCAGGCCTGCTCCAGCTCCGGATCCAGACCGCTGGGACAGAAGTATCGGGTGTCGTCGGCGAAATATTTGGCCTCGTAGTCATAGAAGACTCGCGGCGTCTCGATGCGGATGATCGGCAAGGCCTCGCCCTGGAGCACCGGCACCGAGTACTCTCCACCCGGCACCCAGGACTCCGCCAGTACACAGTCGTCGTGGCGCCGGGCCAAATGCCACGCGGGCTCGAACTGATCCGCCGCATCGACCTTGCTCATGCCGACGCTGGAGCCTTCCCGGGCCGGCTTGATGATCAGCGGCAGGCCCAGCCGCTCGATCAGTGCCAGGCCCTGGCCGGCGCTGCTGACCACGTCGAACGCCGGCGTGCCCAGACCGGCGCCGAGAAACAGCCGCTTGCTGCGCAGCTTGTCCATGGCCAGCGCCGAGCCCAGCACGCCGCTGCCGGTGTAGGGCAGTCCGGCGATATCGAGGGCGCCCTGGATGGTGCCGTCCTCACCGCCGCGCCCGTGGAGTGCAATCCAGACCCGGTCGACGCTTTCGGCGCGCAGCCGTTCGACGACGTCGGCAGCCGGGTCGACCTCGTGTGCATCCACGCGGCGACGGCGCAGCGCCTCCAGCACCGCTTTCCCGGTCATCAGCGAGATCTCGCGCTCGGCGGATCGGCCGCCCATCAGGACCGCAACCCGGCCGAAATCGCCGGCGGACTCGATCCGGTGCCGGCGCTCGCTGCTCATGACCGCTCTCCCAGCACCCGTACTTCCGTCTGCAGACGCACGCCGTGGATCCGCTCCACGACTGTCCGCACATGATCGATCAGACGTTCGATGTCGGTGGCCGTGGCATCGCCGGTATTGATGATGAAGTTGGCGTGCTTGTCCGACACCCGGGCGCCGCCGACGCTGTATCCCTTGAGGCCCGATGCTTCGATCAGACGGGCCGCGTGATCCTCAGGCGGGTTGCGGAACACCGATCCGCAGCTCGGCTCGCCGATGGGTTGTGTGGCTTTCCGACGGGCCAGCAGCTTGCGTATCGCCTCCGGATCCACCGTTGCCTCCGGTTCGAACTCCAGGTCGGCGGCCAGGAACCACTCGGGAGCCGGCCCGCGCACGGAGCGATAGCCCACCGTGAACTCTGACGGCAGCCGTCGATGCCGGCGGCCCTGCCGATCCATCACCTCCACCGCGACCACATGGCGCCAGGTCTCGCCGCCGAAGGCGCCGGCGTTCATGGCCAGCGCGCCGCCGATCGTGCCGGGGATGCCGGCAAAGAATTCCGCCTGCCCCAGACCCCAGCGCGCGCACTGGCGGGCAAGCTTGGCGCAGGGCACGCCGGCCTCGGCGCGGACCCTCATGTCACCGATCCGTTCGATCCCGTCCAGCACCCGGTGGGTGGCGATGACGGTGCCGCGGATCCCGCCATCCCGGACCAGAAGATTGCTGCCCAATCCCACCCAGTGGACCGGCTCGTCGGCCGGCAACGCTGCGAGGAATCGTGACAGCTCATCGATATCGGCCGGCCGGTAATAGCGGTCCGCCGGCCCGCCCACGCGCCAGGAGGTGTGGCGGGACATGGGCTCGTCCAGCATCAGCCGGCCGCCGAAATCCTCGTCTGGCATCGCTTCAGTCATCCGCCGCCACCCCGCCCAGAGCGGACGGCAAGGCCGCCGCCACCGCGCCGATGCTGCCGGCGCCACAGGTCACCAGCAGATCGCCGGCCTGCAGCACGTCTCCCAGTACCCCATGCAATTGATTGACGTCTTCCACGAATACCGGCTCGACCTTGCCCCGGGAACGGATCGCCCGCGCCAGGGCGCGTCCGTCGGCGCCCACGATCGGCTCCTCGCCCGCTGCATAGACTTCGGTCAGCACCAGCGCGTCCACTTCGCACAACACGCCGGCGAAGTCGTCGAGCAGGTCCCGGGTGCGCGAATACCGGTGGGGCTGAAACGCCACCACCAGCCGCCGCTCCGGCCAGCCCGCGCGCAGGGCGGCGATGGTGGCTGCCAGTTCGGTGGGATGGTGGCCGTAGTCATCGATCAGGATGGCCTCGCCGTCGCCGGCCGGCAGTCGGCCGAGCAGCTGCATCCGCCGGTCGATCCCGCCGAAGGCCCGCAGCGCTCCGGCCACGTCCTCGTCGCCTACGTCCAGCTCCGATGCGATCGCCACGGCGGCCGTCGCGTTCAGCGCGTTGTGCCGGCCGGGGAGATTCAATTCCAGCTCCAGGTCCGGACGGGGATCTTCGCGCTCAACGCGGAAGAAGCTCATGCCGGACTGCTGTCGGTAGTCGCGGATCCTCAGGTCGGCGCCGGCTGAGAAGCCGTAGGTCAATACCGGCCGGGACACCCGGTCGATGACCGCCTGGACGCCCGGATCGTCCACGCACATCACCACCAGACCGTAGAAGGGGAGGTTGTGGAGGAAGTCCACGAAGGCGTCCTGCAGGCGGCCGAGATCGCTGCCGTAGGTGTCCATATGGTCGGCATCGATATTGGTGATCACGGCCATCATCGGCTGCAGATGGGCAAACGACGCGTCACTCTCGTCGGCTTCCGCCACCAGATAGCGGCCGCTGCCCAGGCGGGCGTTGCTGTCTGTGCTCTTGAGGCGACCGCCGATCACGAAGGTCGGATCCAGCCCGCCTTCGCCCAGCACGCTGGCGATCAGGCTGGTGGTGGTGGTCTTGCCGTGGGTGCCGGCCACGGCGATGCCATAGCGGAAGCGCATCAGTTCAGCCAGCATCTCGGCCCGCTGAACCACCGGCCGCCGCAGGCGATGGGCTTGCGCCACTTCCGGGTTGTCGGCGGAGACCGCGCTGGAGACGACCACCACGTCGGCATCTTCCACCAGCGCCGGATCGTGGCCGATATGGATGGCGGCGCCGAGGCCGGCAAGACGGCGGGTGACGCTGCCCTCGCGCAGATCCGAGCCCTGGACCTCGTAACCCAGGTTGAGGAGCACTTCGGCGATGCCCCCCATACCGACACCGCCGATGCCGACGAAGTGGATGCGGTGGATGCGGCGCATACGGTCCGTCATGCCGCGGCCTCCACGCCGGCGGCGTCCAGACAGGCGCCGATGATCATGTCGAGGGCCCGGGGCCTGGCCCGCTCGCGGGCCCGGGTCGCCATCGCCATCAATCGCTCACGATCCTCGAGCAGGGGGGTCAGCAGCTCCGCCAGCGCCGCCGCCGAGAGTCGTGATTCGGGCAGCAGGGATGCCGCGTCATTGGCGGTCAGGTATTCGGCGTTGCGGGTCTGATGATCGTCCACCGCCGCCGGGAACGGGATCAGGATGGCACCGAGACCGGCTGCGGCCAGTTCCGATACGGTCAGGGCGCCGGACCGGCAGATCGCGAGGTCCGCCCAGGCGTAGGCCGCCGTCATATCGTCGATGAAGGGCGTCACCCGGGCTTCGATACCGGCCTGGCGATAAGCCTCCGCGGCGAGATCGCGGCTGCGCTCGCCCGTCTGATGGAGGATCTCCGGCCGCAGCGACGGCGGCAGCAGGGCGATCGCGGCGGGCACGAGTTCATTGATCCGCAGGGCGCCCTGGCTGCCACCGAATACCAGCAGCCTGACCGGACCCTCACGGCCGGCCAGGCGGACCCGGGGCGTGTCGATGGCGCTGATCTCGGCGCGGACCGGATTACCGACCGCGATCGCCTCGTCCCTGCCGCGGATGCTGCCGGGGAAGGCCTCCAGCACCCGCGTGGCGATACGCGCCAGCAGGCGATTGGTCAGACCAGCCACCGCGTTCTGCTCATGGATCAGCAGGGGCCGCCGGGTCAACCAGGCCGCGACGCCTCCCGGGCCGCTGACAAAACCACCCATGCCGATGACCGCGCGCGGCCGCAGACGCAACATCAGAGCCAGCGACTGAGACAAGGCCAGCAGCAGGCGGAACGGCGCCAACAAACGTGTCCACATGCCCTTGCCGCGGAGTCCGCCGACGGATACGAGGTGCAGGGGTATTCCGGCGAGGGGGACCAGGCGCGACTCCAGACCCCGCCGGGTCCCCAGCCACGCCACCGGCACGCCCCGCTCCATCAGGCCACGTGCCACCGCCAGGCCGGGGAAAACGTGGCCGCCGGTGCCGCCCGCCATGATCAGGATCGGGCGCAGGTTCATGAGCGCCTCCCGCGACTGCGGTTGGGCGGCCGGCTGCATTCGGTGTTGGCGCGGAGCACCAGACCGATGGCGGCGCAACAGACCACCAGCGAGCTGCCGCCGAAGCTGACCAGCGGCAACGTCAGCCCCTTGGTGGGCAGCATGCCCATGTTGACCGCGATGTTGATGGCGGCCTGCGCTCCGAGCCAGGTGCCGATGCCGAAACTGAGACAGCCGGCGAAAGTGTGGCCGCGATCGATACAGCGGGCCGAGACGCTCAGGGTCCGCCACACCACCAGACCGTATAGGGCGACGAGAGCGATGACACCGATCAGACCGAGCTCCTCCGCATAGACCGCGAACACGAAGTCGGTGTGCGCCTCGGGCAGATAGAACAGCTTCTGCACACTGCCGCCCAGACCCACGCCGGTCCATTCGCCGCGGCCGATGGCGATCAGGGATTGGGTCAGCTGGAAACCCGCATCGTAGGGATCCGCCCAGGGGTCCATGAACGCGGTCAGACGCCGGACCCGGTATGGGGAGGTGAGCGCCAGCGCCGCCAGCGCCAGCACGGCCGAGCCGGCCAGGGCGAAGAAATAACGCAGCCGCACGCCGCCGGCGAACAGCACACCCAGACAGGTGGCGAACAAGACTGTGGCAGCGCCGAAGTCCGGCTCTGCCAGCAGCAGGACGCAGGCGGCGGCGACCACCCCTACGGGCTTCATGAATCCGCCCAGGGTCTCCGCCAGTTCGCGCGGGCGTCGGGCCACGTAGGCCGAGATGAACATAAGGATCATCAGTCGCGCCGGTTCCGACACCTGCAGATTGACCGGCCCCATGGGCAACCAGCGGGTACTGCCGTTGACCTCCCGGCCGACACCGGGGATCAGGACGACGAGCAGCAGGACGAATGCACCGACCAGCAGGAAGAAGGCGCCGCGTTCCCAGACCCGCAGCGGGATCAGGTAACAGGCTGCCGCCACGATCCCGCCGGCTCCCAGGTACAGGGTCTGGCGGATCAGGTACTGGAACGGCGCGCCCAGCTCCCGGTCGGCACCGGTGATGGAGGCCGAGGTCACCATGATCAGACCCAGGGTCAACAGCGCCAGCACTGCGCCGGTCAGCCAGGGATCGAGCCGGTGGCCGGGGGGCAGGGGCAGCGACGGGCCGGTGCGACGGGCCGCGCTCATCTCGCCAGACCCCGCGCAGCTGCGGCAAAAGCCTCGCCCCGCTCGGCGTAGCTGGAGAACATATCCAGACTGGAGCAGGCCGGTGACAACAAGACCGTGTCCCCCGGGCGGCCCAGTCTGGCTGCGGCGGCGACGGCGGCGGGCATGTCGTCGACCAGCTCGACCGGACACACGCCGGCGAGCGCTTCGGCGAGACGGCGGGCATCGCGTCCGAGCAGGACCGCGGCCCGGGCGCGTCCGCGCAGTGTCTCGGCCAGGAGATCAAAACCTTGCCCCTTGCCGTCGCCCCCGGCGATCAGTACCAGGCGACCGGGCAGCCCGCTGACCGCGGCCACTGCCGCGCCGACGTTGGTGGCCTTGGAGTCATCGATCCATTGCATGCCCGCCACATCGGCCACCGGCTGAGTGCGATGGGGCAGACCCCGGAACCGGCGCAGCGCCGCGAGCATGGCATCGGTGGTAAATCCGATGGCGTCGCCCATGGCCAGTGCCGCCAGCGCGTTGGCGATGTTGTGCAGACCAGCCACGCCGAGTTCGGCGGCGGGCATCAACGCCACTTCGCCGTGGGTCAGCGCCAGCTCGTCGCCGCTGCCGCGGATGCCGAAATGACCGGGTGCCGGCTCGTCCAGGCCGAAAGTGACTGTCCGCGGGTGACTCGCGATCATGGCCATCACCATCGGGTCCTGACGATTGGCGATGGCTACCCGGGCGCCGCGGAAGATACGCGCCTTGGCGGCGGCGTAGGCATCCAGCGAGCCGTGGCGGTCGATGTGGTCGGCGGAAACGTTGAGCACCGTCGCCGCGGCGGACCGCAGCGACCGGGTCATCTCCAGCTGAAAGCTGGACAGCTCCAGCACATACAGATCCGGGAGCGCGGCGTCGAGGAGCTCCAGGGCCGGGGTTCCGAGATTGCCGCCTGCCAGCACCCGCTGGCCGGCGGCCTCGGCCATGGCGGCAAGCATGGTAGTCACCGTGCTCTTGCCATTGGATCCGGTGATGGCGGCGACCGGGCGGGCCACCGCCCGCGCGAACAACTCGATATCGCCGACCACCGGCAGGCCGTGCTCCCGGGCACGATCGATCAACGGCAAATCCGGCGACAGTCCCGGTGACAAGACGACCTGCACCGTATCCGCCGGCAATTCCGCATCCAGGGTGCCGGTCCTGACTCTGGCCTCGGGCACCAGCGCACGCAGGCGGGCCGCCCCGGGCGGATCGGTGCGGCTGTCGAGCACCATCAACGAGAATCCGGCTGCGGCGAGATGGCGGGCGCAGGACACACCGGTGGCGCCCAGCCCGAGCACCACACAGGTTCCACGCCCGCCCGGGGAGCGGGTCTCGGCGTCCGAGGAATGCGGACGGATGAGGGTCGAATCGATCATCTCAGCTTCAACGTCGCCAGCCCGAACAGCACCAGGACCACGGTGATGATCCAGAAGCGGACGATCACCTTGGGTTCGGCCCAACCTTTGAGTTCGAAATGGTGATGGAGCGGCGCCATCCGGAAGATGCGCCGGCCGGTCAGGCGGAATGACGCCACCTGCAGCATCACCGACACCGTCTCGACCACGAACACGCCGGCCATCACGAAGAACACGACCTCCTGGCGCACCACCACCGCCACGGTGCCCAGGGCCGCGCCCAGCGCCAGCGCGCCGACATCGCCCATGAATACCTGGGCCGGGTAGGTGTTGAACCAGAGGAAGCCCAGACCCGCGCCGACCAGGGTGGCGCAGAACACCAGCATCTCGCCGGTCCCCGGGATGTAGGGGATACCCAGATAATCCGAGAACCGCGCATTACCTGTGGCGTAGGCGAAGATCCCCAGGGCGCCACCCACCAGCACCGTCGGCATGATGGCCAGGCCGTCGAGACCGTCGGTCAGATTGACCGCATTGCTGGAGCCGACGATGACGAAATAGGTCAGCACGATATAGAAGGCCCCGAGCGGCAGCATCAGGTCCTTGAAGAAGGGCACCAGCAGGGCGGTCTCGACCGCCGGGTCCTGGGCGCTGGTGTAGAGGGCGATGGCTGCGGCGAGGCCGGCCACCGACTGCCAGAAATATTTCCAGCGGGCCGGGAGACCGCGGCTGTCGCCGAGGGCGAGCTTGCGGTAGTCGTCGACGAAGCCGATCACCCCGAATGCCAGGGTCACCAGCAGCACGATCCACACGAAGCGGTTGCCTGGATCCGCCCACAACACGGTGCTGACCGCCACCGCCACGAGGATCAGCGTCCCGCCCATGGTCGGAGTGCCGGCCTTGGGGAGATGACTCTGGGGGCCGAACTCGCGCACCGTCTGGCCGATCTGATGGAAGCTCAGCCGCCGGATCATCCATGGCCCGACCAGCAGCGCGATCAGCAGGGCGGTCAGTGCCCCCATGATGGCGCGCATGGTCAGATAACTGAATACGTTGAAGGCCGACTCGAAGCGGGTGAGATATTCGGTCAGATATAGCAGCATGCGATCAGCACCCCTCTCCTGCTTCGGCCAGGGCCTCCGCGGCCAATCCCTGAACCACCCGCTCCATCCGCATCATCCGCGAGCCCTTGACCAGCACGTTGACGTCCGGTCCCAGGTCCTCGCGCAGCGCCGCCACCAGACTGGCGGGATCGGAGAAATGCTCCGCCCCCTCGCCGAACGCGGCGACGGTGTTGTCGCTAAGTGGACCGAGGGCGCACATCCGCTCCACCCCCGCGGCGCGCGCGTAGCGGCCGACCTCGGCATGCAGACGCGGGCCTTCGTCACCCAGCTCTCCCATGTCCCCGAGCACGGCCCATGGACGTCCGGGCAGTTCGCACAGGAACTCGATTGCCGCACAGACCGTGCGCGGGCTGGCGTTGTAGGTATCGTCGATCAGGCGGCCGCCGGCGCCATGGCGCAGCAGCTGCATCCGGCCGGCTACCGGAGCCGTGGCGGCCAGGCCTTCGGCGATATGCCCGACTTCGGCGCCGGCCTGGGCCGCGGCGGCGGCCGCGGCCAGCGCATTCTGGACGTTATGACGTCCCGCCAGCGGAAGCCGGATGTCGGCTTCCCCGCCTGGGGTCACGATCACGAAGCGCAGTTCGGCCGCCGAGGTCTGCCTGACCTGGCGCGCGGTAAAATCCGAGTTCGGCCCCAGCCCGAAGGTGACGATGCGACGCCCGCCCGCAAGCTGGCGCCAGAGCCCGGCAAAGCTGTCGTCGGCATTGATCACCGCCACGCCATCAGGGGGCAGGGAGGAGAACATCTCGCCCTTGGCCTTGGCAACGCCCTCCAGGGTGCCGAAACCCTCCAGATGGCAGGCCCCGGCCGATGTGACCAGACCGATGCCCGGCGCGGCGATGGCGCACAGGCGGGCGATCTCGCCGGCGTGATTCGCCCCCATCTCCACCACCGCGGACCGGTGGCTTCCCGCGAGACGGAACAGGGTCAGCGGTACGCCGATCTCGTTGTTCAGATTGCCGCGGGTCATCAGCCCGGGCGCGTTCCGGGAGAGGATCGCGGCCATCATCTCCTTGACCGTGGTCTTGCCGAAACTGCCAGTGACGCCGATCACGGGGATGTCGAAACGGCGACGCCAGTCGGCGGCCAGTTCACCCAGCGCCCGCAGCGTATCCGGCACCCGGATCTGCGGCAGGGGGATATCGCAGGCCCGGCTGACCAGCGCCGCCGAGGCGCCACGGTCGGCGGCCTCGGCCAGGAATTCGTGACCGTCGAAATTCGGACCGCGCAAGGCGACGAAGAGTTGTCCGGCCTCCAGCGCGCGGGTGTCGGTGCTGACACCCAGGAAGCCGCCGTCGCCGCCGGTCAATTCCCCTCGCAGCAGCTGCGCGACTTCCTGCAGCCGGCCCTTAATCACGGTCGGCCTCCATGGCAGCCTTGACCGTCTCACGGTCGCTGAAATGCCGCCGTCCGGTGGCGGTGATCTGGTAATCCTCATGGCCCTTGCCAGCCACCAGCACCACATCCCCGGGTCCGGCATCGTCGATGGCAACGCGGATCGCTGCCGCCCGGTCGCGCTCGATCACGGGTGTCGCGGTCATGCCCGCGACGATGTCGGCTACGATGCCTTCGCCGTCCTCGGCGCGCGGATTGTCGTCGGTCACGATGACCACATCGGCCAATTGTTCTGCGACCTGCCCCATCTCCGGTCGCTTGCCCGGATCCCGCTCGCCACCGCAGCCGAAGACACAAAACAGCCGTCCCCGGCAATGGCGGCGGGCCGTGTTCAGGGCCTTGGCCAGCGCATCCGGGGTGTGCGCATAGTCCACCAGAGTGACACCCCGGCCGCTGGCGGAGAATGCCTCCATCCGGCCGGCCGGCGCCTTGGCCCGGGACAGGGCCGCGGCCGCCTCGTCCGGACTGATGTCCAGGCTGATCAACAGCCCCAGCGCCACGGCGAGATTCTCCGCGTTGAATTCGCCCCAGAGCGACGACTCCAGGCGCCCGGACAGGCCATCGAATTCGTAGCCGATATCGAGACCGTCCGGGCCCTCGTCGACCGACCGCAACCACAGGGTCCGGCCCTCCACCACGTCGGCGGTGCGCCCCACTGCGATCGCATCCACGCCGGCCGGCAGCTGGCCGAAAAGCCGCCGGCCGAAATCGTCATCGACGTTGATCACCGCCCCACCGAGACCGGGCCAGTTGAACAGCCGCGTCTTCGCTTCGGCGTAGCGGTCCATGTCGCCGTGATAATCGAGGTGCTCCCGGCTCAGGTTGGTCAGGGCGGCGAGACGGAAACGGACGCCGGCCGTGCGGTCCTGGTCCAGGGCGTGGGAGGAGACTTCCATCGCCACAGCCTTGCCGCCGGCATCCCTGATCCGGGCGAGGCTGCGGTGGACTTCGACCGCATCCGGCGTCGTCAGGCGCCCGCTTTCGAGCGCGCCGAACCGGCCGCTGCCCAGGGTTCCGATCAGGCCAGCCGTTCGTCCCAGGGATTCCAGGGCGGATGCAAGCAGATGGGTGCAGCTGGTCTTGCCATTGGTGCCGGTGATCCCGATCACATCCAGCTCTGCCGAAGGACGGCCAAAGAAGGTGTCGGCCAGGTCACCGAGCCGCTGCCCGAGATCGGCAACCGGGACGGACGGCACCGGCAGAGCCAGCGCCCCGGGTACGCCGTCCGCCTGGGGTTCCCAGGCCACCGCGATCGCGCCAGACTCGAGCGCCTGGCTCAGGTGGTCCAGACCATGGCCGGTACGACCGCGACAGGCGAGGAACAGACAGCCGGGCGTCACCTGGCGGCTGTCGGCGGCGATGTCCCGGAGCCGCAGCCCGGCGATCTCCGCCGGGACCCGAGCGCCGAGCAACTCGCCCAGGGTGATCTCCGGGTTCTGGCCGGGCGCAGTCATCATGGCTGGCTCATCGCCTGGATGACACGCTGATCGGCTGTGTCGGCAGGGGTCTCGTCCGGCGCCACGCCGAGCACCCGCAGGGCACCCGCCGCCACCTCCGCAAAAACCGGCGCCGCCACCTGGCCGCCGTAATAGACTCCCCCGCCGGGCTCGTGGACCACGACGACGATGGCGAGCCGCGGCCGCGAAGCCGGTGCCAGGCCGCCGAAGACGGCGGTGTAGCGGTTCTCCGCATAACCACCGGCGGCAGCCTTGCGGACGGTGCCGGTCTTGCCGGCTACGCGGTAGCCCTCGAGCTTGGCCGCGCGGGCGGTGCCCTCGGGGCCCGTGACGGTCTCCATCATCCCCATCACGGCATCCGCCGTGGCCGGGGAGATCACGCGGGAGGCCGGCGGCAGGCTCTCGACCGCGATCAGGGATACCGGGCGCTTTATTCCGCCGGCGCCCAGGATGGCGTAGGCCTGGGCCAGCTGCAGGGGCGTCACCGACAGACCGTACCCGTATGCCAGCACTGCCTGGCCGATTTCGCGCCAATGCTCGTGGTGGTTGAGCAGACCGGCCGATTCGCCGGGGAAGCCGCTGGACGTCAGCTCACCGAAACCGAAACCGTCCAGCACCGACCAGAGCTGCGGTGGATCCAGCGACAGGGCGATGCGTGAGGCGCCCACATTGCTGGATTTCGTCAGCACCGTCGTGATCGGCACGCGACCGAGATTTTGCTTGTCCTCGATGGTCTTGGCACCGACGATGATGTACCCGGGGGAGGTATCGATGAACGTGTCTGCCTGATAACGGCCACTCTCGAGGGCCGCGGCGACGATAAAGGGCTTGAAGCTGGAGCCGGGTTCGAACAGATCGGTCGCCGCCTGGTTGCGGAAACGGTCGACCTCGAATCGGCGGCGGTCGTTCGGGTTGTAGCCGGGCTGGTTGACCATGGCCAGCACTTCGCCCGTGGCGACATCGAGGATAACCACGGAACCGGCCCGGGCACTGTGCTGTTTGACCGCTGCCTTGAGCGAGCGGTAGGCCAGATACTGGATCCTCAGGTCCAGGCTGGTGCGGAGAGCGCGGCCCGCCTGGGGGGCCCGGATACTCTCTACATTTTCGATGGCCCGACCAAGCCGGTCGCGCAGCACGCGCTTGGCGCCGGGCTGACCCGCCAGCCAGGGATCGTAAGCCAGTTCCAGACCCTCGAGGCCCTGGTCGTCCACGTTCGTAAACCCGATGACGTGGCCAGCCACCTCTCCGGCCGGGTAATAGCGGCGATATTCCCGCTGCGTATAGACCCCGGGGATCTCCAGATCGAGGATCGCCTCCGCCTTGTAAGGCGGCATGTGCCTCATCAGGTAGAAGAACTCCCGATCCGGGTTCTGGGTCAGGAGGCCCAGCAGCCGGTCGGACTGCCAGCCGAGGGCGCCGGCCAGATCGTCGATCCGGTCGCTGGCCTGCAGCAGCTGTTTGGGGTTGACCCAGATGCTGTCCACCGGGGTGCTGACGGCCAGCGGCTCTCCGTGCCGGTCGGTGATCATGCCCCGGTGCGCCGCGATGGGAGCCACCCGCAGATGCCGCGCGTCGCCCTGGCGGGCTAGGAACTCCTGATCCAGCAGCTGAAGCTGGATGGCGCGACCGAGGAGGACCACGAAGCCGGCCGCGAATACGATGCCGACCACCAGCAGACGACGATGGAATCGCCGCTGGAACATGCTCTTGCTGAAGCGTAGGCGGCTCATGGTCCGATGATCACGACCGACGCCGGTTCCGGCACCCGCATATCCAGTTCCCCGGTCGCGATCTGTTCGATACGCCCGGGGGACGCCCAGGTGCTGTGTTCGATCTGCAGACGCCCCCAGTTGATATTGAGTTCATCCCGGGCCCTGATCTGGGCTTCGAGCTCGATGAACAACTGTCGGGCCTCGTGGCGGGCGTGTATGGCCGCCACGCTCGATCCGAGCAGCAGCAGGACCAGCCCCGCAGAGAGCATCAGCTGGCTTGAGAGCGAGTCCATCATCAGTGCAGGAGCTCCGCCACGCGCAGGGTCGCGCTACGCGCCCGCGGGTTGGCCGCGACTTCCTCCTCCGACGCCCGCCGCGCCTTGCCGATCGGGCGCAGGTCCGGACGGGCGGATTCCGGCATATCCGGCAAGCCACGCCAGGCCTCGTCCTCCTGGGAATGTCGGCGGATGAACCGTTTGACCCGCCGATCCTCCAGCGAATGGAAACTGATCACGCACAGGCGGCCGCGTGCGCGCAGCAGGCCCAGGGCTGCATCCAGACCCCGCTCCAGGGCATCGAGCTCCTGGTTGATGAAAATGCGTATGGCCTGAAAACTGCGGGTCGCCGGGTGCTTGCCGGGTTCCCGACCCGGCACGGCCGCGGCGATCAGATCGGCCAGCTGGCCGGTGGTGGTGATCGGTCCGCCAAGCCGGGCCGCGATAATCGCCCGGGCGATCCGACGGGAGTGACGCTCCTCGCCGAAACGCCACAGTACGTCGGCGATCTCTTTCTCGCCGGCCGCGGCCAGCCATCCCGCCGCGGTGGTTCCGCCCCGCGTGTCCATGCGCATGTCCAGCGGCCCGTCGGCATGGAAGCTGAAGCCGCGCCCGGGCTGGTCCAGCTGGGGCGAAGAGACGCCGAGGTCGAGGAGGATGCCGTCGAATCCGTCGGCGAGACCGGCCCGTTCCGCGATGGCGCGCATGTCCGCGAAATTGCCCTGCTCGATTCGCACCCTGGGATCCCCCGTGAATCGGGCTTCAGCCGCGGCCACCGCGGCGCTGTCCCGGTCTATCATCAGTAAACGACCATCCCCGCCGAGGCGCTCCAGGATGGCGGCCGAGTGCCCGCCCCGGCCGAATGTGCCGTCCAGATAGCGCCCGTCTTCTGTTATCGCCAGCGCCTCCAGCACTTCCTTCAGTAGTACCGGCACATGGGTATCCGCACCCTCTGCCACTAGAACGACAGCGTCTCTAGCTCGCCCGGCAGACCGTCCGCATCGGCGGCCTCCTCCGACAGCCATTCATCGCGGCGCTGGTTCCAGCGTTCCTCGTCCCACAGCTCGAAACGGTTGCCCTGACCGATCAGGATCGCCTGCCGTTCGAGGCCGGCGAACTCGCGCAATTCCTTTGACAGGAGGATGCGGCCGTGTCCGTCCAGCTCCACTTCGGTGGCATAGCCGACCATCAGCCGCTGCAGACGTCGGGCCTGGCGATTCAGGGTCGGGAGACGGATGAGCCGGCGCTCGATCTCTTCCCATTCGGGGGTCGGATAGACCAACAGGCAGTAATCGCGGTCGACGGTCACCACGAGCTGACCTGAAGACAGATCGGCGATGCG
>JASFJM010000005.1:0-29298 GCA_050122055.1 Gammaproteobacteria bacterium | reverse complement strand
CCTCGGACAGGACCCCCATGATCTCGCCATAGAAGTCCCGACCCGCGGCCCGATCCGTAATGCCGGCGACCCGCAGCTCGTCAGGCAGCGGGGACAGGGTCCGGGGATCGATCTCCAGGGCCAGGTCCCGGTAATCGTGGAACAACAGACGCCAGGCAGAGCCCGGCCAGGCCTCGTCACCGCCGGCGGGGTCCTGCAGACGGCTGCCGAGGATGCCGTGTATCAGGATGACCGGGGGCTGGCGCGGGTTCGCCTGTTTGGCATAAAGACGGGCCAGATCCGGACGCGGTGCGGAACACGCTCCCACCAGGATGGCCGCCGATACGGCGATAATGACCCAGCGAAAAAAAGACATGGACGGAGACCCCGAAGGCGCTCGGTCCACGATAACACGGCGGGAGAGAAGCTCAGTCTTCCAGGTCGCGGAATTTCTGCCTCAATTCGTAGCCCTGATCGGTCACGATGCGCTCCAGCACCTGGACACGCTTCTCCAGATCATCGACCCGCCGCAGGCGCTCCTGCTGCTCGGGCGTCGGCTCTGCATCTTGCTGGTGTCGCCGGCGGCTGGCCAGATGCCGCTCGAGCAGTCTGCCTATCGTCACCACCACTATGATCGCGAGAACAAACTCAAAAACTTGCATTTGGCGCCGTCCTTACTCAGTGATCCGGGTCAATCTTCCAGTTCCCGGAACTCCTGGTCCAGAGTGAACCCGGGTGAAGTCACGTAGCGCTCCATGCGCTGGAGTTTGGCGTCGATCTCGCGCATCTTGTGGCGCACCGAGGCCACCGTGGCCATGGGCGACTTGCGCACCGAACTCCAGAATTGTTCTTCTTCCTGATCCTCGTAGAGTTCCCGCGGCTTCTTCGGCAGCAGCATGCACATCACGATATAGACCAGAAATGTGGCCGGGAACATGAACTGCAGCACCACCGTAAGCACGCGGGTGGCCGTCAGATCGAAACCGAAATAGTCGGCAACGCCGGCGCAGACACCGCACAGCATACGGTTCTCCCGGTCTTTGTAGAGCCGGTTCGGTGTCCCCTTTATCCTGTCGTTCATGCCCAGTACCTGTCGTGACGGGAGCGCGGCCGGCGCCGCCAGAAATTCGTCTCGGCGCGGCCACGGAATTCCAGACGTTTGCCCGGCAGCAGGACACCCGCGGTCAGATAGACCAGGGCCGTCGGCAGGAAGAAGGTCAACAGCAGCAGCACCGCGACGAGACGTACGCCCCATACGGGCCAGCGGAACGCGTCGGCGATGCCGGCGCAGACGCCGAGGAACAGGGCGTTGTCCCGGTCCCGATAGAGACGTCGGGCCTGCTCGGCAACCGTGTCCAGAAAATCCCGGTTCATACCCGCTTCCTCCAGTCGGGTGCCTGATCGTCGAGGATGGTCTCCAGAGCATTGATGCGGCTCTCCATCTTCTGTGCGCTGGCCCAGATCTCCTCGAGCATCTTCTCGTCTTCCCTGGTAAGCCCTTTTGCGTCCTTCCACTTGGTCACATAGTGCAACACGATGATCAGCGGCAGGACCACGCATATCAGGAGGACGACCACTATCTCTGACATCTGTTCGTTTCCTTATGCCTGCTGACCGCTGTCGTCACCGGTGCGGATGCGCTGCTTCAGATCCGCCAGCGCCTGCTCCACCGACTCGTTATTTTCCAGCGAGGAGAACTCGCGGCGCAGATCGCGGGTCGGGGTCAGATCGTAGGCCTCCACCCGGCCCTCCATGTTCTCCATCTTACGCTCGAACTGTTCGAACCGGACGAGGGCGTCGTCGATCTTGGTCTCGTGGGTATGCTTGCGCACCTCGAGACGGTCGGACGCAGTCTGGTGACGCATGACCAGGGCCTTCTGGCGCGTCTTGGCGTCGGTGAGTTTTTCCTCCAGCCGGACGATGTCGTCTTTCAGGTTGGCCAGCGCCTCGTCGACCTGGCCGTGCTGATGTTTGATGATCTCGACCCGCTCGCTGACTTTGCTCCGCTCGGCCAGGGCCGCCCGGGCAAGGTCGTCCCGGTCCTTGCGTACCGCCAGCTCGGCCTTGTGATCCCACTCCGCCAGCTCGGCCTTGACCGCCTCCAGCCTGCGGTCCAGCTGTTTGCGGTCGGCAATGGCCCGGGCCGCCGAGGAGCGGACCTCCACCAGGGTGTCCTCCATCTCCTGGATCATCAGGCGGACGATCTTCTCGGGATCCTCTGCCTTGTCCAGCATGGCGTTGATGTTGGCGTTCACGATATCCGTGAATCTCGAAAAGATGCCCATGTTCGGCGCCTCCTGTCCAAAAAATTTCGTTCTCAGCCAATAGAAGCGAATTTCGTGCCAACTCTCTGACCACGGGTAAGCTTATGAAATTAATGGTTTTTCTTATGCTCTCGGAAACCCTCGGAACATATTTTGGTATTTTTGGCTAAACTATTTTAATTATTTAGCTAATATTTGGTGTGTTAGCTCATGGCAGACCCGGCCCCCGAAAGCACTCCCCTGATCGGTGAGTCCCCCGCCTTCCTCTCGATGCTGGAGCACGTCTCCCGCGCCGCGAAGCTGGAGAAGCCGGTACTGGTGATCGGCGAACGGGGCACCGGCAAGGAACTGGTCGCGGCGCGTCTCCACTATCTCTCCCCGCGCTGGGATGAGCCGCTGGTCAAACTCAATTGCGCCGCACTCACCGAGGGCCTGCTGGAGTCAGAGTTGTTCGGCCACGAGGCCGGTGCCTTCACCGGCGCCACGCGACAACATGTGGGCCGATTCGAACGGGCCGAGGGTGGCACGCTGTTTCTGGACGAGCTGGCCACGGTGCCGTTGCGGATGCAGGAGAAGATCCTGCGGGTCATCGAATACGGCGAGTTCGAGCGGGTCGGCGGCAGCCAGACCCTGCGCACCGATGTCCGCATCGTCGGCGCCACCAACGAGGATCTGCCGCGGCTGGCCGCGGCCGGCGAGTTCCGGGCCGATCTGCTGGACCGCCTGGCCTTCGACGTGGTGACAGTGCCGCCGCTGCGCGCCCGCCGCGGCGACATAGAGCCGCTCGCCGGGCACTTTGCGCTGAACATCACCAGCGAACTCAAACGCAGCTTCTTTGCCGGTTTTGCGCCGGACGCCATGGCCGAGCTGGAAGCCCACACCTGGCCCGGAAACGTCCGCGAGCTGAAGAACACGGTCGAGCGCTCGGTCTATCTCGGGGAGCCGCCGGACGCGCCAGTAGAGACCATCGTCTTCGATCCGTTCGAGTCACCGTACCGGATCGGCGAGCCGCCGCGTCCCGCCGAACGCGAGCCGGCGCCAGACTGGCCGGTCGATCTGAAGGCGGAAGTGAGCGCGCTGGAGCGAGACCGGGTCCGGCAGGCGCTGGTCGATCACGGCTACCATCAGGGCCGTGCGTCCGAGGCCCTGGGGCTCAGTTACCATCAATTCCGGGGGTATCTGCGCAAATACGGGATCCCCAGCCGCCCGCCACCGGGAGAGGCCGGCTGAGGGGATGGCGGGCGTCTGCCCTCAGGGTCTGAGCCGGAACTCGACCACGCCCTGGGCGGCCGGCACCACCCGTGACTCCTGGGTGCCGTCGGCGGCGTCGACCTCGACCAGCAAGCGCTCGTCCGGGAGGTTCGCGAACCGGGCCATACCGTCCCGGACCGGGCGTTCCTCGGCGACGCGGCGCTGCTGATCCAGCGAGACGGTGACCCGGGCCTGACGGACCGGGCTGCCGGCAAAGTCTGTGACCACCACCAGCAGCGGCAACTCGCCGGTCCATATGCGGGCCCCCGTCTCCAGCGGTCGCCCCTGGGCATCCCAGCCCGTCATGGTCAGCTGGCGCGGCCCCGGCGCCAGGCGGTAGCGGCCGGCGACGATACGGGGCGATACCGATGTGCGGGTCGATGGCAGCGTCCGGCCGTCGGCGGTGATCCTCGCGTCCCGTCCGGCATCCGCCAGGTCGCCCCCGGAGACGACGAAAAATACAGAACCGTAGGTGGGATTGAAGCGGGTCTCCGAGACGCCCCTGACGGTAACCGATAACGGCGGAGGCTCTGGAGCGGGCTGGACCATGGGCTCGGGCAGCAGCTCGGCCGGGTTCGTCGCCGGTGGCGGCAGCTCGTCCGGGCTTGTCACCGTCTGCGGCTCCTGGGCAAGCGCGCCGCTACCCAGGAGGAGGCTCAGCCAGAAGATCTTCAGAGATGCGGCCTTGTTCGACATGGCATGGCGCCCGGGGGAGGCGATCCGATCAGGAACGTGGCCATAGCCTACCCTGAAAATCGGCGTCAGGGGGTATCCCCTGGAGGATCAGCCCGGCCGGACCTCGACCGTAAGCTTCGCGACTACCCGGCGGACACCGTCCACGCCGGACGCCGCGTCGATGGCCTGCTCGATCAGCCCGGGATCAGCCACCTCGCCGCGCAGGGTGACGGTGCCGTCGTTGGCGCTGACCGAAATATCCTCGCCCTGAAGACGCGGCTCGGCGGACAGGCGCTGGCCGACGCGGTCACGGAGATCGGCATTGGCCGCACTCCGGGCCTCGCTATGGGTCTCGTAGCTACCGATCCATTCGGCGTCGGCCTGTTCGTCATTGACGACGATGACGCAACCGGTGACCGGCAACACGGCCGCCATGATCAAGGCCGGTATCAGGAAACTTCTCTTCATTGAGGCCAGACTCCGCTTCGCCTTTGCATCCGACCGCTCAGGTCTCGTCCCGATAGCGGCGTAACCAGACTGCGGCCCCGCTCAGCAGGACCCCGATCACCAGACCGCCCCAAAGGCCGGGGCTCAAGAGGAAGGCGCCCGGATCCATCAGCTGGCTGAGGCTTTCGACGAGTTCCAGGGACGCATTCGCCCCACCCTTGTGGAATTCCCAGACGATATGGTCGGTGGCGGGCCTGAATGCGAGAGGGAATACGCCCGTCAGACGCTCGCCCAGCAGACCGCCGAACAGGTGAGTACCGAATACCATCCGCTCCAGGGCCGTCACCGCGAACAACGGCAACACTGCCCACAGCAGCACGGTGCGTTTGGCCCAGGCCGAGACCAGCAACAGCCAGCCGTAGAGCGGCAGATACCAGAGGGACTGGACGATCACGCCGTACACGGCGGCGGTCATGGTATCGAGGATCGCGCCGGGGCCCGCCGCCAGCACCGCGCCACTGCCCGCAAACAGCGCCAGGGCGCCGATGATGAGGTAGATGCCGATGGCCGTCGCCAGGAACACGATCGTGGTGACCAGCGGTATCACCACGGTCGCGGTCAGCAGCTTCGAGCCCACCACCGTCAGGTCTGACACCGGCAACGATTTCCAGAACAGTATGCTGCGGTCCTTGCGTTCCGCATACAGGCAATCGAGCAGATAGAAGGTGATCACCAACAGCATCACCACATTGAAGAACACGGCCACCGAGGCCAGCTGCATCTGCATGGACGCGGCGATCTGCCGCCCGTCCATGCTCGACAGCATGGCCCGCAGATCGACGCCGCCATCGCCGATCTGCACGTGGATTGCGCCTGCAGCCGCCAGTATCGCCACAAGGATGAACAGCCCACCGAACACGGTCGGCGCGATGACGATAGCCCGGTGCTCCCAGGTCTCGCGCTTGAGTAAGGTGGTCATGACGCTCATGCGGCAGCCCCCTTGATCTTGGCGACGAACAGATCGGCGATACCCGGCACCCGGGTCTCACCGAGACCGGAGAGCTGCTGGGGACTGCGATCCTGGAACAGGAATATCTTGCGTCCGAACATGTCCTGCTCGTAGAGGGGATCCAGATCCCGGGCCGCGTCGGCCTGCTCCGGCGTCACGGCGACCTGGGCGAAGCGCTCTCCGATCTGATCCATGGATTCGTCGAGGACGATGCGGCCCTGATTGATAAACAGGACGTCGGTGAGAATGTGTTCGATCTCTTCCACCTGATGGGTGGTGACCAGGATGGTCCGGCCTTCGTCGAAATAATCATTCAGCAGCGTGGTGTAGAAGTCTTTGCGGTAGAGGATGTCCAGGCCGATGGTGGGCTCGTCCAGCACCAGCAGCTTGGCCTCGATCGCCATTACCAGGGCCAGGTGCAGCTGGGTCACCATGCCCTTGGACAGTTGCCCGACGCGGCTGTCCAGACGCACCTGACTGGCGGCCAGCAGTTTTTCCGCCCGTTCGGGGCTGAATCGGGGATGGAGGCCCTCGGCGACCCGCAGGACCTGACGGACCTTGAGCCAGCGCGGCAGCACGGCGACGTCGGCGATGAAGCATACGTCCTGCATGATCCTGTGCCGCTCGCGCCGCGGATCGAGCCCCATGACTTCCAGCTCGCCCGAGAACGACGTCAGGCCAAGCAGGGCTTTCAGGGCAGTGGTCTTGCCGGCGCCGTTCGGGCCGATCAGACCGACGATGCGGCCCTCAGGGATCTCCAGGTCGACGCCGTCCAGCGCCACGACATTGCCGAAGCGCTTGCTCAGATTGCTCGCTTTGACCAGCGTGGTCACTCGGAGTCCCCCCCCTCTTCCTCTATCTGGGCTTTCGCCCGGGCCAGCAAGTCGTCCAGATCAAGACCCAGACGACGGATGGTCGCCACCACAGTCGGCCACTGCTCATCCAGGAACAATTGCCGTTCGTCTTTCAGCAGATTCCGCTTCGCCCCGTCCCGGACGAACATGCCGCGGCCGCGGCGTTTCTCCACCAGCCCCTCATCCACGAGCTCCTGGTATCCCTTGAGCACGGTCAGAGGATTGAGACGGTATTCGGCGGCGACGCTGCGCACCGAGGGCAGGGCATCACCATCTCCCAGCACGTTCTCCAGGATCATTTCCACGACCCGGTCCCGGAGCTGCCGGTAGATGGGCTGGTTATCGTTCCAGTTGGGGTCCATTGAGATGCCCGGATTAATCCGCCGCCGACTCCGTATCTGCGGGCCCCAGCCGGGCCATCCGCGTGACTTCGTCCACTTCCGACACGCAGGGACCCTGGGATGCTTCCGCCTTGACCGGGTCCAGGTCCTGGGCACCGGCGCCGACCAATCCTTCGGCCGCGACCAGCACCACAGCGAGTCCGGCCCACAGGGCCAAGAGTGACCATCTCGCTTTTCTGCTGTCAGCCCACATGAGCGTTCCTCCGGGTCCTGTTATCGTTGCTTTGTCTTCAGTGAAGTGGTGTTGTAGTTAACTATAACACCAAACTTCTGGAATGCAACCCCCACGACAACGGCGGCTCGCGCCCCCTGACACACGCTCCCTCCGTGCCCCTGCTAAAATCAGTCTGCTTTTTTGTCGGTCGCCTCGGGCACGCGCGCACGTCCGCGCAAAGCCTCCGAAGGCCAGGGAATCAAAGGACAAATCCATCATGAAAAGCCCCGCAAGAGTCACGATCACCGGCGCTGCCGGCCAGATCGGATACCAACTGGCGTTCCGCATTGCCTCCGGCCAGATGCTCGGCGCAGACCAGCCCGTCATCCTTCAACTGCTCGAGATCCCGCCGGCCCTGGGCGCATTGAAGGGTGTGGAGATGGAACTCCGGGATTGTGCGTTCCAGACACTCAGCGACGTGGTTGCCACCGATGACGCGGCCGTGGCCTTCCGGGATACCGACTACGCCCTGCTGGTCGGCGCAAAACCCCGCGGACCGGGCATGGAGCGCAAGGACCTGTTGCTGGAGAACGCCAAGATTTTCTCCGTTCAGGGCAAGGCCCTGAACGACCATGCGGCCCGGGATGTGCGGGTGCTGGTCGTGGGCAACCCGGCCAACACCAACGCCCTCATCGCGCGCTGCAACGCCCCCGATCTGAATCCCGCGAATTTCACCGCCATGACACGGCTGGATCACAACCGTGCCATCAGCCAGCTGGCGGCCCGCACCGGCATGCCGGTCGCGGCCATCCGCCGGATGATCATCTGGGGCAACCATTCGGCGACCCAGTATCCGGATATCAGCCATGCCGTCGTCGACGGCAAACCGGCTCCGACACTGGTGGATCGGTCCTGGATGGCGGACGATTTCATCCCCACGGTGCAGCAGCGCGGCGCGGCCATCATCAAGGCGCGGGGCGCGTCTTCGGCCGCTTCCGCCGCCTCATCGGCCATCGATCACATCCACGACTGGGTGGCCGGGACCCCGGCGGACGACTGGGTGAGCATGGCAGTACCTGCGGACGGCAGTTACGGCATAGAAGACGGCGTCATCTACTCATTTCCGGTGCGCTGCAAAGACGGTCGATACGAGATCGTGCAGGGGCTGGAGATCGATGAATTCAGCCGCGAGCGGATAGCCGCCACCGACGCTGAATTGAGGGAGGAGCGCGCCGGCGTCGCCGATCTCCTGTAAGTCCCCCCGGCCCGTTTGACACTTCCAGAGCCGCGTTTTGACGCGGCTCTTTTTTGCGGATGCGAAATGCAAACCACAGGGAATTGACCCCTGATTCGCGCCCCGGGTGGTTTTGGCGCACCACAGCAAATCTGCGTTATAGTCGAGACAACGACCCCATCAGCCCGCGACGCGAAGACGGGGCTCCAGGAGACACAGCAACATGTCCACGATCTTTTGGCTACTACTTTTTGTCGGCGGCGGCATCTGGCTCGCCTACCGCCGCGCCAGCCTGTTCAACGCCACGGTGGCCGCCGGTGCCGCGCTGCTGGCTTACACCATCTTCGGCGACGGCGGCGCCCTCTGGCTGCTGCTGCTGTGGGCGGCCTTCGCCGGCCTCGCGGCGCTCAACGTCGATGAACTGCGGGTAAACCGGGTGACGCGTCCGTTGCTGAGCGCTTACCGCAAGATGTTGCCGAATATCTCCGACACCGAGCGGGAGGCCCTCGAAGCCGGCTCGGTGTGGTGGGAAGGAGAGATTTTCTCCGGGGATCCGGACTGGCGGAAATTGCGTAGCCATCCGGCACCAAAATTGACCGAAGAAGAACAGGCGTTCCTCGACGGTCCGACCGAAGAGCTGTGCCGGATGCTGGACGAGTGGCAGATCACCCACGAACTGGCGGATCTGCCGAAGCCGGCCTGGGACTTCCTCAAGAAACATGGCTTCTTCGCCATGATCATCCCCAAGGAATACGGCGGACTGGAGTTTTCCGCCTATGCCCACTCCCAGGTGCTGGCCAAGATCTCCGGGCGCAGCGCCACGGCCGCGTCCATGGTGGCGGTTCCGAACTCGCTCGGGCCCGCTGAATTGCTGCTCCATTACGGCACCGATGAACAGAAGCAGCGTTATCTGCCGGGGCTGGCCTCCGGCAGCGAGATCCCCTGCTTCGGGCTGACCGCGCCGCGCGCCGGCTCGGATGCCGCCTCGATCCCGGACTCGGGCGTTGTGTGCCGTGGCACGTTCGCGGGCAAGGAAGTGCTGGGCATGCGTCTCAATTTCGAGAAGCGCTACATCACACTGGCGCCGGTCGCCACGGTGGTCGGCCTGGCGTTCCGTCTCTACGATCCCGACGGCCTGATGGGCGATCCGGACCGCAAGGACTATGGCATCACCGTGGCCCTGATCCCGGCGGACACCGAAGGCGTCGAGATCGGGCGCCGCCATCTGCCGATCGGCATCCCGTTCATGAATGGCCCGATCAAGGGCACTGACGTGTTCGTGCCCCTGGACTTTATCGTCGGCGGCCCGCAGATGGCCGGTTCGGGCTGGCGCATGCTGGTTGAGCTGCTGTCGGTCGGCCGCTCGATATCCCTGCCGGCCAATGCCGTCGGTGGCGCCAAGGCCGGTACCTTCGCCACCGGCGCCTACGCCCGCATACGCAAACAGTTCGGCACCTCGATCGGCAACTTCGAAGGCGTCCAGGAGGCCGTCGCCCGGATGGCCGGACTGACCTACATCACCGATGCGGCGCGTTCGGTCACGGTCTCGGCAATCGATACGGGCGAGCGACCCTCTGTGCCCTCGGCCATCCTCAAGTATCACTGCACGGAGATGTCGCGGGTGGTGGCCAACGACGCCATGGACGTGCAGGGCGGCAAGGCCGTGTGCATGGGCCCGCGCAATTATCTGGGCACCGGCTACGCTTCCGTGCCGGTGATGATCACGGTGGAAGGGGCGAACATCCTGACCCGCAGCCTGATCATCTTCGGTCAGGGCGCGATCCGCTGTCATCCCTATGTGCTGCGCGAGTTGCAGGCTGCCCGTGATCCCGATACCGAGCGCGGGCTGGAGGAATTCGACCGCGCCCTGTTCGGCCACTTCGGCTACGCCCTGAGCAACGCGGCCCGGTCTTTCGTCCAGGCGCTGACCCTGGCCCGCAACGCCTCCGCGCCGGACTCCGGGCCGACCCGTCGCTACTATCAGCAGATCACGCGCTTCTCCGCGTCTTTCGCCCTGGCCTCGGACGTGGCCATGTTGACGCTCGGCGGTGCGCTGAAGAAGAAGGAGATGCTGTCTGCCCGTCTCGGCGACATCCTCAGCACCCTCTACCTGGCATCGGCGGTGCTCAAACACCACGAGAACGCCGGCAGCCCCGAGGCGGATCTGCCGCTGGTGGCCTGGTCCTGCAGGACCCTCTTGTACAAAGCCCAGGAACAGCTGCACGCGTTCCTGCGCAATTTCCCCAACCGCTGGGTCGCCGGCGCACTGAGATTCCTGATCTTCCCGCGCGGACGCAGCTTCTCCTCGCCCAGCGACCTGCTGGCGCGGCGCATCGTTGAACTGGTGATCAACCCCTCCGCCAGTCGTGATCGCCTGTGTGCGCCGGTCTACCGGACGGTCGAGCCCGGCAGCCACCTGGGTCTGCTACAGGAAGCCATGGAGCTGTCCATCGCGGTCGCCCCGCTGGAGAAGAAACTGCGCCGCGCCGTCAAGGGTGGCCGCATCAAGGCACCCGACCTGCATGCACAGATCAACGAAGCGGTCACCGAAGGCGTGCTGACCGAGGACGAAGCCCACAGACTGCGGGAAGCCGATCTGAAGATCATGGAGGTCATCACTGTTGACGACTTCGACAGCAGCGAACTTGTGAGACAGCCGTCGCAGAAGACCCCGGCAAAACCCAAGCGCGCCGTCAGCAAGAAGAAGAAAAAGACCACCGCACGACGGCCATCGGCGCCGGCCACCGAGAGTGAGCAGGGGGTCATCGCCAACGGCTGACGGCAACAAAACCCGCACAGGCACAAGCCGTGGCCGCCGAACCGGTCATCTACGAGGTCAACCTCGTGCCGGAGCCGGCTATAGCGGGCCAGTTCGACGAATGGCTGCACGAGCACGTCCGCGAGATGCTGGCGTTGCCCGGTTTTATCGATGCCACCATCTCCCGGGTCGAGCAGGCAGAAGGCCCTGCGGCGCGGACCGTCCATTACGAACTGCAGAGCCGGGAGTCGCTGGAACAGTATCTGGCTGAACATGCTCCCCGCATGCGCCAGGCAGGCGTCGATCGTTTTGGTGACCGCTTCACTGCCACCCGCCGGATCCTGGTCGGCGGACAGCGGCTGGCGCTTAGCGGCGCACTGGACACCTGCACCAACTGCGACACCTTGCTGAGGGGGCAATACTGCGCGGAATGCGGCCAGCGTTCCGGGTCCCGCATGATCTCCCTGTGGGAACTGATCCGGGAGGCCAGCGAGTTCCTCACCACGTTCGATTCGCGCCTGTGGCGCACCCTGGGCCTGCTGATGTTCCGTCCCGGCTGGCTCACACGCGATTATCTGCGCGGCCGCCGTGCCCGCTATATCCCGCCACTGCGCCTGTTTATCGCCTTCAGCCTGTTGTTCTTCTTCCTGCTCGCGATCGGCAACCGGCTGGGTTTGCAGGACGGCACCATCGTCGCCGGTGGCGAGGGAGTGAATATCCATATCGGTGCCGAGGATGGGGACCCCGCGGATGCAGCGGAGCCGCCGGTCAGCAGTCCGGAAGACGCGACAGACGCTCAGCTGGAGAGTGCTCCGGACGCCGGGTCGGGACCGGCCCAGGACCCGGTCGCCGGCGCCGCGGCGGAGATCCCCCCGGTATCGACGGCGGAGACCGAAGAGGACCCCTGCGAAGATCTCGACATAGCGACCGGGACCGAACTGGGCTGGCTGGGCACCTGGTTGACCGAAGAACGGCTCAGGGCCACCTGCAGAAAAGTCGTCGCCGACCATGGCGCCAGCTATGGCCAGGCGCTGCTGGAGAACATCCCGATGATGATGTTCTTTTTCCTGCCGGTGATGGCGATGGTGATGAAAATCTCCTATCCGCTGAGCGGCCGGTTCTATGTGGAGCACCTGTTATTCCTGGTGCATTTCCACGCCTTCTTCTATTTCATCCTGACCCTGAACCTCCTCGCCGAATGGAGCTTCGAGGGCACCAGGCTCCCGGACTGGCCGGCGCCCGTGCTCGCCACCGTCACCCTGATCTATGTACCGGTCTATCTGTTCAAATCCATGCGCCTGGTCTACGGTCAGAGCAAGATGGCGACGCTGGGCAAATATGCGCTGCTCGGTGTCTCTTATTTTGTCGGTCTGTTGTTCATGTTCCTCATCACTCTGGCTGTCACCGCCCTCACCCTGTGAGCGCCGGATCCCCAGCGGGCGCCGGCCCCCGCCGTATCGCTCATGTGGACATGGACGCGTTCTACGCCTCGGTGGAGCAACGGGACCGACCCGAATTGCGCGGCTTGCCCGTCCTGGTCGGCGGCACCGGCGGTCGCGGTGTGGTCGCCGCCGCCAGTTATGAGGCGCGCGCCTTTGGCATCCACTCGGCCATGCCCATGGCGGAGGCCCGGCGGCGCTGTCCCGAGGTGGTCTGTATCCATCCGCGGATGGGTCATTACCAGGACGTCTCCAGGACCCTGTTCCAGGTCTTACGGGAATTCACCCCGGAGGTGGAGGGCCTGTCTCTCGACGAAGCGTTTCTCGACATATCCGCTTCCATCAATCTGTTCGGCGCGCCGGCGGCGATCGGCCGGCGGATCAAGGAGAGGGTGCGGGAAGAAACCGGACTCGCCGCATCGGTGGGGATCGGGCCCAACAAGCTGGTGGCCAAGATCGCGTCCGATCTGGACAAGCCGGACGGGCTCTGCATCCTGCTTGGGGACGACATCCGAGCCGGGCTCGATCCGCTCCCTGCGGGCCGGATCGGCGGCATCGGGCCGCGCACGGTCGAACGTCTCGCCGCACATGGGCTCACGACGCTGCGGGATCTGCGCATGGCCCCCGAGCAGGTACTCGATCAGGTATTCGGCCGCTATGCGGCACGTATGCGGGATCGGGCCCGTGGCCTGGACGACCGTCCAGTGTGCGCCCATCGGGCGGATCAGAGCATAAGCGCCGAGGACACCTTTGAACGGGACATCGGCGACCGCCGGCTCCTCCACCAGGAGCTCGGCCGGCTGTGCGACCGGGTCGGCCAGCGTCTACAACGCAAGACCCTCCAGGGCGCTGTCGTGGCGATCAAGCTCCGCCGGAACGACTTCAGTACGTTTTCCCGCCAACGGCGGGTGTCGCCACCGCTGGGCGAAGCGGCGGCCATGCTGCGTATAGCGAGCGAACTGCTTGACACATGGCTGGCCGAGAATCCCGGCGCACGCCTCCGCCTGCTCGGCGTTGGTGTCTCCGGACTGAGTCCGGCCAATCAGCTCGGGCTGTTCAGCCAGGGTCCGGACGGGGGCGATCTGGACCAGACGCTGGCTTCGATCCGCGAGCGATTTGGTGACCATGCGGTGGCTCGCGGCCGCACCCGGCCCCGGGACTGAGCTATACACGGGCAAACGCCTTAGGGCATCATTCAGGGCCGATCCGATAGTCCTGCCGTCCGCGGCGGGAGCCCCGGGGCGCCGAAAATAACGATGTACACCAGTTTCTTCGGGCTGAACGAAAAGCCGTTCTCCATCACCCCCGACCCGCGTTATCTGTTTCTCAGTGAGCGGCACGCGGAGGCGCTCGCACACCTGCTCTATGGCGTCACCGAGAGCGGCGGCTTCATACAGCTGACCGGTGAGGTCGGGACGGGCAAGACGACCATCGTCCGCAGCCTGCTGGAGCAGCTGCCTCCGGACACGCGCGTCGCTCTGGTGCTCAACCCCCGTCTGAGCCCGTACGAGTTCCTGCTTGCGATCTGCGAAGAACTGCGGCTGCCGCTCAGCCTGGGGCAGCGGGACAGCATGAAAGCTATCGTGGATGCTCTGAATCAGCGTCTGCTGGATGCCCACGCAGAAGGACAACGGGTCGTACTGATCGTGGACGAGGCGCAGAACCTGAGTCCCGACGTGCTGGAGCAGATCCGCCTGCTGACGAATCTCGAGACCGCCAAACAGAAGCTGCTGCAGATCATCCTCATCGGTCAGCCCGAGCTGCGCCATCTGCTGGCGCGCACCGACCTGCGGCAGCTGGCCCAGCGCATTACCGGCCGTTATCACCTGGAGCCGCTGGATGGTCCCGAGACCCGGGCCTATATCGCCCACCGTCTGCGGGTCGCTGGCGGTGGGGCCGAGATATTTACGGTCCCGGCAGCGAAGACCGTCCACAAGGCCGCCGGAGGCATCCCGCGACTGGTGAACGTGATCTGCGACCGCGCCCTGCTTGGCGCATTCTCCCGCGAACAACCTCGTGTCAATCGACGTCTGGCCCGGCACGCCGTGCGCGAGGTGGCGGGCGAGGAACGCCGCTCGTGGCGACCCTGGCTGACCGGCGCCGCCGCCGCGCTGGGCCTGGCTGTTGTGGCCGGCGGGCTGTGGCAGCTGCGAGGATCCTGGCAGCCCGGGACGTCATCGCCAGCCGCGGCGACCGGGACCGTATCCGTTTCGCCGCAGCCGCCCGGCACCGGCGGGACGCCAGATCCGAAACCGGTCGACATCCCGGCGCTGGGGGTTACGGTCGCAGCGGAACCGGCGCCCGCAACCGGGGCAGCGGCCGTGCCGGAGCCGGCCCCGGAAGCGGAACCGGCGACTCCGACCCTGATCGAGACGCTGACGGAACTGGCTGGAGAGACCGGTACCGACAGCGCCTTCGCAACGCTGCTCGATGCATGGGGCGTGCAGTATCTGCCGGGCAGCGCCCGACCCTGTGATGTCGCCCTCGCCGCCCGCCTGCGCTGTCTGTTCCAGGAGGGGACCTGGGGACAGATCCTGAATCTCGACCGACCCGTGATCCTTTCCCTGGTGACCGCGGACGCCCGTCAGCATCAGGTCGTGCTGCGCGGCGTCAGCCCGGACGGCGATGCGCTGCTGGAGATCGGGACGACCCGGCTCACTGTGGGTCTTGGAGAATTGATGCCCCTGTGGTTCGGCGACTTCCTGCTGATATGGAAGCCGGCGTTCGGCTCGGGCCGGATCATGAGCGAAGGCGCCCAGGGCGCGGATGTGGCCGCGCTCAGAAGCAGCCTGTCGGAAGTACTCGGGGCACCCCTGGACAGCCCGCAACCCGCGGTATTCGATGCGGATCTGAGTGAGGCAGTGCGGGCGTTCCAGCGCCAGCAGCGACTCGAACCGGACGGTGTGGCCGGCGCGCGCACCATGATCGCGCTCAATTCGAACCTGGGGCTGCCGGGTCGCCCGCATCTGGCATCGGGATTCTGAGCCCCCATGTCCTTCATCCTGGAAGCGCTCAAGAAGTCGGAGAACGCCAGGCAGCGTCAGAGCGGTCCGGGCTTCGCCGGGCTACCCGAGAAGACCCAGGCCCGAAAGAACGTCATCTGGCCCTGGGTGATCGGCGCACTGTTGTTGGTCAACGCCGTCATCATCGGCGTGGTCTTGCTGCGCGACGGACCGGGGCCCAGCCCCGTTTCGGCGCCATCGTTACCGGCGCCAGCCGAGACCGGGACTACCGCACCTCCATCCGGACTCGAGCGGGACAAGGCGGCGTCGCCGGCGGCCCGCTCATCGGCCATGCAACAGCTCCCTGCCGCCACCGCCCCGCCGGAGCCGGCGGTCCGGCCGGAGATCACCACCCAGGCACCGTCAGTGGAGCCGGGTGATACCCGGGTCCGGTCTCTGGCCGACGAGGCCCGCAGCCCCAGCCAGGCCACGATGTCAGACGCCACTGTGTCATCCGGGCCCGCGTCACGGCCCGGGCTGGAGAACCCGGCCACCGAGGCACCGGCGGTCCAGCGGTCCGAGCCCGAGCCGCCTGCGCAAGCCGCACAGCCGGACCTGCCAGACGTGCAGGAACTCTATCTTTCGGGCGAATTGTCGGGCGCACCGATCAACCTGGATCTGCACGTCTACTTCCCGGAATCTTCGCGCCGGGTCGTCTTTATCAGCGGCAAGCGTTACCGGGAAGGCGACGAGGTCGACGCCGGCCTGACCGTGGAGGAGATCATCCCCGCCGGCGTCATCCTCGGGCGGCGCGGCCGGAATTATCTGCTCCAGGCCAACTGAATCGATGCCTGAATTTCCCAGCCGCTCATGAGCGACAGCACCGGCATCGTCTATCTGGACGGCATCCGCATCAGCCTGGGCCTGCAGTCGGGCATCCGCCGGGTGGTCGCGGACCGGGAACGTCTCAATCGCATCAACGTTTTCCCGGTGCCGGACGGCGATACCGGCACCAACCTGGCCATGACGCTCAACACGGTCCTCCGGGCCCTGGCCCGTGGCCGGGACCGTCATGCCGGCCGGACCCTGGAGACCGTGGCGGATTCGGCCCTGGACGGCGCACGCGGTAATTCCGGTGCCATCCTCGCGCAATTCTTCCTCGGGCTCAGCGACGCCTGCGGGGGACTGCCCCAGCTGACCGTTGAGGACCTGGTCGATGCCGTGCGCCGGGGCGCGGATTACGCCCGCGAAGCCATCAACGAACCCAGGGAAGGCACCGTCCTCACGGTGCTGAACGAATTTGCCCAGGAGCTGATCCGGCTTCGCGACGGCGGCCACGACCTTGAGGCCTTGCTCGACAATGGCCTGATCCGGGCCAAGCAGGCCCTGGCCGAGACCACCAACCAGCTCGAGGCACTGCGCAGAGCCGGCGTCGTCGACGCCGGCGCCCAGGGTTTTGTGGATCTGCTGCAGGGGATCACCGACTACATGCGGGAGGGTCCGTCGGCGGACCCGGTATCGGCCCCGCTGGCCGAGGACCCGGGCGAGGAATACGGCACTCCTGCCGACCTGCAACACGACGAACACTATCGATACTGCACCGAATGCATGATCACCGGCGACCACATCGACCGGCGATCCCTGAGAGAAGCGCTGGCTTCCCTGGGAGACAGCCTGGTGGTGGCCGGCACGCGGCGCAAGATCCGTGTTCACATGCATCTGGACGATCCGGATCAACTGTTCCGGATCGCGGCTGAATACGGCACCGTCAGCAGCCGCAAGGCCGACGACATGCACCGGCAGCAGCGATCGGCGCGCCGGTCCGGGAGCACCGTCGCCATCGTCACGGACTCGGCCGGCGACTGGCAGGAAGACGACTTCGAAAGGCTCGACATCCACATGGTGCCGGTTCGGGTCCATTTCGGTGACACCAGCTATCTGGACAAGGTCAGCCTGTCAGCCGATCAGTTCTATCGGGAATTGCAGACCAATCCCGAGCATCCGCAGACCTCGCAACCCGCGCCCGGGGACTTCCGGCGTCTGTATCAGTTCCTGCTCTCCCATCATGGGGCGGTGATCTCGATCCACATTTCAGCCTCGGTCAGCGGCACCTATCAGGCCGCCTGTTCCGCGGCGGCCCGGGTCGGTGCCGGAGACAAGCCGGAGGATCCGGCGACGCAGGCACCGGGACCGGTCATCGTCATCGATTCCCGCAGCGCCTCGCTGGGTCAGGGACTGATCGTCACCTACGCGGCCGAACTGGCCAAAGCCGGATGCGATGCAGACGAGATTACGCTGCGCCTGGACGAAGCCATCGCCAGGACCCGGGTGTTCGGGCTGCTCGGCGACCTGCACTACGCGGTGCGCGGCGGGCGCGTGCCGCGCTCGAAGAAATGGCTCGCGGACCTGCTGCGTCTGGACCCGATCCTCACGGCCTTCCCCGACGGCCGCATCGCCTCCGGCGGCGTGCTGTTCGGCCGGAGCCGGCGGATAGAGAAATTCGCCCGCTTTATCGCCCGGCGCAGCCGGGCCGGGATCCGTTACCGGATCGGTATCGGGCACGCCAGCGATAAAGAGGGCGCCTGCCGTCTGCGGGACTTCCTGCTGGCACAACTGCCGGAGGTGGAATCCCACTTCGTCACCGACCTGGGCACCGCGCTGGGCGCTCACGGCGGTCCCGGCACGCTGGTGGTCGGTCTGCAGGAAACGGGCGACGACGCCGGGCAATCGACATCGTGACGCGCAAGTCTTCCAGGCCTTCGATCGAGACCCTCGCCGTCCACGGGGCGCGTCCCGCCGATGAGGGGACCGGGGCCGTCACACCGGCCATCAACCTCAGCACGACCTTCGTCCGTGACCCGGACGGCGGCTATCCCCGTGGCTTCAATTACACTCGTGATGACAATCCCAACAGGGGTGCGCTGGAGCACGGCCTCGCGCTGCTCGAGGAGGCCGGACACGCGGTCGCATTCAGCTCGGGCTCCGCGGCGACCCTGTGCGTCTTCCAGGCGGCCGCGGCCCTGGGCGATATCGTCGCCACCGATGCCGCCTATCACGGCACGCTCAGACAGCTTAGAGAGATAGCCCCCCGGTTCGGCGCCCGGGTGCGATTCGTGGATACCACTTCGCTCGATGCGGTCCGTGAGTCGCTGGCGCAGCCCGCCGCCCTGTTGTTCATCGAGACACCGTCCAATCCCCTGCTGGATATCAGCGACATCGCCGCCCTGGCGGAGATCGCCGCAAGCCGCGGCGCGACCCTGGCCTGCGACAACACCTTCGCCACCCCGGTGCTGCAGAACCCGCTGACCCTCGGCGCCGATCTGGTCATCCACAGCGCCACCAAGTACCTGGGCGGCCACAGCGACCTGCTGAGCGGTGCGGTGGCCGGCAACGCGCCGGAGTGGATGGAGCCCATACGGGATCTGCGCGGCGCGACCGGCGCGGCGCCGTCGCCCTTCGACTGCTGGCTATTACAGCGCAGCCTGCCGACGCTGCCGCTGCGCGTCCGCGCCCAGAGCGAGGCGGCCATGCAGATCGCCACGAGTCTGATCGGCCATCCGGCTCTGGAGGCCGTGCTCTATCCGGGTCTGCCGGGACATCCCGGCCACGAGATCGCACGCCGGCAGATGCGCGGCTTTGGCGGCATGCTCTCGATCCAGGTGCGCGGCGACGCCGATACCGCCATGGCCGTAGCGGCGAGGACGCGCCTGTTCACCCGGGCCACCAGCCTCGGCGGTGTCGAGAGTCTGATCGAGCATCGGGCTTCCATCGAGGGTCCCGGCACCCGGACCCCCGCCAACCTGCTGCGTCTGTCGGTGGGTCTGGAGCACCCGGACGAGTTGATCGATGATCTGCGGTCGGCCCTGGAGGCGGTCCGGGCAGGCTAGGTCTCCGGATCGATGAGACCGGCATCGTCGTTGGCGGGGCTGTTGACCCGCCGGCTCACCGCAACCGCTCGCAGCGCGTCGTCGGCCACGGGATCCAGCAGGCTCACCAGTTCGTCGGGACCGGAACCGGGATCCAGCCATCGATCCACCGCGGCGCCTTCGAGGATGGCGGGCATGCGATTGTGCAGGGCCGACATCATGGCATTGGGCCGGGTGGTGATGATGGTGCAGGTCTCCAGGGGCGTGGCGTCCTCGCTCTCGCGCCAGCTCTCCCACATCCCCGCCATGGCGAAAGGACCGCCGGCGCCGAGGCAGATAAACCAGGGCGTCTTGCCACCGGGGGTCTTCTGCCACTCGTAGAAACCATCGGCCAGCACCAGGCAGCGCTGCTTACGGAATGCGCGCCGGAAGGCGGGTTTTTCGGCAACCGTCTCGGCGCGGGCATTGATCATCCGGTTGCCAATCCCCGGCTCCTTGGCCCAGAACGGGATCAACCCCCAGCGCAGGGATTCGAGCCGCCGCGCCCCGTCCCCGTGCCGGCGCACCACGGGAGCCTGCTGGGTCGGTGCGATGTTGTACCGCGGCGGCAGCGCCTGCTCTGCGCTGGCGCCGAACAGGTGCGCCGCGGCTTCGGCAGGTGTGTAGAAGGCGAACCGTCCGCACATCCGCTTACTCGCGAGTACCCGTGCCCCGCTTGAGCAGCGTCAGGGCCACAGTGTAGAGACCGATGATGAAGGCGAAGATGATCAGATAGGCGCGGCCCAGCGGGATGTCGGAGACGCCGAGGATGCCGTAGCGGAAGGCGTTGACCATGTAGAGGATGGGGTTGGCCAGGGAGACCTTCTGCCAGAACTCGGGCAGCAGCGAGATGGAGTAGAAGACACCGCCGAGATAGGTCAGCGGCGTCAGCACGAAGGTCGGGACGATAGAGATGTCGTCGAACTTGCGCGCGAATACGGCGTTGATAAATCCCGCCAGGGAGAACACGACGGCGGTCAGGAACACCACCGAGATGGTGACGAAGGGATGGACCGGGCTCAGGTCGGTAAAGAACAGGGCGATGACGGTGACCAGCAGACCCACCAGCAGTCCGCGCACTACGCCGCCGGCGACGTGGCCCAGCAGGATCAGGGACTCGGGCATGGGAGAGACCAGCATCTCCTCGATGTGGCGGGCGAACTTGGCGCCGAAAAACGACGACACCACATTGCCATAGGCGTTGGTGATCACCGACATCATGATCAGGCCGGGCGCGATGTACTGCATGTAACCGAAGCCATCCATCAGACCGATGCGGCTGCCGATCAGATTGCCGAAGATGACGAAGTAGAGAGACATGGTGATCGCCGGTGGCACCAGGGTCTGCACCCAGATCCGGACGATCCGGTGATACTCCTTCAGCACCAGGGTATTCAGGGCAACAACGTTTTCCTTGATCCGTGTCATCCGCGCGCCCTCAGCCTCCCGCCGCCATCGCGCCGCCGTTCTGTTGCTGTTTGCTTTCGACCAGCCGCATAAACAACTCCTCCAGCCGGTTTGCCTTGTTGCGCATGCTGATCACCCGGATGCCGCGATCGCTGAGGGCGGAAAACAGGTCATTGACGCCGCGATCGCTGGCCACATCCACTTCCAGAGTGGTCGGGTCGACCTGCCTTACCTCGTAGCCGTCTACATCCAGCCCCTCTGCGAGATCCTCGGCCAGGTTGAACACCAGGGTCTCGACGGACAGCTTGCGCAGTACCCGGCTCATGCGGTCATCCACGATGATGCGACCCTCGTCGATGATCGCCACATGCCGACACAGGCTTTCGGCCTCTTCCAGATAATGGGTCGTCAGGATAATCGTGGTGCCGTCGTCGTTGATCTTGCGCAGGAATCGCCACATGGACGGCGGATCTCGATGTCGACGCCGGCGGTGGGCTCATCGAGGATCAGCAGGCGGGGCTCGTGGACAAGGGCGCGAGCGATCATCAACCGCCGTTTCATGCCGCCGGACAGGTTGCGGGCGATATCGTCGCGGCGATCCCAGAGTTGCAGCTCCCGCAGATAACGCTCGGCTCGCTCCAGCGCCGCGCGTCTGGGGATGCCGTAGTAACCGGCCTGGGTGACGACGATGTTCTGCACCTTCTCGAACAGGTTGAGATTGATCTCCTGGGGGACCAGGCCCAAGCAGCTCTTGGCGGCGGAAAGGTCGCGGTCGGTGTCGTGACCGAAGATCTTCACGTCGCCGGCCGTCTTGTTGACCAGCGAGGTGATGATGCCGATGGCGGTGGTCTTGCCGGCACCGTTCGGGCCGAGCAGAGCGCAGAACTCTCCCTCGTCGACCTTGAGGTCGATACCTTTCAGGGCGTGGACGCCGTTGCCGTAGACCTTCGTCAGGCCGCTGATTTCCAGAGCGCGCATAGGGATGTCCGCTGAGTGTGCCCGGTCTCGAAGTCTGCCGCCCGGATGACGCCGCGCCGACCCCGGGGGAACCTCTTCCCGGACCGGATCGAATAGCGCATTCTACCAAGACACGGGCGAATGGCGCCGCCCGCAAAGGGCGGCAGTCATCCGTGCCCGGGCGTCGATGACCGGTCCGTGCCCAGCGAGGAGTCGCGTATGTTGACAGTGGAGCAATGGCGGCGCGGCGCCGGGAGCATGGACTTCCTGGGTCACCCGGTCCAGGTCTATGAAGGGGGAGATCCCGGAGGCGAGACCCTGCTCCTGATCCACGGGTTTCCGACGGCCGCCTGGGATTGGGTTCGCGTCTGGGAGGGCCTCGGCAGGGACTTCCGTCTGCTGGCCCCCGATCTGCTGGGTTTTGGTTTCTCGGCCAAGCCGCGGGATCTGGAATACAGCTTCCCGCTGCAGGCCGATCTCTGCGAAGCGGTGCTGGCCTCGCGATCGGTGGCGCGCTATCACGTGCTGGCGCACGATTACGGCGATACGGTGGCTCAGGAACTGCTGGCCCGGCGCGGCAAGGGAACAGGGGCCCAAGGCCTCCGATCCGTCTGCCTTCTGAATGGTGGCATCTTCCCGGAACGGCACCAGCCCCGGCTGATCCAGCGCTTGTTGGCCGGTCCGCTCGGGCCGTTATTGAGCAGGCTGATCGGCAAGCGTCAGGCGCTGCGCAGCCTGATGCGGGTGTTCGGTCCCGACACCCAGCCAGGCGCGGCGGAAAGAGAGGCGATGTGGGAACTGATCGACCACGGCGACGGCCGCCTGGTCATGCCCCGCCTGCTCGGATACATCCGTGAGCGGGAGATCCACCGTGACCGCTGGGTCGGCGCGCTGACCGAAAGCCCGGTGCCGCTGATGTTCGTCGATGGACTGCTCGACCCGGTCTCGGGCGAGCACATGGTCGAACGATGGCGGACCCTGTTACCCCGGGCGCCGCTGGTCGAACTCCCGGGCATCGGACATTACCCACAGCTGGAGGCGCCGGGTCAGGTGATGGCGGCCTGTCTGCCGTTCTTCCGGGCCGTGGATTGAACTCAGCTCTCGCGGCACAGCCGCGGGTCCGCGGCGCGCCGGCCGCGCAGTTCGAGTGCCCGTTGCAGGGTCAGCTGCAGACCGAGCTGTCGGATGGGGCCGCTCTCGGGCGGCGCATCCACACCCGAATAGGCGCCGGTCAACAGCTCATGCCAGAAACCGGGGCAGGCAGTCAGCCGGGCCCGGAGGCGACTCTTCAGCCCCGGGGCCAGCAGCGGCAGCGCGGCCAGATCCAGCCGGGAAAGCGGCCGGCACAGGTTCTCGGGGATGCCGAACAGCAGCCGTGCGAGGAACGGGTCACGGCCCGAGACGCCGCGGACAGCGCCGAGCGCGACGAGCAGGAATTGATTGGTCTCCTGGTCCGCATTTTGCCAGGGTGCGACACCCGGCTCCGCCACCTGGCGCTGCAGCAGCGCCACCCAGGCGTCTTTCTGCTCGAAGCCGAGGCTGAACAGCGCAAACGGGCACCGGCTCAATCGCGCCAGATCTTCGTCTTCAAGAGATGCGATGGTCCGCGCAGCGGCACCCCCGAGGCCGAAACAGCATCCCGCGCCCGCCGCCCGAAGACGGATCAGTGACAGGAAGATCTGGTTTGTGCCCCGAATCTCGTCCCGGGTTCGATCGTCAATCCCGAAATGCTCCATTGTCCCCTTCCCAAGCCATGTTTGCCCCGACGCCCGCGGGCCATTGTCACGCCACGCCCGAGTTGCCACCAAGGCGTGTATTCCACCGCTTCCGCCAGATTTGCGGCCGGCCGGCGTTTCAGGTCGATCCGGCTCGAAATGGGATTTGTATCCCTTATATGGGCGTGTTATACCATATTTAGCAAATCAGTGAAAAAAGGGTGTCACCATGCGCCATACGGAAAACCGCTACGCCGGCGAACAGGCGAAATTCGATCTTGCCTGCAGATTGATCGCTCACGAGGCCCGGACCCACATCATCGCCCGGTGCACCGGATTTTCTCAGGACCGGATAAGAAAGCTTTACGCCAGTTACTTCAAAGATGGCAGCGCGGGGCAGATCCGGCGCCAGCGCGGCAAGTCTCCATCCAGCGTCGCTTTTTTCATGCGTAACGCGCGGGTCCAGACGGAGGCCGGCACCCTGGCGGGGCTGTTCGCCCTGTTCCGCCTGATCCACATCGGCCCTGTCCTCGATGTGCGTCTTCTCGGTGACGCCCGCGGGCCGGACTTCGGGCAGCGGCTGTGCCGGGCCTATGAGGTCTATCTCTCCGTCCATCCCCGGCAGCGGATATCCTTCGAACACGCCTGGAGCCTGCTGCTGGCGCTGACGGAACGGAGGGACCTGGTGCTCGCGGACTGCGGGCGGTGCGGCAACATCTATGTGCATGACGTCCTGGCCCTGGACCGCAATACCTGCCCGCCGTGCCGCCGCCGACAACGTGCGGGCTCGCCGCTCGAGGACATACAATAGTCGGCCCGTAGCCACCTGCAGGATCCAGCCCGTGGAAATCATGACCGCCGATATTTGCGACGAACACGCCGACCGCGTCGAGGTCGCGGAACCGATATTGCGCCATTTTGGCAAGCGCAAACGCTTCCACGGGCCGGCGGTCACGCTCAAGGTCCACGAAGACAACGTGCTGGTGGCCAGAGCGGTGGAGACGCCCGGTGACGGCCGCATCCTGGTGGTGGACGGCGGCGGATCCTGCCGCTGTGCGCTGCTGGGAGACCGGCTCGCCGGGCTGGCCGCCGACAATGGCTGGAGCGGTCTGATCATCAACGGATGCATCCGCGACAGCGCGGAGATCGCCGGCATCGGCGTGGGCGTCCTGGCGCTGGCCACCAATCCCCTCAAGAGCAAAAAGAACGGTGACGGGCAAACCGCCACCTCGGTCAGCTTCGCCGGGGTCACCATCCGCCCCGACGACTACCTCTACGCCGACGAAGACGGCTGGTTGGTGGCGCACGAACAGCTGCACCAGGCGCCCTGAATCGGCCGGATGAACGGATTGCGTCCTCCGAACCCGCTGGCGTCCATCGGCGTGGACCGCCTCGGCCATCGCCGATCGGAGACCGGCTGGGTCGAACGCGCCCTGCGCTTGGGGCGTGTGGATTATCTGCCCGTCCAGGGCAGCCGCAACCTGGTCCGGACGGGCGGCCCACCGCGTCCGGTCAGGCTGGGTCCCGGCGAACTGGCTGATTTGGGTACGAGCCACGAGCAGGCGATCCTGCTGGGCACGCGTGGGGAGCGTCTGTTGTTCGCCGTGGCGGTGAGCGAAGGGATCGAGGCGCCGCCGGCCTCTGCATTCTCGGGTCTGCGGCGGCTGGCCCACCAGGTCTCCCGGGACGATGCCGGGCTGCTGGCCTACGCCCGCGCCATGGTCCTCTGGCATGCCAACCACGGGTTCTGCTCCCGCTGCGGCGCCGCGACCCGTGCGGTCGACAGCGGACATGCGCGGCTGTGCCAGGACCGGGGCTGCGGAGTCCGTCATTTCCCGCGGGTCGATCCGGCGGTGATCGTGTTGGTGGACCGGGGCGACCAGTGTCTGCTGGGCCGTCAGCCCGGCTGGCCCGCGGGGCGCTATTCCACCATCGCCGGCTTCGTGGAACCGGGCGAGAGTCTGGAAGATGCGGTTGTGCGTGAGGTCTATGAAGAGACCGGTGTCCGCAGCGCGGACGCCCGCTATCACTCCTCCCAGCCCTGGCCCTTTCCCTCATCGCTGATGCTGGGCTATACGGCCACAGCCGTCGACCAGGAAATCAGCCTGGTCGACGGCGAACTGGAAGACGCGCGCTGGGTGTCCCGCGACGACATGGTCGAAGGGCGGATTCTCCTGCCCACCCCCATGTCCATTGCCTATGCCCTGGTCCGGGACTGGTACAACGGATCCGATGGCCGGGACCTCGAGCGGGACACGAGCGCGCACCAGAAACCATGGCGCTGAGTGACCGTAAACGACGGCAGCGACCGGCGCGGCGGGTCCATTGACGTGTGCCTGCTGGTCTTCGCGTGGCGATGTCATCCGCGCTACGCGCTGGTCCTGGCCGGTAACCGGGACGAATTCCACCAGCGGCCGGCGGCGCCGGCGGACTGGTGGCCGGCACCGCCGGGGATCCTGGCCGGCAAGGATCTGGCCGCGGGGGGCACCTGGCTGGGCGTATCACGCAGCGGCCGTGCCGCCGTAGTCACCAATTTCCGCGAAGCGCCCACGGCCCAGGCGGCGAGTCGCAGCCGCGGTGCGCTGATATCCGCTTTTCTGGCAGCCAGCACGTCACCGGCGGTCTGGAGCCGGAGCGTCGACGGCGGCGAGTATGGCGGTTTCAATCTGCTGCTGTTCGCCGGAAGGCAGGGTCATTACCTGAGCAACCGCGAGGAGCAGGACTCGGCCGTGGAGCCGGGCATCCATGGTCTGAGCAACCACCGTCTGGATACGCCCTGGCCGAAGCTGGTGACCGCCCGGGACCGCTTCGCCTCGAGCCTGGAAGGGGCTGACGTGGAAATCGCCGAGCTGTTCGAATTGCTGTCCGACCGGCGTCAGGCGCCGGCGGCCAGCCTGCCGCGCACGGGCGTCCCGGAGGAATGGGAGCGACTTCTATCCGCCGCTTTTATCGTGCATCCTGCTTATGGCACGCGTGCCAGCACGGTGCTCGCGATCGGACACGACGGACGCGTGCGTTTCGAGGAGCGCCGTTTTGACCCGGACGGCCAACTTGCCGGCGACGCGCGGTTTGAATTCGAGATAGGTGATGGCTGAACGACACAAGGATGGATGAAAAGACAACGATGACCGAGGCCGACATGCAGACCCGCAAGCCGATGCCCTGCGGCAGCTGGCCCTCTCCCATCACCGCCGACGCCGTCGTCCGCCAGGGGATCCGCCTGTTCCAGCCCCAGTTCGGGGCTGGTCGGCTGTACTGGCTGGAGACCCGGCCGGACGAGGATGGACGAACGGCGCTGGTGCGCCAGGGCGACGACGGTAAGAAGGAGGATGTCCTGGCGCGCCCGTTCAGCGTCCGGAGCAGGGTCCACGAATACGGTGGCGGCGCGTACCGGGTCGCGGAGGATTACATCTTCTTCGTCGAGAACAGCGACCAGGCAGTCTACGCCGTCTCCGAGGGCGATGTGCCACGCCGTCTGACCAACGAGTCCACCCATCGCCACGCGGATCTGCACTGGGACGCGAGTTTCCGCCGCATCGTCTGCGTGTGCGAGGATCACAGCGGCGATGGCGAACCGGACAACATGCTGGTCGCCATCGAACCGAACGGCCGCAAGACGGTGCTGACCCGGGGCCGGGATTTCTACAGCTCACCGCGCGTCTCCGCCGACGGCCGGCGCATCGCCTGGCTGGCATGGAGTCATCCGCAGCTGCCATGGGACGGGACCGAATTGTGGCTGGCGCCGGTTGAGGACGACGGCTCGATCGGCACACCGCGGCAGATTGCCGGCGGCACCGGCGAATCCATCATGCAGCCGGAATGGGGGCCGGACGGCCGCCTGTATTTTGTCTCCGATCGCAGCAACTGGTGGAACCTCTACGCCTGGGATCGCAACATCACCATCCGTCTCACCGATCTGCAGGCGGAGACCGGCCAGCCCCAGTGGGTCTTCGGACAGTCGCTGTACGGTTTCCCGGACCGGGACCGGGTGGCCTTCGCCGCTACCCGGGACGGCCGCTGGGACGCGTTTTGCGGTGAACTGCCGGGCTGCCGGCCCCGGCCCCTCGCCACCGGACTGGACGCCATCGACCATCTGGTGGCCGCGGACGGCCGCATCGTCATCGTGGCCAGCAACTCCCACATTGCTCCGTCCCTGGTGGAACTGACCCCGGAAGGTGACGCGACCTTCCTGGTGCGGACCGATAACGGGGACGTAGACGACGCATACATATCCGACCCCGCGCCGGCCCGCTTCCCCACCGGCGACGATGCGGAAGCCTACGGGCTCTTCTATGCCCCGGTGAATCCGGATTTCGGTCCGCTTGAGGGGGAACGGCCACCGTTGATCATCCGCTGTCACGGCGGTCCCACGGGCGCCACCTCCACCGCGCTCGATATGCGCACCCAATTCTGGACCAGCCGCGGATTCGCCGTCCTCGACCTCAATTACCGCGGCAGCACGGGTTACGGCCGTGAGTACCGCCGCAGTCTCTACGGCCGCTGGGGCGAAGCCGACGTGGAGGACGCCGTCGCCGGCGCCCGGTACCTGGCCGGCAAGGGCCTGATAGACGGTGAGCGCCTGCTGATCAGCGGCGGCAGCGCCGGTGGCTACACCGTGCTCTGTGCGCTGACCTTTACCGATGCCTTCCGCGCCGGCGCCAGTTACTTCGGCATCGCGGATCTCGAGCGGATGTTCGAAACCACACACAAGTTCGAATCCCGTTACGACCACTGGCTGATCGGCCCCTACCCGGAAGCCCGGGAGCTCTACCGTGAGCGATCGCCCCTGCACCACGCCGACCGCATCTCGAGCCCGGTGATCTTCTTCCAGGGCGCCAGGGACAAAGTGGTGCCACCGGACCAAAGCCAGATGATGGTCAGGGCATTGAGAGACAACGGCGTCCCCGTCGCATACATGGAATTCGCTGACGAGGCTCACGGCTTCCGCGAGGCAGGCGCCATCCGCCGCTCACTGCTGGCCGAATATTATTTCTACTGCCGCATCCTCGGGCTGCCCTTGCCCGAAGGCGCGGAGATAGAGATCGAAAATCTGGACTGAGACCACCGTAGAGACGGCAGGCGCCCTCAGAGCCCGGAGAAGAGTTCTCCGAACCAGTGGCGGATATGGTCGATCTCTTCCGGGCAAACCCCGTGCGGCATGTTGTAGCTGTGCCATTCGATGGCGTAGCCCATGGCCGCCAGATGCTCACGGCTGCGTTCGCCGGACGTGAACGGCACCACCGGATCCAGGGTCCCGTGAGCCAGGAACAACGGCGTCGCCAGATTGGCGGCGCTGCGCTCGGATTCTAGGCGCTCGGCCATCAGCAGATAGGTGGACAGCCCCATGATCCCGGCGAGGGGTTCCGGATATCGAAGCCCGGCATGCAGAGCGATCGCGCCGCCCTGGGAGAATCCGGCCAGCAACACCCGCTCCGGCGGTATGCCGCGTTCGCCCTCCCGTTCGATCAGCCGCACCACGCCCGCAGCGCTCGATTCGATCCCGGCCTGATCGCTGGGCGGCCGGCCGTCGAGGTTGACGATGTCGTACCAGGCGCGCATGGGCATGCCGCCGTTGATGGTGACCGGACGCACCGGCGCGTGGGGGAAGACAAAACGCATATCCGGTCCTGCCGGCCACTGCAATTGCGGCACGATGGGCTCGAAGTCATGACCGTCGGCGCCGAGTCCGTGGAGCCAGATCACCGCGGCGCGGGGATCGGGGCCGGTGGTGTGCTCGACGGTCTCGAGATCGCTCATGGGGCTCTCCTGACGGGGCATCGGGGCGCAGCAGTCTAATCGGCTTGCGGCGATCTTACACAGAGTTGACTGTCTATGCGCATCTGTTATTTAATATGTGCATCTTTATTCTTACCTGAATCAGCCATGCCCACCGACCTCCGACAACAA
>JASFJM010000004.1:0-37498 GCA_050122055.1 Gammaproteobacteria bacterium | reverse complement strand
GCCAGACATAGAAATATTTGTCGGGCAGGTCCGGTATCGGGAATCCGAAGTAGGGGGCGTCCCGGGTTATGTCCCAGTCCTGCAGACCCGCCTGGAACCACTCGTCCAGTTTCTTCCGCACGCTGTCCTGGAGGGCGCCCGCGGAAGCCCATCGGCGGAGCGCCTGCTCGAATTCACTGAGTCGGAAGAACAGGTGCTCCGACTCGCGTTCCACCGGTGCCGTGCCCGACAACACGGAGACCGCGTCGACCAGCTCCGACGGCGAGTAAGTGGCGCCGCAGGACTCGCAGCTATCCCCGTACTGATCGGGAGTGCCACATCTGGGACAGGTCCCGCGTACGAAGCGGTCGGGCAGGAACATGCCCTCTTCCTCGTCGTAGGCCTGGCGGATCGTCCGGCTCTCCAGATGATCGCCATCCTTGAGCAGGCCATAGATCCGCCCGACCAGCTCGCGATTCTCGTCCGAGTGGGTGCTGTGGAAATTGTCGAAGCGGATGTGGAAGGCCGCGAAATCCTGCTCGAAGCGGCGGTGATAGTGGTCGATGATCTGTTCGGCGGGGATCCCGTCCTTGCGGGAACGGATCATGATCGGCGTGCCATGGGAATCACTGGCGCAGACGAACAGACAATCGTTTCCGATCAGGCGCTGGAAACGCACCCAGATATCGGTCTGTATGTATTCCACCAGGTGCCCCATATGCGCCAGGCCATTGGCGTAGGGCAGGGCGGCGGTGACCAGGATGCGTCGGCTGTCAGTCATATCCGGGATTCGTTCGCGGCGAAGGGCGCATTATCGCACAGGGGTGCGGAGGTAACAGGCGCCGCGGCCCCGCGCCGGGACGGATCAGGACTCGTCGGCGTGCTGGCGGAAACGGTCCTTGGAGATGGCCCGCTCGTACGCTTCGCGACCGGTGATGAAGCGGCGGTCGAGCAGGCTTTGCAGGGCACTGTCCATGGTGATCATGCCGACCTTGGCACCAGCTTGCATGGCGCTCTCGAGCTGGTCCAGTTTGCCCTGCCGCAGCAGGTTGCTGACTGCCGGCGTGTTGACCATGACCTCGAAGGCCGGTACGCGCCCGTCACCGGTCTTCTTCCTGCAGAGCTGCTGCGATATCACCCCTCGCATGGAGGTCGAGATCATGGTTCGGATGTGGGACTGGCGCTCGGACGGGAATGCATTGACGATGCGGTCCACGGTCTGGGCCGCGCCGTTGGTATGTAGCGTGCCCATCACCAGGATGCCCATCTCCGCAGCCGTGATAGCGGTGCTCATGGTCTCCAGATCCCGGAGCTCGCCTACCAGGATGACGTCCGGATCTTCGCGCAAGGCAGAGTGCAGGGCTTCGGAGAAACTGCCGCTGTGCAGCCCGACCTCGCGCTGGCTGACCAGACAGTTGCGGCGCGGGTGCACGAATTCGATCGGATCCTCGATCGTCAGGATATGCCCTTTCATGCGGCGGTTGATGTCGTCCAGCATCGCCGCCAGGGTGGTTGATTTTCCCGAACCGGTCTTGCCGGTGACCAGGATCAGACCGGAGGTCTCCTTGCACAGCCGGCCGATGACGTCCGGCAGACCCAGCTCCTCGATGGTCTTCGCCTGGGTCGGGATCGCGCGCATGATGGCGCCCAGCCCACCCAGGTGGCGGAACACATTGACCCGGAACCGGGCCAGGCCTTCCACTTCATGAGCGAAGTCGGCCTGGTCGTGCTTGTTGAGGACGCTGGCCGCGGTCGACGGCACGATCTGGCCCAGCTGCTCCTGCAGCTGATCCGGTTCCAGCGGGCTGTCCCGCACGGTCGTCAATTCGCCGTTGAGGCGCATCCGCGGCGGATCGCCCGCGATCAGGTGCAGGTCCGAGCCGTTGCGTTTGACCAGCTGCATCAGCAGTTCATCGACCAGATTCACGGATGGTTACCTCCCATCGGGGCACACGGTCTCATGATCAGTCCATATCCAGCTTGGGCAGGATGCTGGTGTCAGTCACGTAGCGGGTGAATTTCTTCTTGTCCATGGCAAAGCGGTAGGCGTCGTCCGGATCGATCTCCTTCGCCTGGATGGCGTCCAGCAATCCCTGGTCCATCAATTGCATGCCCTCGCCCTTGCCGGTCTGCAGCTGTGACGGGATCAGGTGGACCTGGTCCGAGAGGATCAGTTTGGAGATCGCCTTGTTGTGGATCATGACCTCGAATACCGCCCTGCGTGCCCGCCCGTCCGCCGTCTTCGTCAGCACCTGGGTGATGACGCCGTTGAGGCTGTGAGCGAGGAAGGTCTTCGCCTGACCCCGTTCCATCGCGGGCAGCGCGTCGATGATACGGTCGAGCGTCTTGACGGCGCTGGTCGTGTGTAGCGTGCCGAGCACCAGGTGACCGGTCTCGGCCGCAGTCATTGCCATGCGGATGGTCTCGGTATCCCTCATCTCACCCACCAGGATCACGTCGGGGTCCTGACGCATCGCCGCGCGGACGGCATCGGCGAAGGTGGAGAAATGGGTGCCGTATTCCCGCTGCACGATCTGGGATTTCTGGCTGTGATGGACGAACTCGATCGGATCTTCCAGGCTGATGATGTTGAGGGCGCGGCTCTTGTTGATGTTGTCCAGCATCGCCGCCAGCGTGGTGGACTTGCCGGTCCCGGTAGCCCCGGTCACCAGCACCATGCCCTGATGATGGTCACACAGCTCTTTCACGACGGTCGGCAGCCCCAGGCTTTCGATGTTCGGGATCTCCTCCGGGATGAACCGGAACACGGCGCCGACGCCGGTCTCCTTGCGGAACAGGTTGACCCGGAAGCGGCCGCCCTCGCCGGACATGTAAGCGAAGTCCAGATCATGGCCATTGCCGAAGTGGTCCTGCTGGGACTCGGTCAGGATCTCGTTGACATAGCCTTCCAGCTCGCTGTCCGAGAGCTCACGGAACTTGATCGGCATCAGGTCGCCGCGCAGGCGCAGCATCGGCGGCACGCCGACCGCAAGGTGGATATCCGAGCAGCCCTGGGCCAGGCCCAGTTTCAGGAATGAATCGATGCGCGCCATATCGCCGGACTACTCCGCGGGCAGGAACTCGGACATGGCCTCGTGCAGCTGGACCATGGAAGAGTAGCGCTTGGATTTATCAACCGCCATGCACGACTTGACGATGTCGGTGAGCCCCGCCGGCAGGGTGGGGTTGATCTCTTCCGGCGCCCGCGCCTTGCCCTGGACGTGCTGATACATCACCGACATGTGATCGCCGCGGGTATACGGTGGCACACCGGTGAGCAATTCGTACAGGATCACGCCGAGACTGTAGATATCCGCCTTTTCGTCGACCTGCTTGCCGAGGATCTGCTCCGGCGCCATGTACTTGGGCGAACCGATCACGTAACCGGTCTTGGTCAGCTGGGTATCGCCGCTGGAGCGCGCGGCGGCCACGCCGAAGTCCACGATCTTCAGCAAGCCCTCGTCGTTGATCAGGATATTGGCCGGCTTCAGATCCCGATGCACGATGCCCGCCTGATGAGCGACCTGCATGCCGGTGGCGATGTCGCAGGCGAATCCGACCGCTTTCTCCACCGGCACCGGCTGCTCGTCCTTGACCTCGTCACCGAGCGTATGGGACGGGAAGTACTCCATAGAGATCGCGTACAGCCCGCCCATGTGCAGGAAGTCGTAGATGCGGATGACGTTCTTGTGGGTGATCTTGCGCGAGTAACGCAGTTCGTGGACGAAGCGCTTCATCATCTCTTCGTCCGAGGCCACGTTGGGGTTGAGGAACTTGAGGATCAGGTTCTCCTCCACCACCTCGTCGCTCACCAGCAGCACGGTACCGAACGCGCCTTTGCCGATCTTCTTGACGAATTTGTAGCGGCCCTCGATTATGTCCCCCGGCTGCAGGGTAGTGATATCGAGCATCTGCGGCGCTTCGCTTTCGCGGCGCACGATCTCCTCGATTTCGGCGTCTTCCACCAGCATCGTGTGATCCGGTTCGGCGAATCGCTCGGCCCGGGCGGCGGCCTGGATCTGCGACGGAGACAGGCGCTGGTCCAGCGCCTTGACGGCCGCCGCCGCGCTCGCCCGCACCGACTTGTCCGGACTGTCGGCCAGTTTGGCGATGCGGTCGCGCACATCCACGCCGTTCTCTTCGTCGGCCAGTCTGGTCAGAGCGTTGATGGCCTCGATCTGGATCTCCCGCTCGGGGCGCAGCAGCAATTGCTGGATCTGCTCGACTTGTTTGGCGTCGCCAAGTTTGGCGATGCCGCGGACGGCGCTGGGGATCGAGCGGGCGTCGCCGGCCAGCATCTTGGTCAATGCGGGCAGCGCCCGGGTGTCGCCGATGGAGGCCAGCGCATCGGCCGCCCGCTCGCGCACCCACCAATCCTTGTCCAGGGTGGCGTGGATCAGCGTCTTCACGGCACGTTCGTCCTTGGTGCTGTTGAGGATCTCGATCGCCGCCCGCCGGATCTCCTCGTCCTTGTCGTTGATCAGCTCCAGCACGGCGTTGACCACCTTGGGTCCACCGATCTTCGCCAGCGCATCGGTGGCGCGCGCCCGCACCCACCAGTCGTCGTCGCCGAGCACCGCCAGCAGGTCCTTGATAGAGCGGGCGTCGCCGATCTCGTTGAGCACTTCGACCGCCGCCCTGCGCGTGTACTCGGATTCATCCTTCAGCGCCACCACCAGATGCTTGACCGTGTCCGGATCGTTGACCCGGCAGATGATGTCCACGGCCTTGTTCTGCACATCCAGATCCGGGTCGCAGAGGAGACCGACCAGGACCTCCACATTGGGTTTCGCATCCATCTTGCCGATGGCGTTGATCGCCGCCTGGCGGATGAGTTTGCTGGGGTCCTTTAGCTGTTCTTCGAGGGCGTCGTGGACATCGGGCCGGTCGAAGCGCGAGAGAATATCGATCAGGTGTGCTCTGGCGACCACGTCCTTGCCGCCCAGCCGGCTGATCAGCTCCGGCACGTCTTTCTCGGTGGCCGACTCGGCGACGATCCTGAACAGGGCGGCCTTCTCGGTAGATTCCAGGGTGTAGGCCTGGGTGAGGATGCGCTGGGTATCGAGATTCTGCTTCTGCGAGGCCAGGGCTTCACAGAGGGCGGCTCCCGGGATCTCGTCATTCTTCAGCATATCCACCAGCCGGTTGGGATTGTAGCCCCGGCCCATGCCCAGGGCCCTGACGATCCCTTTCACGGTCTTCTGGCTTTCGCTCCCCAGGGCCTTGGTCACATACGGCAGGTTCTTGTCGGTGATGATCTCCGCCAGCAGTTCGATCATCAGCTCGCTGTCCTGACGGTCTGCGGTGGCCAGGGACTCGGTGATGCGGCGGATGGCCGGCGCCCCGGCCTTGCGCAGCTTGTCGATGGCCTTCTCGGCCTCGGGCGAATCGACACTGCCGAGAGACTCGACCTTGCCGATCAGCTGGTTGGCGCGAAGATTGCCCAGAATGCTCATTCGGCGATCATATCTCCGGCTGTCGGAACAGTCCTGACCGACAACAGAATTGCCCGCCCGTGACACGGGCGGAAGAGTCCTTGACAATCATACAGCTTGGGCCAGACGGAGGCGGCGCCGGATGCGGCGGTCTTCATGGTCGGTACCTTACACAACGCCCTCTGGTTCGCCAAGGGATTTGATCGCTTGCTGGGACAAAATTCCGTTAGAATGCCGGGCTTTCCACCCGACCCCAGTCAAGGGAGTGTCAGAGTGAAAGAAGACCTGGTCGAGACCCTGCGCACGGCCCTCGCCGCTTACGCCGATCCGGACCTGCCCACAGTCCTCGGCGAACTGGCCCTGTTCCAGATCGAACCCTCGGACGAGGGGCGCGCCCGGGTGATCGTGGGCCTGACTTTTCCTGCGGATCGCTTCGGCCCTGTCCTGGCGGAGCGGTTGACCGGTCACCTCACGGAGCAGATGGGCGCCGGACTATTCGACCTGGAAGTGCACTGGGACATCCCCACGGCACCGGTCCAGGGCGGCAAGTCGCCGCTGCCCGGTGTGCGCAACGTCATCGCGATCGCATCGGGCAAGGGCGGCGTCGGCAAATCCACCACTGCGGTCAATCTGGCGCTGGCGCTGGCGGCCGAAGGCGCCCGTGTCGGCATCCTGGACGCGGATATCTACGGTCCCAGCCAGCCCACCATGCTGGGACTCGAGGGGCGCCGCCCCACCTCACCCGATGGCCGCAATCTCGATCCCATGGTGGCCCACGGCCTGCAGTGCATGTCCATGGGCTTCCTGGTGGGCCCGGACCAGCCGGTCATCTGGCGCGGGCCGATGGCCACCCAGGCCCTCAATCAGCTGCTGGGGCAGACCCGCTGGGATGACCTGGATTACCTGATCGTGGACATGCCGCCCGGCACCGGCGACATCCAGCTGACGCTCGCCCAGCAGGTACCGGTCTCCGGCGCGGTGGTGATCACCACGCCCCAGGACATCGCGCTGATCGATGCGGTCAAGGGCCTCAAGATGTTCCAGGACGTGGAGATCCCGGTGCTGGGCGTGATCGAGAACATGAGTACCCATGTCTGCTCGAACTGCGGCCATGAAGAAGCCATCTTCGGCACCGGCGGCGGTGCCCGCATGTCGGAGGATCATGGTGTGCCGCTGCTCGGGGGGTTGCCACTGGATCTGCGCATCCGCGAGGAGGCGGACAGCGGCATGCCCTCGGTGGTGGCAGACCCCGACGGTCCCATCGCCAGAGCTTACATGGAGGTGGCGCGGCGCATGGCTGCGACCCTGTCCATGAAGACCGATACGGTGATGAAGGGTCCGAGTATTGTCATTGAGGACGATTGAGTGAGCATAAAATCCGACCGCTGGATCCGCCGCATGGCGGAAGCCCATGGCATGATCGAACCGTTCGAGCCCGGGCAGGTGAGGGCCGGGGCCACCGGCAGCAGGCTGATCAGCTACGGCACCTCGAGCTATGGCTACGATGTCCGGTGCGCCCCCGAGTTCAAGGTCTTTACCAACATCAATTCGGCCATCGTCGACCCGAAGGGTTTTGACCAGGACAGTTTCGTCGATGTGGCCGGCGACGTCTGCATCATCCCGCCCAACTCGTTCGCCCTCGCCCGGACCATCGAGTATTTCCGGATCCCGCGCAGCGTCCTGACTATCTGTCTCGGTAAGTCCACCTATGCCCGCTGCGGCATCATCGTCAATGTCACGCCGCTGGAGCCCGAGTGGGAGGGTCATGTGACCCTGGAATTTTCAAACACCACGACGCTACCGGCGCGTATCTACGCCAACGAGGGCGTCGCCCAGATGCTGTTCTTCGAATCCGACGAGACCTGCGAGGTCTCTTACAAGGACCGCGGCGGGAAATACCAGGGCCAGATCGGCGTGACCCTGCCTAGAGCCTGAGCAGCTCCGCCTCCTCCCGTATCACCGGCGCCGTGAGTGTCTCGCCGTCGAGTTCGACACCGGCGTCCCCCAGCCGCAGGCGGCCCGCACCGAACCAGCCGATCACCTGGGGATACAGGCGATGTTCCAGGGCCTGGATGCGGCGGTTCAGCGAGGTCTCGGTATCCTCCGCTCCGATGTCGAGCCTGGCCTGGGCGATCAAGGGGCCGCCATCCAGTTCCTCGGTGACGAAATGGACGCTGGTGCCATGCTGCGGTTCGCCAGCCTCCAGCACCCGCCGATGGGTGTGCAGACCCCGGTAGGCGGGAAGAAGGGATGGATGGATGTTGAGCATCCGCCCCGCCCACTGGCGGACCAGCGGCGCGCTGAGGATACGCATGAACCCCGCCAGCACCACCAGTCCGGGCGACAGTTGTTCCAGGCGCCGGCCCAGGGCCCGATCGAAGGCGGCTCGGTCGTCGAAGTCGGCGGCGGGCAGACATTCCGCCGGCACCCCCGCCTGACGGGCGCGTTCGAGGCCGAAGGCGCCGGGCACGTCGCTGAGCACCGCCGCAACCCGGACCGGGATGGCGCCGGCGGCAGAGGCATCCAGGATCGCCTGCAGGTTGGTGCCGCTGCCTGAGATCATCACTACCACCGGCATCGGTGGCCGGGGCTCGGGCGCCGCCATCAAGCCAGTTCCACGCCGGCCTCACCGGCTTCGATGTGGCCGGCGATCCAGGCCTGTTCGCCGTGGCTGTTGAGGATATCCACCGCCCCCTCGGCAGCTTCTGACGCGACGATGACCACCATGCCGACGCCGCAGTTGAACGTGCGGAACAGCTCCGATCGGGCCAGCTTTCCCTCTCTTTCCAGCCACCGGAATACCTCGGGCATGACCCAGCTGTCCGTGTCTACCCGGGCGCGCAGACCCGGCGCCAGTACCCGCGGCAGATTCTCGGGAAGCCCGCCGCCGGTGATATGGGCCATGGCGCGGATCTCTATGGCCTGGTTGAGCGCCAGCAGCGGCCTGACATAGATCCGGGTCGGCGCCAGCAGCGCATCACCGAGTGTCGTGTCGCCCAGGGCATCCCCGGGACCGGCGCCGCTGCGTTCCAGCACCCTGCGTATCAGGGAATATCCGTTCGAATGAGGCCCGGAGGAGGCCAGCGCGACGATGGCATCGCCAGCGTTCACGCCGGAGCCGTCGATGATCTCGTCTTTCTCGACGATGCCGACGCAGAAACCGGCCAGATCGTAGTCCTCGCCCTGGTAGAGGCCGGGCAATTCCGCGGTCTCGCCGCCGATCAGCGCCGCGCCCGCCTGCCGGCAGCCGTCGGCGATGCCCGCCACCACCTCGGCAGCGACGTCCACCACCAGCTTTCCGGTAGCGTAATAGTCGAGGAAGAACAGCGGTTCCGCGCCCTGCACGACCACGTCGTTGACGCACATGCCGACCAGGTCGATGCCGATCGTATCGTGACGCCCGCTCTCGATCGCCAGCTTGAGTTTGGTGCCGACACCATCGGTGCCCGATACCAGCACCGGCTTCCGGTATCCGGCCGGCAGCTCGAACAGGCCGCCGAAGCCGCCGATCCCGGACAGCACGCCCGCGCGCCGGGTCGAGGCCACGACAGGCTTGATCCGGTCGACAAGTGCGTTACCGGCGTCGATATCCACGCCCGCATCGCGGTAGGTCAGGGATGAAGATGTATCGCTCATCGGGAGATCCACAGTGGCCAGGGGCGGGGCGGCGGTACCGTTGAGGGTCGACGGTTGACGGCTGACCGAGCCCGATCTGTGCTATTTTACCTCACCGATTTTCCCGGAACATCGCGCCTTGTCGAGTCTTCCAAGAACGCTCATCTTCGGGCTGTTGCTGGCCCTGATCGCCGGACCCGGCTGGGCCGTGGACAGTCAGCTTTTCACCGCCACGGTGCCCCTGGCGGAGGAGTCACCCGAGGCCCGGAGGCGCGGCTTCGAGGCCGCCATGGACGTGATCCTGACCCGGATCACCGGCCGGCTCGATGCGCCCGGGGACCCCCGGGTGGCGGACCTGCGCGAGACGGCCGAAAGCTATGTCCAGCAGTACCGGATGACGGGCGACGGCTTCTGGGTCGCGTTCGACGGACAGGCGGTGGAGACCGCCCTGGCGCAGCGGGACATGCGAATCTGGGGTGGCGAACGTCCCCCGGTCCTGCTGGTCCTCGCGGTGGATGAGGGCGGGGGCCGCCGCTACATCCTCAGCGCCGAGGACGAGATCCGGCAGCCGGCGTCCCGGGACCTGCGAGCGAGGATGCGGGGCCTGGCGGATCTGCGGGGCTTGCCGATGCTCTTGCCGCTGATGGACGCTCAGGATCGGCGCCGGATGTCGATCAACGACGCATGGGGCGGTTTCGAGCAGCCGCTGCTGGAGACCGGGCAGCGCTACGGCGTCGCTGCGGTGCTGCTGGGGCGCTACCGGCTCGATTCGCCATTCCGGGTCCGGTGGGCCCTGTTCGAAGACGGCCAGGCCCTTCGCTGGGATGGCGGCATCGACGATGGCATCAACCGCAGCAGCGATCGCTTTGCTGCCCGTTACTCGGTCGCCACCGGCGCCGCGGTCGAGGGTGAGATCGGGATCGCCGTCAGCGGCATACGCAGCCTCGAGGATTTCGCCCGGGTCAGCGACTATCTGGGCGGTCTGACCGCCATCGACAGCATGGCGCCCCGTCGGCTCGACGGCGACACTGCGGTATTCGGAGTGCGCCTGCGGGGTAGTCTCGATAACGTGGATCGTGCCATCCGGCTCGGCGGCCTGCTGCGCCCCGATGAGACGCCGATCCCACCGGGCCCGGAGGTCGGAACCACGGCGGAGGGCGACAACGAGATCCGTCGCGTGGCCTTGAGCTATCAGCTGAGACAGTGAGCCCCCGTCATATCCCCAACCTGCTCTGCGTCCTGCGGATGATCGCGGTCGTGCCTCTGGTCTGGTTTTTGCTTGAGGCGAAATATCCCCATGCCCTGGCCCTGTTCCTGCTGGCGGGATTTACCGACGGTCTCGACGGTTATCTGGCCAAGCGCTTCGACTGGCGTTCCCGTCTGGGTGGCATCCTCGATCCCCTCGCGGACAAGCTTCTGCTCGTTTCCTCGTTCGGGACACTGGCCTGGATCGGACTGGCGCCGACCTGGTTGTTCATTGCGGTGGTGGTGCGGGATCTCGTTATCGTCTCGGGTGCGATCGCGTACCGTCTGCTCATAGGTCCATTCGAAGCCAGCCCGACCCTGATATCGAAAATCAACTCTGCCGCCCAGATGCTCTACGTGCTGCTGGTGGTCACTGCCGCAGCCTTCGGCATGCCTGCCGGAATGACGTTGACGGCGATGGGATGGGCCGTGCTGGCGACGACGCTCGCGTCCGGCATCCACTATGTGGCGAGTTGGGCTCAACGCGCTCGTCGCGCTCGTCGCCTGATCTGAGGCGGAGGCCATGCGTCAGCTTCCGCTCGGTATCAGGCTAAGGGATTCGGCTCTGTTCGACACCTATTTCCCGGGCTCCAACGCCGCGGCGCTGGATTACCTGCGGGGCCTGGCCGACGGCTCCGCCTCAGCCGGCGCCTGGTTGTGGGGACCGTCCGGAAGCGGCAAGACCCATCTCCTGCAGGCCGCCTGCGCCGCGGCCGATGGCGCACAACGGCAGGCGGCCTACCTCCCCATGGATGCCATGGTCGACCTCGGTGCCGGCGCCCTGGAGGGCTGGGGCGGGAAAGACCTCGTGGCCATCGACGATCTCGACCGGACAGCCGGCGACGACCGATTCGAGCGCGCCGTGTTCCGGCTCTTCAACGAGCTGCAGGAGCAGGGCGGGCAGATGCTGGTTTCCACTACCGGGGCACCCGCCGGCCTCCGGATCAGACTGCCCGATCTCGCCTCGCGGCTCGCCGCCGGGGTGGTCTTCCAGCTGACGCCACCGGACGACGCACAGCGGATCAGCGCCCTGCAGCTCCGGGCCCGGCACCGGGGGCTGGAGCTACCCGATGAGACCGCGCAATTTCTGCTGCGCCGCCTGCCCCGCGACATGGCTTCGCTCTGCGGATGGCTGGATCGCCTCGATGTCGCTTCCCTGGAAGCGAAGCGGCGTCTGACGGTGCCGTTCGTCCGCGAGGTGATGGGTCGCGCCGATCGGGATGCCTAGGTGTCCCGGGCGGGCCAGCGCCGGGCGCAGTGCACCAGGATAATCACCGTCAGCAGCGACAGGGCCAGCGCCACGGCGGCCCAGACCCGCTCGGGCGGATTCGCGACCAGTTCGACGATGGCAAAACCGGCATAAAACACGCCGATCATGCTGCCCCAGATGCATGCTCCCCGGCGGGCCTGCCACAGCAACGGCAGTGACGGCAGCAGCGGCAGCCACAGGATCAGGACCGGCACCCAGCCCGGGATGGCCACCGGTGGAGCCGCGATGCCGAGCCACATGCCCAGCCACAGCATCAGCGCGAGGACGCCGCCGACAGCGGCAAACCGCTGGGAGCGGGGCGGCGGAATCATCCGGCGGCCGCACTCTTCAGCGCGGTGGCGACTTCAGCGACGCGTCGCCCGAGGGCCTGACACAGCAGGCGTTCGGACTCTTCGAGGGCGGCGGAGTGCGGCTCTCCCGACACGTGGCTGGCACCGTATGGCGTACCGCCGGCACGGGTCTCGCGCAGCGCACGCTCCGTGAATGGCAGACCTGCCAGCAGCATGCCGTGGTGGAACAGCGGCAACATCATCGACAGCAAAGTCGATTCCTGACCCCCATGCAGGGTCCCGGTCGAGGTGAACACCCCCGCGGGCTTGCCGACCAGCGCCCCTTCCACCCACAGTTTGCCGGTGCCGTCGAGAAACTGCTTGAGTGGCGCCGACATGTTGCCGAAGCGGGTCGGGCTGCCGAGTATCAGCCCGTCGATATCTCTCAGGTCTTCGGCCTCCGCATAGGGCGGGCCTTCTTCCGGGATGTCCGGGGCGGTCTGCGCGCTGACGGCCGAGACCGGCGGCACGGTCCGGGTCACCGCGCTCGCATCTACGACCGATTCAACGCCTCGCGCCACCTGGCGCGCCATGTTGGCGGTCGCGCCGCTGCGGGAGTAATAGAGGACCAGGATCCGGGTCACGGGGCGATAATCTCCAGCACCCGCTCCGGCGGGCGACCGATCCTGGCTGCGTCGCCGGCCACCACGATCGGGCGCTGGATCAGCCTCGGATGACTGACCATGGCCTCGATGATCCGGTCTTCTCTGACGTCGTCTCGGTCCAGACCCAGTTCCCGGTATTCCGGCTCGCCGGTCCGCAGAAGCTGGCGCGGATCCATGCCCAGCAGGGCCAGTATCTTCCGCAAGGCCGCGGCATCCGGTGGTGTTTGCAGATATTCGATCACCTCCGGTTCGATGCCGCGTCCCCGGAGGAGTTCGAGGGTCTGTCTGGACTTCGAGCAACGCGGATTGTGATAGATGCTTACCTTCATGATTTGCCTGTATTTTTTGTTTGGTGGTCGAGACGGGTTCCGCTAGCGGTCCTTGCCTTGACGGGTTATATTCGCCTTGCTAGCGTTTTCGATCCAGTATCTGCCGGAGTGCCTGGCCGTGCTGACAAGCCGGATAACAAAAATCATACGTATCGGCTGGGTGGCGCTGTGCGCCGGGCTCCTGCTCGCCGCGTGCGCCGGTCCGCCGGTGCAGGAGATGAGCGATGCGCGCCAGGCGATCCAGGCGGCTGAAGACGCCGGCGCCGACGACAGCGCCCCCATGGTATTGCAGCAGGCCCGGGATTATCTGAGTTCTGCTGAGCAGAAGCTGCAAAAACGCGCCTACAACGGTGCCCGCGTAGACGCCAGACTGGCCCGGGAAAAGGCCAGTCATGCCATCACCATCACCCGGCAGCGGCACTCGGAGCCCTAGTCACGCCGCCAGGGGGACCGCGGCCCAGCCCATGGATAGAGACGTCTGTCGCCGTTGTCTTGTTGCCGGCCGCGTGCAGGGCGTGTTCTTCCGCGCCAGCACGGCCCGCAAAGCGGACGCGCTCGGTGTCAGCGGCCATGCGATCAATCTCGATGACGGGCGGGTCGAGGTACTGGCCTGGGGCGAGCCCGGGGCGGTCGACGCGCTGTGTGAGTGGTTGCGCAAGGGCCCGCCGGCCGCGCGGGTAGATGATCTGGATATCCGGAGCGTCGATTTGCCGGCCGCGGCGCGCCCCGGCTTCACCACCGGCTGAATCGCGTCACTGCTGGAACCACTTCGAGCTGAGCCGTCCCATCACGCGATCCGGATACCAGCGCTGGCCACGACTGCCGTTGTAACGCGCCAGCGCCTGGGTCAGGCGGCCGTCCTCCAGATCGTAGTAATAACGCAGGATGGTGCAGCCATAACGCAGGTTCGTGGCGATATCGAACAGGTTGTCGTCCGGCCGGCCGATCTCCTTCAGCCAGAACGGCATCACCTGCATCAATCCCCGGGCGCCGGCATAGGAGAGGGCGAAGCGGTCGAAGTTGCTCTCGATATCGATCACCGCCAGTACCAGCTCCGGCGGCAGATCCACGCGGGACGCTTCCTGGTGGGCCGTCTTGAGGATAGCGATGCGCTCTTCGTGATCCGGGACCTTGCTGGCCAGCCGTCCCGACATGTCGGTCAACCAGACTTCCGCGTGGAAACGGTCCTCGAAGCTGGGCGCCTCCCGGGCGGCGATGATCAGACGCTCCTTCAGGGCAGGATCGATCGCCGTCTGGGGCTGTGCCGTGGCCGATGCCGTCAGCAGCAATCCGGTCAACAGTGTCAGGACCAGCCGGATCATGGCCTAGAGCGGACCCTGCTCGGCCGCCACCCGCCCGGCCAGGGTCGCGGCCAGTCCGGCCAGCGGCAGGTCCTCGGTCTGTTCCGCGTCGCGCCGCCGGTATTCGACGCTGCCGGCGTCGAGGCCCCGCTCGCCGATGACGATCCGGTGCGGTACTCCGATGAGTTCGCCGTCGGCGAACTTTACGCCCGGCCTGGCATCGCGGTCATCGAACAGGACCTCCACCCCGGCCGCCTGCAATTCCTCGTAAAGGGTGGCGCAGGCTTCCTGGACGCGCGGTGACTTGTGCAGGTTGATGGGCACCAGGAGCACCGTGAATGGCGCGATCGGGGTCGGCCAGATGATGCCACGCTCGTCGTGATTCTGCTCGATGGCGGCGGCGACCAGACGGGTCACGCCGATCCCGTAACAGCCCATCAACATCGGCTGCTCGCGACCGTCGCCATCGAGAACCGTCGCGCCCATGCTCTCGCTGTATTTGCTGCCGAGCTGGAATACGTGGCCCACCTCGATGCCCCGGGCGATGCGCAGGGTGCCGCGGCCGTCCGGGCTGGGGTCGCCGTCCACCGCATTGCGGAGATCGATGAACTGCGGCTCGGGCAGGTCGCGGCCCCAGTTCACGCCACGCAGATGCCGGTCGACCTCGTTGGCACCGCAGACGAAGTCGCTCATTGACGAGGTGGCCAGATCGGCATAGACCGGGCAATCCAGACCCAGCGGTCCCAGGAAGCCGGGTTCGCAGCCGACCGTGGCGGAGATGGCGTCGGCATCGGCCATGGACAGCGGCGAGGCGACACCGGGCAGCCGGGCCGCCTTGATGGGATTGAGCTCGTGGTCGCCGCGGATGACCAGGGCGACCATGCCGCCTTCGACGCCCTCGACCAGCAGCGTCTTGATGCAGCGATCCGGCGCCACGTCCAGATATTGGCTGAGCGCCTCGATGCTGCGGACGTCCGGGGTGGATACCGTTTCCATTTCCTCGCCCGGTGCGTTTCGCGATCCCTCCGGCGCGACGCAGCTCGCCATCTCCACGTTAGCCGCGTAATCGCCGCCTTCGGCGTAGGCGATGGCGTCTTCACCGGAATCTGCCAGCACATGGAACTCGTGTGAGACGCTGCCGCCGATGGCCCCCGTGTCCGCCTCGACCGCCCGGTAACGCAGACCCATGCGCCGGCATACCGCGCCATACGCCGCATACATGCGTTCATAGGTCTGTTCCAGACAGGCCTGATCCAGGTGGAAGGAGTAGGCGTCCTTCATGATGAACTCCCGCGAACGCATGACGCCGAAGCGCGGCCGGATCTCATCCCGGAACTTGGTCTGGATCTGATAGAAATTCACCGGCAGCTGTCGATAGCTGCGCAGCTCGCGCCGGGCGATGTCGGTGATGACTTCCTCGTGGGTCGGGCCCAGGCAGAAACCGCGATGATGACGATCGACGAAGCGCAGCAGTTCGGGACCGAACACGTCCCAGCGGCCGGACTCCTCCCACAGTTCGCACGGCTGGACGACCGGCATCAACATCTCCAGGGCACCGGCCGCGTCCATCTCCTCGCGCACGATACGTTCGACCTTGCGCAGCACCCGCAGTCCCAGCGGCAGCCACGAGTAGAGGCCTGAAGCCAGCCGCCGTATCATTCCGGCCCTCAGCATCAATTGCTGGCTGACGACGTCAGCGCTGGCCGGCACCTCTTTGAGGGTCATGAGGGGGAAGCGGGTGAGGCGCATGGGGTGTCCTGTGCCGGTGTGGCGGTCGCTCGGATTGCATTCCGGGGCGCCTATTGTAAGCCCAACGTGCTGATTTTGTACCGGATGCGGGCCCTGCTGCGGCGCCGTGCAGGAGATCGATCATGGGGACTTTTTACGATCGGGACGTGGATCCCGGGATTCTGCGGCAGCGCCGCGTGGCCATCTTCGGTTTCGGCGCCCAGGGTCGCGCCCACGCGCTGAATCTGCGTGACTCCGGGATCGACGTGCGGGTGGCGCTGCGTCCCGATTCACCGTCGCGTGCCGCCTGCATCGAGGCAGGCCTGGAGGTGAGCGCGCCGGACGAAGCCGCCCGGCAGAGCGATCTGGCCATGATGCTGGTCCCGGACGAGGTGCAGCCCAAGGTCTATGAACAGTCGCTGGCACCCCATCTGCGCGCCGGCGCCGCACTGGTCTTTGCCCACGGCTACAACATCCAGTTCGGGCATCTGCGCCCGCGTCCGGACCTGGATGTGCTGTTGGTCGCGCCCCTGGGGATCGGCGACCAGGTCCGGGCCACCTACGAGGCCGGCACCGGCACGCCCGCCCTGCTGGCGGTGCACCAGGACGTCAGCGGCGAGGCCCATGCGCTCGGTCTCGCCTACGCTGCCGCCAACGGGCACGGCCGGGCCGGCATCATCGACACCAGTTTCCGGGATGAGACCGTCACCGACCTGTTCGCCGAGCAGGCGGTGCTGTGTGGCGGACTCACGCACCTGATCAGCGGGGCGTTCGACACGCTGGTCGAGGCCGGTTATCCGGAAGAGCTCGCCTATTTCAGTTGCCTGCACGAAGTGAAGCTGATCGCCGACATGATCCATCGGCGCGGCATCGCCGGCATGCGCCGCTCCATCTCCAGCACGGCCGAATTCGGCGATTACACTCGCGGCCCGCGCGTCATCAACCAGGCCAGCCGCAAACAGATGCGGAAAATGCTGCAGGAAATAGAAGATGGCCGCTTCGCAGCGGAGCTGGATGCAGACGCCGAGGCCGGTTTTCCGACCCTGGCCGCCGGCCGCGCGGCGGCGGAGTCCCATGCCATTGAGGCTGTCGGCGAGCGTCTGCGGGCCATGTTGCCCTGGCTGCGCTGAGGCCCGCAGGGCCCGGCTGCGGCTGGCGGCCCGGCATCGACTCGTAATACAGTGATGGGCATGGAGAACGGAAGCGGACTAGCGAACAAGAAGCGGTCGTTGCGCAGGCGCGGTATCTATCTGCTGCCGAACCTGTTCACTACCGCGGCATTGTTCGCGGGTTTCTTCTCGGTCGTCGCGGCCATGGACGGCAATTTTCAGAAGGCCGCGGTGGCGATCTTCGTCGCCATGGTCATGGACGGGCTGGACGGACGGGTCGCCCGTCTGACCCACACCGAGAGCGACTTCGGCAAGGAATACGACAGCCTCTCGGACATGGTCTCCTTCGGCCTGGCGCCGGCCCTTGTCGCTTATCAATGGGGCGCCACCGTGCTGCTGGAGTACCGATGGCTATGGGGACGGCTCGGATGGCTGGCGGCGTTCTTCTACGCGGTCTGCGCCGCGCTCCGGCTCGCTCGTTACAACTCGCGCATCGACATCGCCGACAAGCGGTTCTTCGAGGGTTTGCCGAGCCCCTCCGGCGCCGCGCTGGTGGCCGGTACTATCTGGCTGGCCAGCGAATACAGTCTGTCCGGCTTATGGGGATTTGTCATCACCTTCACCGTCACCGCCGCCGCCGGTGCGCTGATGGTGAGCAATTTCCATTATTACAGCGCCCGTGACATCAACATGAAGCGCCATATACCGTTCCCCTATCTGCTGCTGATCCCCGCCTTCTTCATGTTGGTGTCCGTGGATCCTCCGATCGTGCTGTTCTCCATGTTCGTGGGCTACGGCATCTCGGGGCCGGCCGTGACCGCGTGGCTGAAGTTCGGAAAGGGACGGGACCGCGAGTCCGGCACGCGCAAGGCGGCCTGATCTCCGACTCCTCGTCATGGACGCTCGCCGAATCCGATATCTGCAGGCCATGGGCGTCACGGCCTGGGTCTCCCGGGCCATCCCGGAGCCTGATGCGATCGATGCTCGCGCGGCCGAGCCGGAGCCCGCTTCGCTTCGCGCCGACGCGCCGGGCGAATCCGCGGTGTCCTCCATGGACTGGCGCGCGCTGCGCGCGGCCGTAGAGGGTTGCCGGCTCTGTCCTTTGAGCGAGAGCCGCACCAGGACCGTGTTCGGGGTGGGCGGCACCGAAGCGGATTTGTTGATCGTCGGCGAGGCCCCCGGTGCCGAGGAAGACCGCCAGGGCGAGCCATTCGTCGGACGGGCCGGGCAGCTGCTCGACGCCATGCTGGCGGGAGTCAGGCAATCACGCGCAACCGCCTATATCGCCAACGTGCTGAAGTGCCGGCCGCCTGCGAATCGGGATCCCTCGGCCGAGGAGTCCACCTGTTGCGCGCCGTATCTGCAGCGCCAGATCGAACTCATCCAGCCCCGCGTGATCGTGGCGGTGGGCCGCATCGCCGCCCAGCGCCTGCTGGGAGAAGACCTGCCGCTGGCCAGATTGCGAGGCCGCGTCCACTACTACGGGCCGCGGCGGATCCCGCTGGTGGTGACCTATCATCCAGCCTATCTGCTGCGGCGGCCGTCGGAGAAATCCAAGTCCTGGCGGGACCTGCTGTTGGCCACGGCCGTGCTGGACGGAGAGGTTCCATGAGCGCCCGGCCGGAGTTGCCGCCCCTGCCCATCCGTCCCATGGAGGTCCGTGATGTGGCCGAGGTGGCGGCGATCGAACGGGATGTCTACGATTTTCCGTGGTCGGACGGCATCTTCCGCGACTGTCTGCGGGTCGGTTATTGCGCGGTCGTGCTCGAGAGCGAGGAGGGTATCCGCGGCTATGCGGTCATGTCTGCCGCGGCCGGTGAGGCCCATCTTCTGAATATCTGCATCCATCCCCTCTGGCACGGTTGCGGCGTCGGCCGCCAGCTTCTGGACTGGCTGTTCGAGGAGGCCCGGCTGCGCGGGGCCCGGCGCCTGTATCTGGAGGTGCGGCCGTCCAACGTCACCGCCCTCCAGCTATACGAATCTGCCGGCTTCGCCCGCATCGGATTGCGCAAGGACTACTATCGCAGCGAGCGGGGCCGCGAGGACGCGATCGTGCTGGAGCATCGGCTGGATCCGGCCTGAAGTCTGCCGCGCCAGTTGGCGCTGGGTTAGAATGGGCGGCTTGGGTCCGCCCAGCAACCAGCCCGGAACGGGCCATCAGACCGACTAGCACCATGAAAGCCACAGCCGAAGCCGCCGGACGGCGGCGCACATTCGCCATCATTTCCCATCCGGACGCGGGCAAGACCACGCTGACGGAGAAGCTGCTGTTGTTCGGCGGCGCCATCACCCTGGCCGGTTCGGTGAAAGGCCGCAAGGCGTCCCGTCACGCCACCTCCGACTGGATGGCCCTGGAACAGGAGCGCGGCATCTCCGTCACCTCCTCGGTGATGCAGTTCGAGTTCGACGGCCGCACGGTCAATCTTCTGGACACCCCCGGCCACGGCGATTTCTCCGAAGATACCTATCGCACCCTGACGGCGGTGGATTCGGCGCTGATGGTGATCGACTGCGCCAAGGGCGTTGAGGAGCGGACAGTCAAGCTGATGGAGGTCTGCCGGATGCGGGATACCCCCATCATCACCTTTATCAACAAGCTGGACCGTGACGGCCGCGAGCCGCTGGATCTCCTGGACGAGATCGAGAAGGTGCTCGGCATCCCGTGCACGCCCGTCACCTGGCCGATCGGGATGGGGCGCGATCTTCGCGGCATCTACCATCTGCTCGAAGAGCGGATCTATGTCTACCGACCGGGTGAAAAGGGCGCCCTGGGCGAGACCGTCACCATCGACGACATACGGGGTGCCGAGGCGGAGGCTCTGCTGGGTGACCGGCACGAGGAATTCTGCGAGGAAGTTGAGCTGGTGCGCGGCGCCTGCAATCCCCTGGACCACGAGGCCTATCTGGCCGGACGCCAGACCCCCGTGTTCTTCGGTTCCGCCATCAATACATTCGGCGTGCGCGAGTTGCTGTCCGCATTCGTCGACTGGGCGCCCGCGCCCCGTCCCCGGACCGCGCTGGAGCGGACGGTGAGTCCCGCCGAGGACGGTTTCTCCGGTTTCGTGTTCAAGATCCAGGCCAACATGGATCCGGCCCATCGCGACCGGATCGCCTTCGTCCGCATCTGCTCCGGGAGCTATAGCCCGGGCATGAAACTGACCCATGTCCGTACCGGCAAGGAGATCCGGGTGGCCGACGCCCTGACGTTCCTCGCTTCAGACCGGCAGCAGGCAGAACATGCCTGCGCCGGTGACATCATCGGGCTGCATAACCACGGCACCATCAACATCGGCGATACCTTCACCCAGGGTGAGCGACTGCAGTTCACCGGTGTGCCCAACTTCGCGCCCGAGATATTCCGTCGCGCGGTACTGCGCGATCCGCTCAAGATGAAAGCGCTCCAGAAGGGGCTGAGCCAGCTGTGCGAGGAGGGCGCGACCCAGCTGTTCCGTCCATTGCGTAACAATGACCTGATCCTGGGGGCGGTCGGGCCGCTACAGTTCGATGTGGTCGCATTCCGGCTGCGCTCCGAATACGGGGTCGAATGCCAGTTCGAGAATGTCCAGGTCGCGACCGCCCGCTGGATCTATGCCGATGACCATCGCCGGCTTACGGAATTCGAGCGCAAGGCCCACGAGCACCTGGCCAGGGACCACGGGGAATGCCTGGTCTATATTGCGCCGACCCGGGTCAATCTGTCGCTCACCGAAGAGCGATGGCCCGAGATCGCATTCCGCGCGACCCGCGAGCAGCTGGCTGCCTGAAGCATACTGGGGCGCGGCTCGCGGCTCGGGTATAGTGATCGCCCCTGCGGCCGCCGGCCGCCTTCCCGGTGATCGATCGCGATGAAACGAGCATTGCTGAGCAAGCCGGTCCTGTCATGGGCGCTGTACGACTGGGCCAACTCCGCCTTCGCCACAACCGTGATGGCGGGCTTCTTCCCGGTCTTCTTCAGCGCCCTGAGCGGTGATATCAGCGCCAGGGACTCACAGTTCTGGTTCAACATGACGCTGGCGGGATCCAGCATCCTGGTTGCCATCTCGGCGCCGCTGCTGGGCGCGATCGCCGATCGGGGCGGCAGCCGCAAGAAGTTCCTCGCCACCTTCGCCATGCTGGGCGTGGTCATGACCGCCGGCCTGGCCTGGGTGCACGCCGGCCAGTGGTGGGTCGGGCTGCTGCTCTACGGTCTCGGCACCATCGGCTTCTCCGGCGCCAACGTCTTCTACGACTCCATGATCGTGGACGTATCCGAGGAGGACGATTTCGATCTGGTATCCGCCTTCGGCTACGCCCTGGGCTACGTGGGCGGCGGCCTGTTGTTCGCCGTCAACGTGCTGATGGCGCAGAAGCCCGAGATGTTCGGACTCGCCGACGCCGGCGCCGCGGTCAGGGCTTCGTTTCTCAGCGTCGCCGCCTGGTGGGCGTTGTTCACGGTGCCGTTGCTGTTCGGCGTCCGGGAGACGCCCACCGCGCAGAAGGCGTCCCGCTGGCAGGCGGTCCGCGAAGGCCTCGCACAGCTCATCGGCACTTTCCGCGAGGTCCGGCAGTTGCGCGTCCTGTTGTTGTTCCTGATCGGCTACTGGCTTTACATCGACGGCGTCAATACCGTGATCAAGACCGCCGTGTTCTTTGGCGACCGGGTGCTCGGACTGGATCAGGGCAGCCTGGTCACGGCCCTGCTGCTGACCCAGTTCGTCGCCTTCCCTGCCGCGCTGGCATTCGGCTGGATGGGCAAGAAGATCGGACCGCGTCCGGCCATCCTGATCGGGCTGGTGGTCTACATCGCTGCCTTGTTCTACGCCTGGCGCTGGCTCGAGGACAGCGGCGATTTCTATAATCTCGCCATCGCCATAGGCATGGTCCAGGGGGGTGTGCAGAGTCTGAGCCGGTCCCTCTATGCCCGCCTGATCCCGAAATCGAAGACCGCTGAGTTTTTCGGCTTCTTCAATATGGTCGGCAAATTCGCCGCCATCCTCGGTCCCCTGCTGATGGCGCTCGTAGTGGCCATGGGCGCCGGGGAGCGGGACAGCATCCTCGCCCTGACTATCCTGTTCGTCGTCGGGGGCCTGCTGCTGTGGCGGGTGGACGTGGAGGCGGGCAGCCGCGCCGCCGAGGCCATGGATGGTGGCTAGGGCCGGAAACCCCGCAGCAATCGCTGCAGTCTGATCAGCTCGGCTTCGCCGGCTCCGTCCTCGTATCGCAGCCGCACGTAACTGCGGGTGATCGAGCGTATCGCACCGGCGAACGCCGGCAGTTCTCGCTCGGCCCGATCCGCCAGCACCAGCGGTCCTTCCCAGGGTTCGCGGCGGATACCGCGCCGGGCCAGCCGGTTAACGTAGCGGTGGTACAGGCGCTGGACCCGGTCCTCCGTGGGCGGACGATAGCGCCAGGCGGTCCACAGGGCGATGCCGGTCAGCAGCAGGACGACGCTGGCGCCCAGCGCCGCCGCCAGGGATCGCCAGTCCGGACTGCTGACCCCCATGGCCCTGAGCAGGGCTATCTGACGGTCCGGGCCGTATGCCAGCACCCATTCGTTCCAGGCACTGTCCAGGGCGTCCCAGCGCTGTTGCAGCGTCACCAGCAACGGCAGCGATCGCATGAACCGGCCCGGGACCAGGTCGCTGTCCGGCAAGGCTTCCGCCAGGTTGCGTTCGATCCGGTCCGGCGCCACGGCCGCGGTCGGATCGAGCCTGATCCAGCCCGCGCCAGGCAGCCACACCTCGGTCCATGCGTGGGCGTCCGATTGCCGCACGGTCATGCGATTGTTGAGAGGATTCAACTCGCCGCCCTGATAGCCGGTCACCACCCTTGACGGAACACCGCCGGCACGCATCAGCACCGCGAACGCCGAGGCGAAATGCTCACAGAAACCACGCCGGGTGTCGAACAGGAATTCGTCCACCGGATGGCTGCCACGCAGCGCCGGCGGCTGCAGGGTGTAGGTATAAGGCTGCAGGGTGAAGCGATCCAGCACCGCCTGGATGAATTCGCCGTCGTCCGGATGCTGGCTGCGCATGGTCTCCGCCAGCTCCCGTGCCCGGGGATTCCGCCCGGGCGGGAGCATGAGATCCCGCGCCCGACCCCTTTCGCTCAGCGCTACGCCGTTCAAAGCCTCCGGGTATGAAACCACTTCGTAGGCGGTCAGCTGCTCCACCGGACGCCGCGAGAGGAGTTGGTAATCTGCGGACAGATAGGCCCGGGGCTGGGTCCACTCGGCCGGATAGTCCAGCGCCATCAGCCACGGACGGCTGCTGGGTTCCAGGGTCACCCGATAGCGGACCGCCGGACCCTGGCGCGGCACTTCCAGCGGCCGCCAGGGCCGACCGCCGGGATCTCGCCAGCTGGCGCCGTCGAAGGAATGCAGCACCGGTCCGCGCCAGTAACGCTCCGCCGGCGGCGGCACGACGCCGTCGAAAGCGGCACGGAAGGCCACTTCATCGGACAGGCTCAGGGCGTTGACGCTGCCCGGCGTCATCACGTCGTCGAGACCGGTAATCCCTCCGCCCCGGGTCGGCATGGCCCAGAACGGGCCTGGCACCCGCGGGAACAGCAGGAACAGCACCAGCATCAGCGGCAGGGCCAGGACCAGCATGGTCACCACCATGCGCGCCGCCTTGGCAGCGGGGATGGCCGGGCCTTGCCGCACTGTCTGCATCAACGCCGTCGTGCTCAGTCCCACGGCCACGATCATGTATGGCAGCGTCCACATGCTGGGCTCGTACAGGAGCTGTGCCATGACGAGGAAATAGCTGATAAACATGAGGACCTGGTAATCGCGTCTGCGCCAGGTCTCCAGCAGCTTCATGTCCATCATCACCACCAGCAGCGCGGTGCCCGCCTCGATGCCATTCACCGTCCCATAGGTCGCCACCACCGCAGCGAAGCCGGCCGCCGCCATCAGCAGGCGCAGCCATTGCCAGGGCGCTTTCCAGCCCCGCACCGCCGCCAGCATCCGCCAGCCGATGCAGGCCAGGGTCAGCAGGCTGATCCAGACGGGCATCCGCGGCAGGTGCGGGCCGACGCTGAGGCCCAGCGCGGCGGCGGTCCAGCCCAGACGCACCAGGTGCTCGTCCGGCCTAACCATGGGCGGTGCCAGGGCGGCCGGCGTGCGGCTCATACAGGGCAAGGGTGCTGAGACAGCGATGCCGGTGGCTGGCGCTGATCGCCGGCGGTATCTCAGTGCCGGGCACCCGCAGGCCATAGGCATGACCCTCGGCATGGGCATCGACGACCCAGCGGGTCAGCCGCGAGAGGCGCTGCTCGGTGTCCATGCCGTCGAGCATCGACCAGTCCAGCCAGTGGGTGGTCACACCGGTACCCGCGAATTGCTTGACCAGCAGTTCTCCCCCCTTGGCGGCGGCTTTCCAGGCCACATGCCGGGGTGAATCACCGGGACGGAAAGTCCGCAGTCCGGCGAAATCCTCCTCGCCACGACGCTCGTCCTGGGCGCCGCCGGTATCCGTATTGCGGGGTGGTGGCGGATCGGCGGGGCCGCCCGGATGGGGATAGACCACACCGAATGTGTCCGGATGCAGCCAGGTCCAGCAGCGGAACAGGCCGAACGGGAATCCGGTCGCCAGGTTGATCCGGGGGAGCCGCAGGACACCCCGCTCACGGGTCGCCACCGGCAGGGTGACGATGCCGGATTCGCCGGGCTCCAGGTCAACTGGCGGTGCCTGATGATCGTCGCCGGCGACAATCAGTTCGTAGCGGGGGCTCTTGGAGACATTCTCCAGACAGAGTTCCAGACGGGCGTCCTCGCCGGCGAAGGCGGGCCGCAGGCGGACGCTGCGCACCACCAGTCCCGCGAGATTCTGGTGGCACCAGTGCATGGCCACCATGCCCAGTCCGGCGAGCAGGAATGTCAGGCCGAACCCCATACTGCTGTTGTAATTCATCGAAGCCAGCAGCATGGCGAACAGGACCAGGCCGAAGCCGATGCCGAGGCCCGACGGGATGATATAGATCCGGCGCCGGTGCAGGGTGACCGGATCCGGGTCCAGCCCCTGGCGTCGCAGCGCCCACTCGCGCAGCGCCCGCCGGGCGAAGCGAATGGGGGCACCCAGCAGCGCTGGCAGCTTCATCATCAGGGGACCGGAACAGCCTCCAGCAGACGCTCACCCATGACCTCGGGATCCTGCAGCGCCAGTTCCTGACGCGGCTTCAGCCGATGTCCGACCACGGCCGGCAGCACCGCCTGGACATCCTCGGGCAGGACCGCGTTACGCCGATGGAGCATGGCCCAGGCCTGGGCCGCGTGCAGCAGCGACAGCGCCGCACGTGGGGACAGGCCGAAGTCGAAATCCGGGTCTTCACGGGTATGGCGGACCAGGGCCTGGACATAATCCAGCAGGGCCTCGGAGGCGAAGATCTGGCCCACATGCCGCTGCAGTCTCAGCAGCGTATCGACGCTGGCCACCGGCTCGGTCGCCATCAGCAGAGCGCGGCGATCCTCCCCCTTGAGCAGTTCGCGCTCCAGCCCCGGACCCGGGTAGCCGATCCGGATACGCATCAGAAAGCGATCCAGCTGGGACTCGGGCAGCGGGAAAGTGCCGATCTGATAGGTGGGATTCTGGGTGGCGACGACGAAGAACGGCTCCGGCAGCGGCAGGGTCTCGCCGTCGGCGGACACCTGGCCTTCCTCCATCGCCTCCAGCAGCGCGCTCTGGGTCTTGGGCGTTGCCCGATTGACCTCGTCGGCCAGCACCAGCTGCGAGAACACGGGTCCCGGGTGAAAGCGGAAGGCACTGCGTTCGCGATCGTAAACCGAGACGCCGGTTATGTCCGCGGGCAGCAGGTCGCTGGTGAACTGGATGCGCTGATACGACAGGCCGAGGATGCGGGCGAGGGCGTGGGCCAGCGTGGTCTTGCCGACCCCGGGGATGTCTTCGATCAGCAGATGGCCGCCGGCCAGCAGGCAGGCCACGCTGAGCCTGACCTGTATGGCCTTGCCCAGGATGATCCGGTTCAGCTCGTTCAGCGACCGGTCTATCAGCTGCAGATCGTCCTGCAGCTGGGCGCTGGGCAGAGTCTTCACGTCCGTGCTTTGCATCCGTTTCCTCTCCGTGCTCACGCGAGTTTGCGCATGACCTCGAGTTGTTCTTCGATCTTGCCTATGGCGCCACCAAAGTCCAGTACCCGCTGCCGTTCTTTTTCGACCACCTCCGCCGGCGCGTTGTTCACGAACCGGTCGTTGGCCAGCTTTTTCTCTGCCTTGCCCAGGTCCGCGAGCAATTTCTCCCGTTGCCGCTGGAGGCGCTCCAGTTCCGCGGCGACGTCGATCAGGCCCTCCATCGGGACCAGGATGCGCATGGTCCCGAGCAGCACCGCCGCAGCCGGCGGCGGTGTCTCCCCGTCACCGAGAGGCCGGATCCCCCCGAGCTTGACCATGCGGGTCAGGAAGCGGCCGTGTAGTTGGGCGCAACGCAGATCGCTGTCGTCGGCCTCCTGGAGGATCACCGGCAGCTCCCGGCCGGGCGATATATTCATCTCGCCGCGGATCTGGCGGATGCCGAGCACGAAGCCCTTGATCCACTCCAATTCCCGCTCGGCTCCCTCGTCTTCGGTCCAGGCGTCGACCTCGGGATAGGGCTGGCGCATGATGGTCGCGCCCGTGACCCCGGCGAGGGGGGCGACTCGCTGCCAGATCTCTTCGGTGATGAACGGCATGATCGGATGCATCAGCCGCAACAGCCCCTCGAGTACTTCCACAAGCGTGCGGCGTGTGGCCCGGCGCTCGGCTTCCGAACTGTCCTCGGATTGCAGGATGGGCTTGGACAGCTCCAGATACCAGTCGCAGAATTCGTTCCAGGTAAATTCGTACAGCGCCTTTGCGGCCAGATCCAGGCGGTAACATTCGAAGGCTTCGCGGACTTCACGCACGGTCCGGGCCAGTCGCGAACGGATCCAGCGGTCGACCAGGTTGAACTGCATCTCGCCCTCCGGCCCGCAGTCCTCCCCCTCGGTGTTCATCAGCACATAGCGCGCCGCGTTCCAGATCTTGTTGCAGAAATTCCGGTAGCCCTCAACCCGGCCCAGATCGAAACGGATATCCCTCCCGGTCGTGGCGAGGGCGGCGAAAGTAAAGCGCACCGCATCGGTGCCAAAGGCGGGGATGCCCTCGGGGAACTGCCGGCGGGTGGCTTTCTCGATCCGCTGCCGGAGATGCGCCTGCATCAGGCCGCTGGTGCGCTTTTCCACCAGCGGTTCCAGCTCGATGCCGTCGATCAGATCCAGAGGATCCAGCACGTTGCCCTTGGACTTGGACATCTTCTGGCCGTCCTGGTCGCGTATCAGGCCGTGGATGTAAATCTCCCGGAACGGGACGTCGTCCATGAATTTCTGACCCATCATGATCATCCGGGCGACCCAGAAAAAGATGATGTCGAAGCCGGTGACCAGCACGCTGGTGGGGTAATAGCGTGCGAGTTCGGGCGTCCGCTCGGGCCAGCCCAGGGTCGAAAACGGCCACAGGGCGGACGAGAACCAGGTGTCCAGCACGTCTTCGTCCTGGCGCAGCTCGACGGCGTCGCCATGGCGCGCCTCGGCCTTCGCCCGCGCGCCGGCTTCGTCCCGGGCCACGAAGATCCCGCCGTCCTCGTCATACCAGGCCGGGATACGGTGTCCCCACCAGAGCTGGCGGCTGATGCACCAGTCCTGGATGTTGTTCATCCACTCGAAATAGGTCTTGGACCAGTTTTCCGGCACGAACCGGACCCGGCCATCTTCCACCGCGGCGATGGCCGGTTCGGCCAGCGGTTTGATATCCACATACCATTGATCGGTGAGATAGGGTTCCACCACCGCGCCGCTGCGATCGCCGCGCGGGACCATCAGCTTGTGCTCGTCGATCTTCTCCAGCAGACCCAGGGCGTCCAGATCCGCGACTACCCGCTCCCGGGCGACGAAGCGGTCCAGCCCCCGGTAGGCCTCGGGCACGGCATCGTTGAGCCGCGCGTCGATGTCCAGGATGTTGATCTTCTCCAGTCCGTGGCGCTCACCGATCTCGTAGTCGTTGAAGTCGTGGGCCGGCGTGATCTTGACGCAGCCGCTGCCGAATTCCGGGTCCACGTACTCATCCGCGATCACCGGTATCAGCCGGTCGGCCAGGGGCAGGCGGACCTGCCGGCCGATCAGCTGGTGATAGCGCTCATCGTCCGGGTGCACCGCTACCGCCGTGTCTCCGAGCATGGTCTCCGGCCGCGTAGTCGCCACCACCAGGTGCCCCTCGTCGTCGGCCAGTGGATAGCGGAAGTGCCACAGATGCCCGCTCTCTTCCTCGGACAGCACCTCAAGATCAGAGAGCGCCGTATGCAACACCGGGTCCCAGTTGACCAGGCGTTTGCCCCGGTAGATCAGGCCCTCCTCATAGAGCCGGACGAAGACCTCGGTCACCGCCCGGGACAGGCCCTCATCCATGGTGAAGCGCTCCCGCGCCCAGTCCATCGAAGCGCCCATGCGCCGCAGCTGCTGCTGGATCCGGTCACCGGATTGCTCCTTCCATCGCCAGACCTCGTCTACGAAGGCCTCGCGGCCGATCCCTGTCCGGGTCTTGTCGGCGGCTTCCAGCTGTCGCTCCACCACCATCTGGGTGGCGATGCCGGCGTGATCGGTGCCAGGCTGCCAGAGGGTGTCGAAGCCGCGCATCCGGTGCAGGCGGGTCAGCGCGTCCATGATCGTGTCCTGGAAGGCGTGGCCCATATGCAGCGTCCCGGTGACGTTGGGCGGCGGGATCATGATGCAGAAGGCCGGACCCTCGCCCCCGGCGGCGAAACAGCCGTGTTCTTCCCAGAAGGCGTACAACCGCTCTTCGATTTCTTCCGGGTTATAGGTCTTGTCCATGAGGGTCCTTCCGCCAGCTTGCCGCTGGCGGGCGATTATAACGGAGCGGTCGCTTTGGCGGCGGTGTCAGTCCGCCGCGTCGAAATGATCGCGCAAGGCCTGTTCCAGTATATCGGGCAGCTGTTCCCGCAGCCGGGCGGATACGCTCTCGAACAGGGCCATCTCGAGTTCTCCCAGGGACTCCTCGATCAGGCGCTCGGCGAGATTGCGGGTCGCCGACGCGAGGCGTGAACGCAGCGCCAGCAGCTCCTCATCGCTCAGCCGCGCGGGCATCGGGCTCGCGGGCTGGCCAGGCATCGGCACGCCGCCGTCCGCCGGCGCTTCGGCGCCGACCACGCTGGTCAGCACCGGGACCGTCGCGGCTTCATTCCCGCCGACCGCCGTGGTCAGCACCGGAATTACCTGCGGATTCTGATCGTCCGAGTCGCCCATGGTCGCTCCTCAAAGCCGGTGGGTCTGGAGGCTGTAGCCGCGGTCACGATAGAAGCGGAAACGATCCCTGGCCAGGGCACGGTCCTCATTTTCGCCGGAAACAATCTCCGCGACCCGCTCGAACCGGCTGAAGAACAGGGGTACTTCGGCGGAGAGATTGATCAGCAGATCCGTGTGATCCGCCGGCGCGTCCTCGTGACCCAGCAGCACCGGCGTGCGCCCGGACGGATCGACGCTCCCGGCTTCCGTCGCCGGGAGATGCGGCAGGAAGCTGCCGTCGCGGAACGTCCACATCAATTCGTCAAGACGTGCAGTGGCCGCCGGCGATGTGGTGTGGACGTAGATGCCGTGCCCGAGCCGCAGCGCCTTCTCGGCCAGCCGGCAGGCGAAGACCGAACGCTGCGGCTCGGATCCCTGGCTCAGGACGTAGAAGTCGACCCGTGTCATCCGGCCCCGGCGCGGTCGAGCAGGAACTGCACGAGCAGCGGCACGGGCCGTCCCGTGGCGCCCTTGGCACGGCCGGACCGCCAGGCCGTGCCGGCGATGTCCAGGTGGGCCCAGCTCATGCCTTCGGTAAAGCGCGACAGGAAACACGCCGCCGTGACTGCGCCGCCCTCACGGCCGGCCACGTTGGCGAAGTCGGCGAAATTGCTGCGCAGCTCCTGGTTGTAATCTTCGTCGACCGGCATGCGCCAGGCCCGGTCTTCGGCCCGCTCGCCGGCGTCCAGCAGCTCGCCGGCGAGCTTGCTGTCCTTGGACATGAGGCCGGTGAGATGGTGGCCGAGCGCGATCACGCAGGCGCCGGTCAGCGTCGCCACGTCTATGATGGCGTCGGGCTTGTAGCGCCGCGCATACGTGAGCGCGTCACAGAGGATCAGGCGGCCCTCGGCGTCCGTGTTCAGGATCTCGATGGTCTTGCCGGACATGCTGCGCACCACGTCGCCGGGGCGGGTAGCGGTGCCCGAAGGCATGTTCTCGCAGGCCGGGATGATGGCCACGACGTTGATGGCGGGGCGCAGTCTGGCGATCGCCGTCATGGCTCCGAGCACGCCGGCCGCACCGCCCATGTCGAATTTCATTTCGTCCATGGCCGGCGGCGGCTTGAGACAGATGCCGCCGGTGTCGAAGGTCACGCCCTTGCCCACCAGGGCCACCGGCGCTCCCGACTTCGCGCCCTTGTATTCCAGCACGATCAGCTTGGCCGGTTCGGTCGCGCCGGCGGTCACCGACAGCAGCGAGCCCATCTTCAGCTTGCGCATCTCTGCTTCGCCGAGGATCTTGACCTTCATCGCCTTGTCGCCGGCAGCGAGCTTGCGGGCGTATCTGGCCAGATGGCTCGGGGTGCAATGGTTGGCCGGCAGATTCGCCAGCTCGCGCGCCGCGTCGCTGCCCGCAGCGATGGCGTCCGCATGCTCGAAACCGCGCTTGGCATGGCGCCGCTCCGAGGCATTCTCCACGGCGATGCCGAATCGCTTCAATTTCGGCGCCGGCGGCTTCTTGCCGGTCTTGAGCAGATCGAAGCGATACAAAGCGCTCTGCAGCGCTTCGCCACCGTGACGGGCGCAGGCGTAGGCGTCCGCACCTATCGGAGCCAGCAGAGAGATCGCGTCGCCGGCACCCACCGCAGCGAGTTCTCCCGCCGCCACGCCGGTGGCGCGGCGGAAGATCCTGGTGTTGAATTCTGCGGGTTTGCCGCAACCGACGATCAACAGCCGCTGGGCCTTGAGGCCGCGGGGGTCGGTGATCAGCAAGGTGCGCCCCGGCTGTTTCGGCAGGTCGCCCCGGCGGCCCAGTTCGCGCAGCAGCCCTTTGCTTGCCTTGTCGATCTCCCGACCGTGGTGGTCGAGCTTGCCGCCCTCGAATACCCCGAGCACCAGGCAACCGGTCTTGAAGGTCTCGGGTCGTCCACTGCGCACGAAGAATTCCATCTGCTGCTCCTTTTTTTCGCGTCCCTGTGCGGGCAGCGCTGCTGCCGTTTGAGGCCGTGCCGGATCTGGATTAACGTAGCGCCAAAGAGCCCGAGACCGGGTCGGGGCGTCCGGTCGTCAAGGGCCCCGGCTGGCGCAGCGAAGGGCGTTAGTCTATCCGAATCACCCATATATGGCGAAGGCCTACCAGCGGGGGACAGTGGCCGGCATCATCGACCGATATGTCATGCGGGAGGTCCTGCGCACGGCCAGCGGCGTCACCGCTGTCTTGCTGCTGATCCTGGTCGGCAATCAGTTCACACGCGTGCTGGCGAGAGCCGCCGCCGATCGCCTGCCGAAGGAGCAGGTGTTCCAGCTGATGGGCCTGACCTCGCTGGAATATCTGACCATATTGCTGCCGCTGGCCCTGTTCTTCTCGGTGATACTGGCCCTGGGCCGCATGTACCAGCACAGCGAGATGGACGCGCTCGGCGCCTGCGGTATCGGTCCGCTGCTGCTATACCGACCCTTGGGGTGGGTCGGATTGTCCATCGCCGCGGTGGCCGCCTGGCTGGCCTTCCAGATCGGTCCCTGGGTCAATTACCAGATCCATCTGCTGAAGATGGAAGCGCAACGCCAGCTGCAGGTGGCGCCGGTGGAGCCCGGCCGGTTCCGCAGCACCGCCGACGGCAATCTGGTCTTCTATGCTCGCGCCGCGGATGCGGACGGCCTGCTGCGCGACGTCTTCATCCAGCTGCGCGACGGCGAACGGGTGGAGGTGGCAGTCGCGGAAAGCGGTCGCCAGCAGGTATCGGAGGACGGCAGCCGGCGGGAGATCATCCTCTACAATGGCCGGCGCTACGTCGGCGTGCCGGGTACGCTGGAGTTCTTCTTCATCGATTTCGCCGAGCACGGCATCCCCATCCTGCTGCCGCCTCTCGCGATCGATCCGGAGAATCGCGAGATGCGTCCGACGGCGGATCTGGTGGGCACCGGCAACCCCCGCGACCAGGCCGAGCTGCATTGGCGCATCGCCGCGCCGGTCTCGCTGCTGGTCCTGTTGCTGGTGGCCGTGCCGCTGGCGCGCACCAGTCATCGCGACAGCCGTTTCGCACGGCTGGGACTGGCTATCCTGATCTACGTGATCTACAGCAATCTGCTGGGCGTGGGGCGCAGCCTGCTGGAGCGAGGCACGGTGCCAGGGTGGCTCGGCATCTGGTGGGTCCATCTGCTCCCGGTGACGCTGGCGCTGCTGATGCTGGCAGCCCAGACCAGGACCTGGCCGTGGCGGCGCGGCGGAGCGGCCGCATGATCCTGCTGGACCGCTATCTGTTCATGGCGATCCTGCGGGCGACGCTGATCGTGCTGCTGGTGCTGCTGGCGCTGATCGGCTTCGTCAATCTGGCCGCGCAACTCGACGACGTCGGCGTGGGCCGGTTCGGCGTCTCCGACGCTATCCTGGTCGTGGTGCTGACCTGGCCGACCAATGCCTTCGACATCTTCCCGATGGTCGTGCTGCTGGGCGCCATGCTCGGTCTGGGGACACTGGCCAATCGCAGCGAGCTGGTGGTGATCCGCGCCGCCGGCGTGAGCAATCTCCGGCTGGCGGTGACGATGTTGATCACCGGCTGCATTCTGGCTCTGGCGGCGGGGGTGCTGGGCGAAGTCGTGGGGCCTCCTGCCGAGCGCTTCAAGCGCGAATACAAGGCGGAGCTCAAGCAGGGCAAGCCGGGGACCAGCCGGCTGGCCGGCACCTGGCTCCGGGATGGTCCGCGGATCCTGAATATCCTCCAGGTACAGGATCCCTCAAGCCTCGCGGGCGTATACAGTTTCGAGTTTGACGATGCCGGTCGGCTGCGCGCGATCGGCCGTGCCGCCAGCGCCCGCAAGCTGGAAGGCGACCGGTGGCAGCTACTCGATTATGTGGCGACGCGGGTTGACGGGGAGCTTGCCGCTATCGACGAATCGGCGCCCCGTCTGCTGGAGACACGTCTGGCTCCGGAGGTGCTCGAACTATCCATCGTCGAACCCAGCCGGCTGTCGACACCGAGTCTGATGGAATATGTGGCCTACCTGAGGAACAACCAGCTGGATGCAGACAGCTACGAGCTGGCGCTCTGGTCCCGCTGGGCGAACGCCTGTGCCGTGATCCTGATGGTGCTGCTGGCGCTGCCGTTTGTATTCGGCCCGTTGCGCAGCGGGGGTAACGGCGTGCGCATGGTGATCGGGGTGCTGATCGGCGTCACCTATTTTCTGGCCAGCGGTGCGCTGGCCAACAGCGCTGCGGTGTTCGACACGCCGCCGCTGCTGGCTGCCTGGTCACCGGTCCTGCTGCTGGCCCTCGCGGCGGCGGCAGGGTTGGCGAGGATCCGCTAGGGTTGGCGCGGTCGCCTGGGCAGATGCACGACCCGGGTGCCGCTGAGACGGTCGTGCCAGGCCAGGTTGCGACGGTCAATCAGGATCCATAGATAGCCGAGCCCTGCGGGCAGCGCCGACAGGCAGGCTGCCGCCAGCCGTCCCAGCGCTCGCGGCAGGCTGACCGTCCCGCCGGGGGCACCATCCCGGACCAGCTTCAGGCGCCATGCACGCATGCCGATGGTCTGACCGCCGCGCATCCAGAAGCCGCAGAAAAAGCTGGCGATGACCAGCACCAGGAGGAAGCGGAACCACAGGCGGCCGGCCGCGACCGCTTCACCGCCGGTCAGCGCCAGCGCTGCGAACCCGGCCAGCATCAGCAGCGCCGCGACGATCAGCGTGTCGTAAGCCATGGCACCGAGGCGCCTCAACAAACCGGCGTTTGGCGGGGTCGCCGGCTCGGGCACCGACGGATCGTCGGTCACCGCCGCGAGCCTGGTCGGGATCGGGATCGCCGCCAAAGGGCCGCGGCGGCCAGCCCCGGTAGCAGCCAGAGGGCGAACCCGCCGCCGCCACCCCCGCCATCCGGGGGCGGCGGAGCCGGTCCGGGGGCCTGGGCCGTGCGGCAACCCGGGTCCCGATCAGCCGGCGCCGCGGCGTTCTCGTCGTCTGCCACGAACACCGTGATGGTGCAGTCGCGACCGCCGGTATCGGTCTCGTCGCCGGCTTCGTTTTCGTAGCCGATCCAGTGACCCCCAGCCCAATCGGCGCGCGTGGACGGGTCCCCATCCAGCGCCGCCATCATGATGTCGGTCGTGGCGACGGCCAGCACGCCGGTCACGGCGCTGTCGGCCGGCGTGCCCGCGGGCACCGTAAAGCTGGCCGTCAGAGCGTCGTCCCGGTAGCGCAGGTAGCCGTTGCCGTCGCCGCCGGGGACGTCGAGCCAGTTGCCGCCGGTGCCGTTGATCGGGACGTCGGAGCCGGCGTCGGTCAGGGACGGGAACTGCAGCGAGAGACTCGGGAACGCGGCGGTATTCTGGCCGGGATAATTGCCTATCTGGCCGCCGTCGTTGCGCCAGCGCATGGGCCGGTTGAACGCGAGCCAAAGCCGGTATTCTCGGCCGGGCACCAGCGCCCGATCGGTCGTCACCTGCAGGCGCCGTCCGGTGGCGTCCGGCACCCAGCTGGCCGAGTAACGCAGCGCGCCGCTGGCGGCGTCCCGGATTTCCACCGCCTGGACTCGCGGCAGATCGGCCTGACGGTAAAGGCCGGCCAGCACCATGGACGTCACTTCGTCGCGCATCCGCGCCACCTGATCGTCCGGCATCACGAAGCCGCTGTGGCCGTGGTTGGTGCCGCCGTAATCGGAACCTCCATTCAGGGGCTCGATCTCCAGGGTCCAGGCCGGGACCTGGAATGTCCGGGCGAAATAGTCGGAGGTCAGACCGATGCCGGAGTTCGAGTTCGGGCCGTAACGATATTTGTTACCGAGCACGGCCCGCATCCGCGCGACCAGGCTGGTGGTGATGTTGTCGCGCCGGGTGTTGCCCGTCAGCGGCGTGAAAAAGATCTGGGAGAAGGAGTGGACGTCGGAGAAGAACCGCAAACGCTCTGCAGGGGCGATCTGGGCGGCGGCCACCAGGGCCTGGATCTCCGGTTCGCTCTCGGGTGCAGGCCCACGGAAGACCAGACTCACCGGATTCCCGCTGGATCCGCCGTTCTGACCCCAGCCTCTGGCACTGTTGCGATTGAGATCGACGCCGTAGAAATTGTCGGTGGTGGCGTCGATGTCCTCATCCACCGGCTGGCCGCCGACCGGATTCTGCATGTTCTTGCGCCGCATCCGCCCGTCCCGGGGCTGCAGTTCCGAGGCGGTAAAGCGATCCGGGAATCCCTGGGTCTGCACGAATCCGTCTACGTTCAGAACCGGCACGATCAGCACCGACAGATTCTCGCTCAGGTACTGGCCGAATCCGGCATCGCCCTGGATCTCCACCAGCTGTTCGTAGATTTCCGTGACCGCCTCCGGCGATTGCCATTCGCGGGCATGGATGGTGCCGTTGATCAGCGCTGCCGCCTCGGTGCCCCCGTCCGTCGTGTCCCGATCGGCGTCTCCGAGGACATAGACCCAGATGTCGCGGCCCGCCAGCGTCTGGCCCAGAATCTCGCCGTCGACTGTCGCGTTGTCGGCGTCGAGCGACTGGTGGCGCTCGAACAGGCTCTGGTAGGTGCGGTAGCCGTCCACGCCGGTGAGGGATTCGACCGGGGTCGGTACGTCATAGCCCAGCGCCACGTTGTTGCCGGTGTCGTTGTCCCGGGTGTAGCGGAATTGTGCGTCGCGGCAAGAGGGGTCGCTGGGGTTGGTGATGGTGCCCGCGTTATCGAACTGACAGGCCGCTTCGGCCGCGAGAGGGCTGACCCCCAGCAGCGCAAGGCCGAGCGCGCCCCAGGTCAATCGCGAAGCCAAGCTGGCACCTCTGCGATCAGGTCGGCAGGCGCGTCCGGTCGACGGGCGAATGCCGCCAGGTGATCCTCAGCGCGGCCGTCGCCCGCGAGCCGCAAGGCGAGCAGGGCGCGGCGCCGGGAGATTGGGTCGTCGGCCTGGTCCAGCAGAGCGGCCAGCTGATCGACGATCCCCGCATCGGCGCCCCGTGCGAGGGCGGCGGCGGCGCTGGCGCCATGGGGACCACCGATGGCATCGAACAACAGACGCCGCGCCGCCGGATCGGAATCGGCGAGGGGTGCGAGCCTGAGCATGGCCGCGGACGCGGTCTCGTCCCTGAGTGTGGCGCCGGCCAGCAGGGCCACCGCCTGCCCGCCCCAGACAGCGGGGTCGAATTCGGCGACGGCGCGAGTGGCGGCCTCTGGTGGCGCCTCCCGGACCACCGTCTGCCACAAGCGGCCGTCGTGACTGGCCAGAGCCGTCGCCACTGAAAGCCCGGCCACCGGCTGTCCGGATGCCAGCCGATCGGCCAGTTCTCCCGAGAAAGCCGCCAGGCGCGCCGGGCCGGCGGCGGAAAACGCTTCCTCGAAACCCCGCCGCATGGCCTCGGTGCCGCCGATATAGGCGTCGATGGCCGCGATGTCGCCCTGATCCAGCGCCGCGGCGGCGATCTTGCGCGCTGCCGTCTCCTGCCAGCGCCGCTCGACGAATCTCGCGGCGGCGGCGACGTCGTAAGCTGGGTAAGGCTCCGGGTGTCCATGTTCCCGGTTCACCAGCCAGGTCTCGGCCTGGTATCCGGTCAGGGACCCGACAGCGGCCCGTAGCGGCGGCGTCGGGTCGATTGCGGCCAGCCCGAGTACGGTCTCACGGAGCAGTTTCTCCCTGGCCGGCTCACTCAGTCCCGGATCGGTTTTCAGCTGCGCCAGATGGGCGCTCAGACCGCTCACATCCTTGCCTTCGAGCAGGCTCGCGGATTTGTTGGCCATCTGCACGTATCTCGCCCCCCCGCTGGATTCGACCAGCTTGCCGGGGGTCGTCACGAGCGGGGGCGAGGCTGCGACTGCCGCAGCCGAGATGCAGCAGGCCAGCACAATCCTGAGGCCGGCTGCTGCGGTCCTTGGAAGTCGTGTCATGCCGAATCCTGAGCGTTTGCGTCCTGGTCCAGACTAGCGCCGATTGCCGACGCCGCAAAGTAGCGAGGCCGGAGGAAGCCGATCTGGCACGGGAATTTAGACCCTGGCACCGATGCGGTGTTCAAAAGATCACGGCCGGAGCCGTGCGCGATCCGGTGGAAACTGCAAAGAAACTGACTTGATCGGGCGATACCCGGCCGCCCGGCTCGCGCAGAATACGCCCCGGACTCGCTCATGGGTCTCCCCGATAACGCAATGCGGACAGTCAGAAGCCGCAGCGTTCCTTTCACCCGGCCTCGTGCCGGGTTTTTTTTGGCTGCGCCCGGCTGTCGTCATGCAGCGCCGGCAGGTGCACAAGAGTTGAAAGGAATTGCCAATAGTCGGGGGCGGTCTCTACCTGGACTATGGCCCGCTCCGAACTTCGCACTGATCTCGACCAGGA
>JASFJM010000003.1:0-37544 GCA_050122055.1 Gammaproteobacteria bacterium | reverse complement strand
GCGCGGATTCCGCTTCCTCAACGAACTCCAGCAGCGCTTCCTGCCGAACCGCCAGGCGGACGGGCCCGGCGCGGAGGTTCATGGCTGAATATCGACCGATCCATTGTGATATCCATGACCGCCAGGCGCTGGCCGTCATCAGACATCGGCGTCCGCGCCCCGGCTGGAAGACGATGCGGGCGACCGCTGCGGGGGACAGTGCGGCCGGCCGAGCTGGCGACCGGCAGAGGGGAAAAGTTCCTGAGCTTCGTCGATGCCGCGGGCACAGGCCATGAGGGCCACCCGGACCGGATCCGGAGCGTCCCGGGACCGCAGGGAGACGCGACGGTCGAGGCCGAATCCGCCGCCTGAGCGGAGTGTTATGCACAGGTTTCCCGCGGGACCCCGGCCGCCTCGCGGATTCAGCCCGACGGACAGTCTGGATGTCGGTCGATTGTCACCTAACACATTGAAAACCAAAGAGAAAAATTAACTGTTCTTTTTTTGCTCAAAATGAATGTGACACTATTATGAAAGCGGGATCTGGCCGTTGTTCTCGTCTCGTCCACAAGCTTATCCACAAATTCTGTGGATAAGCTGGAAAGTATTATGTCAACGTCGGGTTTCTGGCTGAAACCTCAAGTAAAGGCAGAGGTTTGAGGCTTAAGCAATGGGGCCCGGACCGGCGCAGCCTCCCCGGGCGGGGTCGACGGGGTCTTGTGGCCCGAAGGCGGAATGGCTATCATGCGCGGCTCTTTTTCTCAGGTGCTCTGGCTCGAGCCAGGAGTAGGACGATGAAGGCGGATATCCATCCCAATTACGAAGAGATCAGCGTGACTTGCAGCTGCGGGAACACGTTCAAGACCCGTTCCACGCTCGGCGAAGAGTTGCACATCGAGGTTTGCTCGAAATGCCACCCGTTCTACACTGGCAAGCAGAAGATCCTGGATAGCGGTGGACGGGTGGACAAGTTCCGCCGCAAATACGGAAAGGCCGCCAATTAGACCGGCGCCGATGTCCGCGCGCAGATGTGCCGAAAGGGCGCCTCGGGGCGCCCTTTTTCGTGCACCTGACTCCTCCGGATCGTCGCGCCGAACCTGTCATTCCGGTAAGGGCTGCCTTATAATTTTCACGGTCGCCGATCCGCGCTTCACCAGCGCTGGCCGGCGACCCTCGCTGGTCTTCTCTGTTCTCAGGCCCGAGCGGCCCCCCCCGGACCCCCGAGCAGTTAGGCATCGGTCTGGCTACGAGCCGTTTGCCGCCGGCGAAAATTGAGTGAACTGGGTTTCAGGGGATAGAGCCATGAGCGACAAATACTTCGAACTCAAGAACGGCCAGAGTGGCGAATCGACAAGACTGCCGGTTCGTGAGGGTTCCATCGGTCCGGCTGTGATCGATATCGCGGGCCTGTACAAGACGCATGGCGTGTTCACCTACGATCCGGGTTTTGTCGCGACGGCCAGTTGCGAAAGCAAGATCACCTTCATCGACGGCGAAAAAGGCGTCTTGATGTACCGGGGCTACCCGGTGGAACAGCTGGCGGCGAAAAGCAGTTTTCTGGAGGTGGCCTACCTGTTGATCTCCGGGGAGCTTCCGACAGCCAGCCAGCAGGCCGAGTTCTCGGAATCGATCCTGCATCACACCATGATCAACGAGACGCTGCTCCGGTTTTTCAACGGCTTCCATTTCAACGCCCATCCAATGGCCATGGTGTCCGGCGTCGTCAGCTCCATGTCAGCCTTCTACCATGACTCCATGGACCTGAAGAATCCGTTGGACCGGGAGATCTTCGCCCATCGGATTATCGCCAAGATCCCGACCATCTCGGCGGCCGCGTACAAGCATTCGGTCGGGCAGCCCTTCATCTATCCACGCAATGACCTGGACTATTGCAGCAATCTCCTGCACATGTTCTTCGCCGTGCCCTGCGAGGAATACGAGGTGAATCCGGTGGCCGCTGAGGCAATCGATCTCTTGTTTATCCTGCACGCGGACCACGAGCAGAATTGCAGCACGTCCACCGTGCGTCTCGCTGGTAGCTCGGGGACCAATCCATATGCCGCGATCGCTGCCGGCGTGTCGGCCTTGTGGGGTCCGGCCCACGGCGGCGCCAACGAGGCCGTGCTGAATATGCTCGAGCAGATCGGCGACACTTCGCAGATCCCGAAATATCTGGCCCGGGCCAAGGACCGGGACGATCCGTTCCGCCTGATGGGTTTCGGCCACCGGGTCTACAAGAATTTCGATCCCCGTGCCAAGATCATCCGCGAGATGTGCCACAAGGTGCTGGCTCAGCTCGGCACGGCGGATACGCCCCTGTTCGATCTCGCCCTTCGTCTGGAGGAGATTGCGCTGCGAGACGACTACTTCGTCGAGAAGAAGCTCTATCCCAACGTGGATTTTTATTCCGGGATCATCTACCGGGCCCTGGGCATACCCAAATCCATGTTCACGGTGATGTTCGCCATCGCCAGGGCGGTGGGCTGGGTGGCGCACTGGCAGGAGATGAGCGCAGATCCGAGCGCCCGCATCGGTCGTCCCCGCCAGCTCTACACCGGTGCGGTGGAAAGAGATTACGTCGCCGTCAGCGAGCGAGGCTGAGCCAGCGCCTCAGTTCTCGATCAGCAGCGCTTCCAGATCGGGCAGCCTGGCTCGCTGCATGGGCCGGCCATCCAGCGGACAGCTCGGGGCCTGACGCAATCCCTGGGGTGGGAAGACCGTCGCTTCGACCGTGACGTCACCGGCGATAAACCGGAAACTGGGCAGTAACTCGAGACGCTCCGACGGGTAGCGGATCCGCCGCTCGTTCGTCTCGTAAGGGATGCCCTGATCCATCAGGCGCATGGCCACCGTCTCGGGCGTGTCCGCGAACAGATGCAGATTGACGTCGCTGTGTTCCGTGATGGCGCCGCTCAACACGGAACCGACCAGCCGCGGTTCAAATTCCCGCAGCAGGTCCATCGCCCGGCTCGCGGTCTGCCGCAGGATACGCAAGCGAGCCGGGTAAGCCTCGCCGCCGAACAGCCGCTGCTGCTCGGTCAGGGCTGCGGCGATCTCGTCATTGCCGGGCAGCGCCGTGCGATCGGAGATACCAAGCCGGTCGGCTGCCTTGCGTTTGGCCAGGAAGAAATCCTTGATCCCCTGTTCGCGCATGATCCGGGCCGCCTCCTGGGCGATACCGTAGCGGACCTGGCGGGATCGATTACTGCGTTTCCTGGGCATCTTGTGCACCCTTTCAGGGTCGGAGCTCGTGTCTAGAATATGGGTGCTTCGTCTTCGGCCGGGCCGAAGGGCGAGGCGGCATCGTCTTCTCCGGCCGGCGGCACCTCATCGGCCCGGAAAGTTTCGAAGATAGCGTCCACGTCGCCGCTGCCGGCCAGCAGGCCGGTGCTCGAGGAGATGCGGACCGTGACCAGGCCGGGCGGCTTTATCGGCGGGCGCTCGGGCGCGCCGGCCAGTGCCCGGCCCATGAACTTGACCCAGATCGGCAATGCGGTCCGGCCGCCCTCCTCGCGAGCGCCCAGCGGGCGCTCCTGATCGAATCCCACCCATGCTGTCGCGACGAGGTCACCGTTGAACCCGCTGAACCAGGCATCGCGTCGATCATTCGTGGTGCCGGTCTTGCCGGCCAGGTCGCCACGCCCCAGCGCCAGCGCACGGCGGCCGGTACCGCGGCGGATCACGTCCCGCATCATGTCCGCGACCAGATACGCGTTCTGGCGGTTGATCGCCGGCGGTGCGTAGGGGATCGGCGGCATCTCTTCGTCCTCGTCGATCTGGAAGCGCCGTTCGTTCGCCCCTCTCTGTTCGGCATCCTCGCAGGCGGCGCAGGCGATCAGCGGATCAGCCTGGGTGATGATGTTGCCCTGCGCGTCCATGATCCGGTCGATGAGGTAGGTGTCCACGCTGAAACCGCCGTTGGCGAAGACCGTGTAGGCATCGGCCAGTTCGAGCGGAGTCAGGGTCACGCTGCCGAGCGCCAGTGACAGGTCCTTGGGCATCTCCGAGCCGGAGATGCCGAACTCCTGGATGTGATCGACGGCGTTACCCACGCCGATCGAGCGCAGCACACGGATGGATACCAGGTTACGTGAGCGCACCAGGGCTTCCCGCAGGCGGGTCGGGCCGTAGAATCGCTGGCTGTAGTTCTCGGGACGCCATGTGCTCTCGAGTTGATCGTCATCGAACACGACGGGCGCATCATTGACGATCGTGGCGGTCGTGAACCCGTTTTCCAGCGCTGCCGAGTAGATGAAGGGCTTGAAGGCCGATCCTGGTTGCCGCCTGGCCTGGGCGGCTCGGTTGTACTTGCTGTCCTGAAAATCGAAGCCGCCGCTGAGAGCGGCCACCGCGCCGTCGATCGGATCCACCGCGACGATCGCGCCCTGTACCAGCGGCACCTGACTCAGTCGCCAGTTGCCGTCCTCCAGCGGACTCAATTCGACCAGGTCCCCGGGTGTCAGGATGTCGGCAGCGGTCGCCGGCTCCGGGCCGCGTGTGTTGTCGTCGATAAACTCCCGCGCCCAGCTCAGGCCCTCCCAGGGGACGACCACGGTCCCGAGCCCGGGAACCAGGGCCTCGGCAGTCTGCTCCTCCACGCTGGTCACGATGCCCAGTTCCATGCCGGGTCCGGCGCGATACCCGGACATCAATTCTCCCGGGCCCGCAGCCTCATCCGAGGCGTCCGGCTCGATCCTGGCCAGCGGTCCCCGGTAACCATGGCGGCGGTCATATTCCATCAGTCCTTGCCGCAGCGCCGAGACGGCCGCGGCCTGCAGGCGGCTGTCGATGGACGTGATAACGACATAGCCGGCGGTGTAGGCCTCCGGGCCCACCAGATCCAGCATATGCTGGCGCACCATCTCTCCTGCGTACGGCGCGTCGGTCTCGACCGTAGCGCCATGCAGCGTCGATTCCATGGGTTCGGCCGTCGCCTGTTCGAATCGGGCGCGATCTATGCTGCCCGTCTCCAGCATCCGTCGCAGAACATACGCGCGCCGCTGGAGTGCGCGCTCCGGACTGCTAACCGGGTTGTCCCGGGAGGGTGCTTTCGGCAGGCCGGCAATAGTGGCCGTTTCTCCCAGGCTCAGCTTGTCCACGGTCTTGCCGAAATAGACTTCCGCCGCCGCCCCCACGCCGTAGGCCCGCTGGCCGAGGAAGATGGCATTCATATAAAGGGTGATGATCTCCTTTTTGCCCATCTGGCTCTCGATCCGCAGAGCCAGGAAGATCTCCCTCACCTTCCGGGAGATGGTCTTTTCGCGCGTCAGGAAAAAATTCCGCGCCACCTGCATGGTGATCGTGCCGCCGCCCTGGCGGCGTTCGCCGGTGAGCAGCAAGGAGGCGGTGGCCCTGACCAGACCCTGGTAATCGACCCCCGGGTGCTCGAAAAAGCGGTCGTCCTCGGCGGCCAGGAAGGCGTCCACGACCACGGGGGGGATCTCGTCGAATGCGAGAGGGATGCGGCGCATCTCCCCGTATTCCGCCATCAGCCGGCCGTCGCGGGTATAGACTCGCAGCGGCACCTGCAGGCGGACGTCCTGCAAGGATTCCACCGCCGGCAGACTTGGCAGCACATAATAATATGCGCCGATCCCTGCTACGGTGGCGGCGGCGGCGAAGATCAGCAATAACGCAGCCGCAGCATAGAGTGAACGGAGGAAGAGCTTCATGCAGAAGTGAGAGGTGCGTTCTTGTTTTGCCAGGGGGGCTTGTGCATATTACCACCGAACGTAAAAGGCAAACCCATCGAAAGGTGGGGGCGCAAAGCCACCGGTCTAAGGGCTTCGGCCTAGGATAGCGGGGTTGCCGGAATCGACTTTCATGCGCCATCCCCGGGCCGGGAGGGGCGGCATCGCGCAGGGCGGATTGTTGCGCTGCGACAGATGCTTATCCGGTCCGAAACGTCGGCTGCATGACCGCTGCTTCCCCAGCCCCGATCCATAGCCAAAGCGATCCTGACGCCGGGTGCCGGAGGCACGCTTTGTTCGGAGCGTGAATACGGTCACGTTTTGCGGCCGGCGTAATTGCTATACAGAACATTGCAATAGCTAAGACATTATTCTATCTTCCGAAGCCAAGCTGCGGACCTAAAAGGAAATTCAAGTGCTTTTCGGCAAGTCTACTAGACCGCTAATCGGGCTTGACATAACGACTTCGTCGGTCAAGCTGATCGAACTGGGCCGCAGCGGCAGCCAGTTCCGCGTGGAGTCTTACGCCGCAGAGGCGACGCCGCAGAATGCGGTGAACGAAAAGGCGGTCGTGGATCCGGACTCCGTCGGGGAATCGATCCGGCGGGCCGTCAAGCGCTCGGGAGCCCGCAGCCGCGAATGCGCGATCGCGATCAACGGCGACGCCGCTATCACCAAGGTCATCCAGATGCCGTCGACCCTGTCCGGCAACGAACTCGAGGGCCAGGTCGAACTGCAGGCCGATCAGTACATCCCGTTCCCGATGGAAGAAGTCAGCTATGACTTCGAGGTCCTGGGCAAGTCGGAAAATGATCCGGATATGCTCGATGTGCTGCTGGTCGCGACCCGGAGCGAGAACGTAGAGCAGCGTCAGGCTGCCGTCGAGGCCGCGGGCTTGAAGGCACAGATCGTGGACGTGGAGGCCTTTGCTCTGGAGAACGCATGCCGCCTGCTCCGGCATCAGATGCCGGAACAGGGCGCCGGCCACAACGTCGCGGTAGTGGACTTCGGCGCCAGCAGCACCACCTTCTCGGTCTTGCGCGACCTCAAGGTCATCTACACTCGCGATTTCGCGTTCGGCGGCCAGCAACTGACCGAAGAGATCATGCGCACCTACGGCCTGAGTTTCGAAGACGCCGGCCGGGCGAAGAAAGAGGGCGGGCTGCCGAGCAATTTCGAGCCGGAAGTCCTCGATCCCTTTATCGATGACATGACCCAGCAGGTCAGCCGTTCGTTGCAGTTCTTCCTCGCCTCGGGCAGCGGCCGCGAACAGCCCCAACAGATCCTGGTCTGTGGTGGTTGCGCGAACATCGCCGGCGTGGCGGATGTTATCGGCAGCCGCGTCGGCATCCCCACCGAGATCGGCAATCCGCTCGGCGACATGAAGTTGTCGTCCAGGGCGCGTTCGGGTGGAGTGATGAAGGATGCGACCGCGCTGCTGACAGCCTGCGGTCTGGCCTTGAGGAGTTTCGACTGACATGCCTCGTATCAACTTATTGCCGTGGCGGGAACAAGAGCGCAAGCAGCGTCAGACGAATTTCGGTATCGCTGCGGTTGCGGCGGTGGCGCTCGGCGGCCTGGTGACCTTCGGTTTCAGCGCATATCTGCAGCATCGCATCGATTATCAGAACCAGCGGAATGCCCGTCTGGAACAGGAGATCGCCCGTCTCGATGCCCTGATCAAGGAGATCGCGGCTCTTGAGGACCAGAAAGAGCGGTTGCTTGCGCGGATGGAGATCATCGACGAGTTGCAGCGGAGTCGTCCGGACAGCGTCCACCTGTTCGACCAGATGGTCCGGGTCCTGCCCGACGGGGTCTATTACCGGAAGGTGGAACAACGGTCCCGCGGGCTGGAGATCGAGGGCATCGCCGAATCGAGTACCCGGGTATCGGCACTGATGAGGAACATCGAGAACTCGCCCTGGTTGCAGAAGCCCGGGCTCGAGGTGGTCGAGACCGTGGATGACCGGGGCGTCCGGCGCAGCCGCTTTACCGTCTCCGCCCAGCAGATCGTGACCGACCAGGAGGGTTCGTAATGGAACGGCTGAACAGGTTCCTCGACGAACTCCGGGCGCTTGATACCAGCGACGTCGGCCGTTGGCCGTTCCTTTTCCGGGCGCTGTTCGTCGTCCTGATCTTCGTGGTCGTCACGGCTGGATCGGTCTATTACTTCCCGATCAAGAACAAGACACCCCTGCTCGAGCAGGCGGAGGCCAAGGAAACAGAGCTGCGCGAGACCTTTAAAGTCCGCCAGCGCAAGGCCGCCAATTTCGAAGCCTACAAGGCCCAGCTGGCTGAGATCGAACAGTCTTTCGGTGCCATGCTGCGACAGTTGCCCGGCAAGACCGAAGTGCCCAGCCTGCTGGTCGACATCTCCCAGACCGGTCTCGGAGCCGGTCTGGAGGAGGAACTGTTCAGGCCCGATTCGGAAATCCGCAGGGATTTCTACGCGGAACTGCCGATCAGGATCCGGCTGCGCGGCACCTACCATGAGCTGGCCCGGTTCGTCAGCGATATTGCCGCGCTGCCTCGAATCGTGACGATCCACGATGTGGAACTGTCGGGTTCGGAAGGGAGCGCCGAGTTGCAGATGGACCTGATCGCAAAGACCTACCGTTATCTCGAAGACGACGAGGAGCAGTCATGAGACAGGGCTCTATCCGGAACGCGGTTCCCGTACTCGTCGCAGCGATGATGCTGGCCGGTTGCTCCAACGATATGTCTGATCTGGAGAGCTTCATCGCCGAAACCAACAAGCGCCCCGGTGGCCGCATCGAGCCGCTGCCGGAGATCAAGGAGCACCAGCCCTTCGAATACGACGCCTACGATCTGCGCTCCCCGTTCGTGCCGGAACGCCCGCAGAGTTCGTCGGGCCCCGCCGGGGGTGGTCTGAGGCCTGACAGTGCGCGGACGCGTGAATACCTGGAACAGTTCCCGCTGGATACCTTGAAGATGGTGGGGACCCTGACCAAGGACGGGCAGCTCTACGGACTGCTGCAGACCCGAGACACGCTGGTGCACAGGGTCACGGCAGGCAACTACATTGGCCAGAGCGACGGCAAGATTATTTCAATTGACGATTCTGAGATTCAGGTTGTCGAGATCATTCCCGACGGTATAGGCGGCTATATGGAACGGCCGGCCACCATCAGTCTGGGTGAGCAATGAAGACTCGGGGAGTAAATGGGATGATGCGCAAAGCACGGGCGACAACTGAAATCCGCAAGATTTCACACACAGCCAGGTGGCTCGGGGCGCTGACGCTGCTCGCGCTGGCCTCGGGCGTTTCTGCCCAGGAGGCTCCGCTTCGGCTCGAGGCCGTGGATGTGGCAGGTCAGGGCGGCGACCGGGTCGTGATCTACCTGCGGATGAGCGGGCCGGCTGCGGAGCCCATGAGCTTCGCCATCGACGATCCGGCCAGGATTTCGCTGGATCTCGCCGATACCACCATGGCTCTGCCATCGCGGCGGACCGTAGTGAAACAGGGCCCTCTGGATACCGTTACCGTCGCCGAGGCTCAGGGCAGGACACGCGTCGTTCTCAACATGGACTACATGGTGCCCTATCAGACCCGGGTGGAGGGTGACACCATCGTGGTCAATCTCGGCAGCGGCGCCGCGGCGGCCGCAGGCGCGGCACAGCCGGTCTTCGCGGCCGGCACCCCGCCGGCCCAGGTGGCCGAAGACAGCGCCATCCGGGATATCGATTTCCGCCGCAGCGAAGGCGGTGGCGGCCGCGTGATCGTGTCTCTGACCGATCCCTCTGCCGTGATCGATATGCGCCAGGAAGCCGGCAAGATCGTCGTGGACTTCCGCAAGACCGAGCTGCCGACCAATCTGCGCCGGCGCCTGGACGTGCTCGATTTCGCCACCCCTGTGACCACGGTGGACAGCATCACCGCTGGCGAGGGCGCGAGGCTGATCATCTCCGCCACCGGCGACTTCGAACATTTCGCCTATCAGACCGATGAAGTCTTCACCGTCGAGGTCCGTCCCCTGGTGAAGGAGAAGCCCGAGGATCTGGGCATCTATGACACCGGCAAGACCTATCAGGGCCAGCGCCTGACCCTGAACTTCCAGGATATCGAGACCCGCGCCGTCCTGCAGCTGTTGTCCGAAGTGAGCGGCCTGAACATGGTGGTCAGTGACTCCGTCACCGGCAACGTGACTCTGCGCCTGCGTGACGTGCCCTGGGATCAGGCCCTCGATATCGTGCTGGCCACGCGGGGTCTGGACATGCGCCAGATCGATAACGTCATCATCGTCGCGCCGTCGGCGGAGATCGCCGCCCGGGAAAAACAGGATCTGGAAGCCCGTCAGGACCTGCAGGAACTGACGCCCCTGGTCTCGGATTTTATCCAGGTGAATTACGCCAAAGCCTCCGATCTCGCCGAACTGCTGCAGAGCGGCGGCGAGAATTCGCTGCTGTCAGAACGCGGCACGGTCAGTATCGACCAGCGCACCAACACGCTTCTGGTCTATGACACAGCGGAGCGGCTGGTCGATATCCGCAGGCTGGTGCAGACCCTGGACATCGCGGTCAAGCAGGTATTGATCGAATCACGCATCGTGGTCGTCAACGACGATTTCAGCCGCGATCTGGGCGTCCGCCTCGGCGTCACCTACGTCGACGACCGCAACGACGGCCTGATCTCGGTGACCGGTTCGGGCGACGGTTCCGACACGATCGTCCAGTCAGGTATCGACAACCTGAACAACACCGGCCAGATCTCACCGGTGACGGTGCCCGGCATCGCCGAGCGCTACAACGTCAACCTGCCGATCGACAACCCGGCCGGGCGGGTGGCGCTGGCGATCCTCGACTCGGACTATCTGATCGACCTGGAGCTGCAGGCGGCGCAATCCGAGGGCCGCGGCGAGATCATCTCGACACCGAGGGTGATCACCGCAAACCAGAAGGAAGCGGTGATCGAGCAGGGCGTGGAGATTCCCTACCAGGAGTCGGCGTCCAGCGGTGCCACCACCACCCAGTTCAAGAAGGCGGTGCTGAGTCTCAAGGTCACGCCTCAGGTCACGCCGGACGATCGGGTCGTGATGGATCTCCAGGTCAATCAGGACACCGTCGGTGAATTCGTCCCCAGCGCCACGGGCGGCCTCGTGCCGAGTATCGATACCCGCTCGGTGGTGACCCAGGTGCTGGTCAACGATGGCGAGACCGTGGTCCTCGGCGGGATCTTCGAGACCGAGCGCCGGGAGACGATCCTCAAGGTCCCCGTGCTGGGTGATCTCCCAGGCGTGGGGCGCCTGTTCAAGAGCAGTTCGGATCAGTCCAACAAGGCTGAGCTGCTGATCTTCGTCACGCCGAAGATTCTCCGGGAGGGGAGCAACATCTATTAACTGCGGATTGCCCGCAACGACCAGGTGAAAAGCGATATGTTCAGATCGAATCTCCTCTCTCGCTGGATCATCCCGGCCACCGCCCTGTGTCTCACGGCACTGGCCGGTTGCGGCGGGGATAACTCCATTACGGATCCTGGTGCCGGGACGGGTACGGCCCCGCCGGTGCCGGTCAACAGTCTGACCCTGCTGGCCAGCAGCCCGCAGCTGCCGTCTGACGGCGCGACTCCGGTGACCCTCAGCGCCGTCGTGCAGGACAACAACAATAATGTGGTCGAGGGGGCCAGCGTTATCTTCAGCGCCGACTCCGGCGCGTTGACCGTCCTCTCGCCGGTGACCGACGCCAACGGCGTAGCCTCAGCCGAGCTGCGCACCGCCGGCGATCCCTCCAACCGGCCCATCAACGTGAACGCCACCACGGGCGGATTGAACTCGGCGCTGGTGGTCTCGGTGACCGGCACCACGCTGGTGCTGACCGGTCCCAACAACGTCGTCTTCGGCGACACCGGGACCTATACCGCGACGCTGCGGGATTCGGGCGGTAACGGCATCTCCGGTGAGGCGGTGGACGTGAGTTCCGCCAACGGCAACACCCTGTCATCCAACACCCTGCTGACCAATTCCCAGGGCGAGGCCACGGTGCAGCTGACGGCGACCGTGTCCGGCGTGGACGCCCTGGCGGCCACGGCGCTGGGTCTGACCGCGACCCAGGACATCACCATCAGCAATGACAGCTTTGCGTTCCTGGCGCCCGCGGCCGGCGCCGAGGTCGATCTCGGCGTGGACGAGACCGTCACCGTCGAATGGCTGATCAACGGCGCGCCCCAGGCTGGCACGGTCAACTTCTCCAGCACCCGGGGCACCCTGTCGTCATCCTCGGCGGTCCTGGATGCCAACGGCCGCGCCAGTGTGACCATCAACTCGAGCAATTCCGGACCGGCGGTCATCACCGCCAGCGTGGCCGGCGGTCCTTCGACCCAGCGCTCGATCGAGTTCGTGGCCACCACCGCCGCCAAGATCGATCTCCAGGCCAGCCGCTTCACGGTGGGCCCCGGTGAGCAGAGCACCATCCAGGCCACGGTGCGGGACCCCAACGACAACCTGGTCAAGAACAAGGTCGTGACCTTCGTACTCGACGATGTCACCGGTGGCTCGATCTCGGTCGGGTCCCAGGTCACCGACAGCTCCGGTCAGGCCGAGACCGTCTATACCGCCGGTCAGAGCACCAGCTCCATCGGCGGCGTGACCATCACCGGCACGGTCCAGGATGCGCCCGCGGTAACCGACCAGGTGGCCCTGACCGTCGCCCAGCGGGAAGTGTTCATCAGCATCGGCACCGGCAACCAGATTTCGGAGCCCACTACGGCGAACTATCTCAAGGAATTCTCGGTCCAGGTCACCGACAGCCAGGGCGTCGGCGTGGCGGGGGCTGAAGTCCAGATGAGCGTATTCTCCAAGGAGTACTACAAGGGCTTCTACCAGGCCGACCTCATCAATGAGGTATGGGTGGCCAACCGACAGGCCACCTGTCAGGACGAGGATACCCTGGTGCCGGCCACGGCCCGCAACGGCATCCTCGATCCGGGCGAAGATTTCAACAACAGCGGCAATATCGAGGCCGGCAACGTGGCGACCGTCTCGCCCGGCACCGTCATCACCGACGAGAACGGCTTCGGCCTGGTGCAGATGACCTATGCCCAGGAATTCGGCAACTGGGTCGAGGTGACCATCCAGGCCAAGGCCTCGGTGACCGGCACCGAGTTCCTGGAGACCCAGGATTACGGACTCGAAGTGCTCAGGTCCGATGTCACCCTGGATCAGTCGCCGCCGGGCGATCTGATCAGCCGCTGGGGCGCAGACCCCACCTGCGCCACTCTGGACTAAGCGTCTGCGGGGCCGGCATCAGCCGGCCCCGCTCTTTCCCGCCGCCGAGATTCCGTCCATGGGATGACCCCCGCCGTCAGCGTTTTCCTCATCGGCCCCATGGGCGCAGGCAAGTCGGCGGTCGGCCGTCGTCTCGCCCATCTGCTGAAACGGGATTTTCTCGATACCGACGACGAGATCGAGCGGCGCACCGGGGTCGATATCCCGTTTATCTTCGAGAAGGAAGGGGAGGCGGGTTTCCGCCGGCGGGAACGCCAGGTGGTGGCGGAGCTGAGCGCCCTGCCGGGCATCGTGCTTGCCACCGGTGGCGGTGTCGTTCTGGACGAGGCGAATCGCCGCGACCTCACCGTCTCGGGCACCGTTGTCTATCTTCACGCATCGGTCGACCAGCAGCTCAAGCGCACGCGCCGGGGGCGCGGCCGTCCGCTGCTCGAGACCGAGGATCCCCGCCAGCGGCTGGAGGATCTGATGACCATCCGGGAACCCCTGTATCGTGCCATGGCAGACTATGTGGTCGACACCAACGGCAGAAAGGTGACGGCCGTGGCCGAGGAGATCCGGAGCCGGCTCGGAGGTGATTGAACGGATGGCAGGCCCGAAATACAGGACCCTGGAGGTGGGACTCGGCGACCGCGCCTATCCTATCCATGTGGGCTCAGGGATCCTCGGCGAGCCGGAGACGATATCGGCCCGACTGGCCGGCCGGGACACCCTGGTCGTCACCAACACCACGGTCGGACCGCTGTATCTGGACACGCTTGTTCGGGCCCTCGGGGGGCGCCGCTGGGAATCCCTGGTCCTGCCGGATGGCGAACAATACAAGACGCTGGCTTCTTTTGCGGAGATCATCGACCGGCTGGCGGAGTTGTCCTATCACCGGGATGCCGTGGTCATCGCCCTGGGGGGCGGGGTGATCGGCGATCTCGCCGGATTCGCCGCGGCCTGTTATCAGCGCGGCATCGCCTTCGTGCAGGCGCCGACGACCCTGCTGGCCCAGGTGGACGCCGCGGTCGGCGGCAAGACCGCGGTCAATCACCCGGCCGGCAAGAATCTGATCGGGGCCTTCTATCAGCCGCAAGCAGTCATAGCCGATATCGCCACGCTGGAGACATTACCCCTCAGAGAATACCGCGCCGGCCTGGCCGAAGTGGTCAAGTACGGTGCCGGTCTGGACGCGGGATTCTTCCGCTGGCTGGAGGCGCATCGTGACGCCCTGATGGATCGCGATGCCGACGCCCTGACCGATGCCGTGCTGCGGTGCTGCTCGATCAAGGCGGCCATCGTCGCTGAGGACGAACGGGAAGCCGGGCGCCGGGCGCTCCTGAACCTCGGGCACACCTTCGCCCACGCCATCGAGACCGGCACCGGATACGGGCAATGGCTGCACGGTGAGGCGGTGGCGGCCGGCATGATGATGGCGGCGGATCTGTCCGGACGGCTCGGCTCGCTGGATGATGACGAGGCATCCCGACTGCGGGGGCTGCTGGACAGCTTCGGTCTGCCACTAACCCCGCCACCTTTGGGCGCCAGCTCGATGGAGGCGCTCATGGCCATGGACAAGAAAGTCAGCGGCGGCCGGCTGCGGCTGGTCCTGTTCGAGGGTCTCGGCGCCTCGTCCGTACGCACCGACGTGCCGCGAGCGGATCTCGAGGCAGTGTTGGCCGCCGCGGATCCCGAGTGAACGGACAGCCGGCAGGCAGCCGTGGTCCGGGACTCGCGGCCTATGCCGCCCACGAAGACAAATCCGCGGGCCGTCTCTATCCGGAGCCGCCGCCGACTCATCGCGGGGAATACCAGCGGGACAGGGACCGGGTCATCCACAGTTCGGCCTTCCGCCGCCTGGTCTACAAGACCCAGGTGTTCGTCAACCACGAGGGTGACCTGTACCGGACCCGGCTGACCCATTCGCTGGAGGTCGCGCAGATCGCCCGCACGGTCGCCGGCGTCACCGGCCTGAACGAATATCTGGTCGAAGCCATCTGCCTGGCGCACGACCTGGGGCATACGCCCTTCGGACATGCCGGCCAGGATGCCCTCAATAACTGCATGGGGGACTTCGGCGGCTTCGAGCACAATTTCCAGTCACTGCGCGTGGTCGACCGGCTGGAAGAGAAGTATGCGGAATTCGCCGGTCTCAACCTGATGTACGAGACCCGGGAAGGCATCCTCAAACACTGTTCCCCGGCCCGGGCCCGGGAAATCGGCAAGCTCGGTGAGCGCTTCCTGGAAAAGCGTCAGCCCGGGCTCGAGGCGCAGCTCGCCAACCTGGCGGACGAGATCGCCTACAACAGCCACGATGTGGACGACGGCCTGCGTGCGGGGCTGCTCGATATCCATGAGCTGCGGCAGGTGGCGATCTTCGACGAGCTGCATGCGGCGGTCATGGGTCGTCATCCGGAGCTGGGCGGCCGGCGCCTGATCTACGAGATCGTGCGCCGGCTGATCGGCGTTTTGGTGGACGATGTCATCGACGAAAGCGCGCGCCGGATCGCCGAAGCCGGACCCCGCAGCATCGAGGACGTCCGCATGGCGGGCGGTCCGCTGATCGCCTTCAGCGATCCGGTTGCCAGGTCCCACCGGGAACTGAAGCGATTCCTCATGGGGCATCTGTACAAGCATCCACGGGTGCTGGGCATGACGAAAAAGGCGCGACGTATCGTCAGCAGTCTGTTCGACGCTTTCAACGAGGATGTCCGCCTGATGCCGATAGGGTTTGCGGACACCGCCGAGGCCCGCCAGCGGGAACAGGGCGATACGGGCCGCGCCCGAGTGGTGGCGGACTACATCGCGGGGATGACGGACCGTTACGCGATACTCGAGTATCAGCGTCTGTTTACGCCCGGTCGGAACGACTGAGCCCGACCATGCCCATGCTAGAATGCGGCCCGGTTTCAGGCCCGGAGAGCCCTATGGCCGCCAGCGATATTGCCCCTCAGGACCGCTTGATCTTCGCCATGGACGTGCCGGATGCGGAGCAGGCCCGCGCCCTGGCGGAACAACTGGGCGACTCGGTCCGCTTCTACAAGCTCGGGCTGGAGCTGCTCATGGCCGGCGGATATTTCGAACTGCTCGACTGGCTGGTGGAGCGGGGCAAGCAGGTATTCGTCGACCTCAAGTTCTTCGACGTCCCGGCCACGGTGGCCAGGGCGGTATCCCGGCTGCGGGATCGCGGCGTCACCTTTGCCACTGTCCACGGCAACCAGTCGATCATGGAGGCAGCCGCGGCAGCCAAGGGCGACGTCAAAATCCTCGCCGTCACCGTGCTGACCAGCCTCGATCGCGGCGACCTGGACGATCTCGGTTTCCAATGTGACGTCTCAGATCTGGTCCTGTCCCGTGCCCGGCGGGCCCTGGAGGCCGGCTGCGACGGTGTCATCTCCTCCGGACTGGAAGCGCCCCGGCTGCGGGAATTCATCGACCGGCGTCTGCTGGTGGTGACGCCGGGCATCCGGCCGGTGGAGAATAGACCGGAGGACGACCAGAAACGCGTCGTCACCGTCGAACAGGCTTTCCGCAACGGCGCCGATTACATCGTCATCGGCAGGCCGATCCGGGACGCAGCTGATCCCCGCGCCGCCGCCGTGGCCGTGCAGCGCGATATCGCCAGGGTCTTCGACCAGTGAGCGGCGCTGAAAACAACGACCTGCTGCTGAGGGCGCTGCTGCGCCAGCCGGTGCCCCGGACGCCGGTGTGGATGATGCGTCAGGCGGGTCGCTATCTGCCGGAGTATCTGGAGGTACGCAGCCAGGCCGGCAGCTTCATGAATCTCTGCACCAACCCGGAGCTGGCCTGCGAGGTGACATTGCAGCCCCTGCGCCGATTCCGCCTGGATGCCGCGATCCTGTTCTCGGACATCCTGACGGTGCCGGATGCCATGGGGCTGGGTCTGCATTTCGCCACCGGTGAAGGACCCCGATTCAGCCGCCCGGTGCGGAGCGCCGCCGACGTAGAAGCCCTGCCGGTGGTCGACCCCGGAGAGGACCTCCGCTACGTGATGGACGCAGTCAGCCTGATCCGCCGGGAGCTGGACGGCAAGGTACCCCTGATCGGCTTCTCCGGCAGCCCGTGGACCGTGGGGACCTACATGGTGGAGGGTGGCAGCAGCAAGACCTTCGGCCGGATCAAGGCCCTGGCTTACGACCAGCCGGCGGTCCTGCACCATCTGCTGGGCAAGGTCTCCGACGTGACCTGCGCCTACCTCAACGCCCAGGTCGAGGCGGGCGCCCAGGCGCTGATGATCTTCGATACCTGGGGCAGCGTGCTGTCGCCGCGCCTGTATCGGGAGTTCTCGCTCGGGTACATGCAGCGTATCGTCGACGGCCTGCAGCGGGAGGCCGCGGGCGCCCGGGTCCCGGTGGTGCTGTTCACCAAGGGTGCCGGGCCCCGGCTGGCCCAGATGGTCGACACCGGTTGCGATGCCCTGGGTGTGGACTGGACTACGGATATGGGCGAGGCGCGAAGGCTTACCGGCGATCGCGTGGCGCTACAGGGCAATCTCGATCCTTCGGCTCTGCTGGCCAGTCCGGAAGTCATCCGGCAGGAAGTGGCGATGGTGCTGGAGAGCTACGGCCCGGGTCATGGCCATGTCTTCAACCTCGGCCACGGCATCACGCCCGACGTCGACCCGGACCATGCCGGCGCCATGATCGAGGCCGTGCATGAACTGAGTCCGGCCTACCACGCCGGCGGCTGAAGAGGCGCGTTCAGCCCGGCGTCGGCGGCGCCCAGCTCTCCAGCGGCTCATCCGCCAGGATGCGATGCATGATGGCGGTCTCCCGGTCATGGATGGTGCGCAGGAACTCCGAGGCGCCATGCATATGCCGGAACGCCTTGAATCCGCGCTCGAGAAAATCATGCAGCGCGCCAAATCCGGCCATATGGGCCGGCCCGTGCGTCAATCGGATCAGGGTGTAGATCATCCGGTGTTCCACCACCCGGTCCAGCATCTGGCCCGTCTCCATGACCAGTTCGATCTGCCGCTCCCGCAGCGGGGCATTCCGGCAGGCCCTGTAGGCGCGTGCGTAAGCTGCGGCATCGATTTCGATGGCAGCGCCCGATCCTTCGAGCTGTTCCACCATGGCGATATCCAGGGACTGGGTCAGTGCGTGAGTTTCCAGCGCCAGGATGATGCTCTCCAGGGCGCCGGCCGGCATCATCCGGACCATCACCGGGTACACCCGCTCCAGATCCTCGTCCCTGGGGCTGTAATCGCGATCGCCGTAGAGATCCGTAAACACGAAGCTGGCGGCCGGCCCGTAGCGCCGCGAGGCCAGCAGATCTCCATGGGTGTGGCTCAGGCGGCCGGTCTGCCAACGGGCCAGAGCGGCAAATGCGGGCTTGAGCCCGCCGTCGCCCGTGATGCGTTTGCGAGCCTCCCGGCATTCTTCCAATAGCCCGGCAATGGTCTTCGTGAGGGCCGGCCGTGCGCCTTTTTGGTCCATAAACCGGGATTTTACGCTTTCTCAAATGCGTGGTGCGTAGCAGCATCGGAGGCTGCAGGATGGTATTCTTTGTATATATAGAGGCCAGACGTGACCCGCCGTCCCGATGGCCGCAAGGAGAATCCGGAGAGGTTCTGCATTATGTCAAATAAAAGAGGAAAGAAAGACGCGCCCGACTATCCGCTGGCCCGGGTCATCCGCGAATCCGCTCACCAGATATGGCTGGCCGGCTTGGGGGCCATGGGACGGGCCGAAACCGAGGGCGCCCGCTGGTTCGAGAGCCTGATCTCCCTGGGCGAGCAGATCGAGCAGTCGGCCCGGCTGCAGATACAGCGGCCGATCGACGCCGTGGAGAAGACCGTCACCGACGTCCGGGAGACGGCCAATGACACATGGACCCGGATCGAGATCGCGTTCGAGCGGCGCGTGGCCCATGTACTGAATTCCATGCAGATTCCCACCAGCCGGGATATCGACGCCCTGACCCGCCGGGTCGAGGCCCTGCAGGGGCTGGTGGCTGAATTGAGCGCGGAGTCCCGGGATTCGGGATCCCGGGCGGCGGCCAAGGCCCCGTCGAGGCGCAAGAAAGCCGCGGGCAAAAAGAAGGCGGTCCGCCGCAAGACGTCGTCCCGGACCGGGCGGACCACGACCGGGCGCAAGCCGGCTCGCCGCCCGAAGACCGGGCAGACCCGGGCCAGCGGCTAAGCGAGGGGAACCGACTTGCCAGCGCAGGCGGCCAACAACGGCAAGGGCAAACACAAGATCGGCCTGGCGCTGGCCGGTGGCGGCCCCCTGGGCGGCGTCTACGAAATCGGCGCCATGATCGCCCTCAATGAGGCCCTGGACGGGGTGGATTTCCAGGATGTGGACGTGCTGGTCGGCGTCAGCGCCGGCGCCCTGATCTCCGCCCTGCTGGCCAACGGCATCTCGCCCCAGCAGATGGCGCGCGTGTTCATCGACCCGCGCCCCGGTGACCCCCGCTTCTCGCCACTGATGTTCATGCAGCCGGCCTTCGGCGAATACGCCCGACGCGGACTGTCCGTGCCCTGGCTGCTGGCCAAGTCCACGGCCACCTATCTGCGCAATCCGCTCCGCAACGGCCTGCTGGCCTCCTTCAACCAGATCACCCAGGCCATCCCGACCGCGGTGTTCGATAACCGGCCGATCGAGCGTTTCCTTTCCGACCTGTTCAGCAACCGGGGTTGCACCGATGATTTCCGCAGGCTGAAGCGCGAGCTCTACGTGGTGGCGGTGGATCTGGATACGGGTCAGGCGGTCAAATTCGGCGCTGCCGGTGCCGAGCACGTGCCGATCTCCAAGGCCGTGCAGGCGAGTACCGCCCTGCCGGGCCTCTATCCGCCGGTAGAGATCAACGGCCGCTCCTTCGTCGACGGCGGTCTCAAGCGTACGCTGCATGCGTCGGTGGCTCTGGAAAGGGGCGTGGATCTGCTGTTCTGCGTCAATCCGATCGTGCCCTTCGATGCCCAGCTGGCGCCGGAGACCAAGGATACCCGGCACAAAAAGCTGGTGGAAGGCGGACTGCCGGTGGTGCTGTCCCAGACTTTCCGCTCGCTGATCCACTCACGCATGAGCGTGGGCATGTCCAAATACGACACCCAGTTCGAGGATGCGAAAGTGGTGCTGTTCGAACCCGACCGCCACGATTCGAAAATGTTCTTCGCCAGCGTCTTCAGCTATGCCAACCGGGCCAACGTCTGTCAGCACGCCTATCAGACCACCCGCCGCGACCTGAGATTGCGCCGCGAGGAGCTCGAGCCGGTGCTGAACGCGCACGGTATCCGCATCCGGGATGAGATCCTGGATCAGCGTAAGCGCCATTTCAGCGCGGCCCTGGACGAGAGCGACGAGGTCAAGGACATCGGCTTATACAAACACCGCACGGCCAACGCGCTCAGCGCCGCCCTCGACCGGCTGGAGGACTGGGTCAGCAGCGCTCCCCGCCGGCGCCCGCCGGCCGGCTGACCGCCTCAGCTGTCGCGCAGGGCCCGGCGCAGGATCTTGCCGACGTTGGTCTTGGGCAGCTCCTCGCGGAACTCCACTTTCCGGGGCACCTTGTAACCGGTGAGATTCTCCCGGCAGAATTTGATCACGTCTTCGGCGGTCAGGTTCGGGTCCTTGCGCACGATAAAGAGCTTGACCATTTCTCCGGAACGCTCGTCCGGGATACCTACCGCCGCCGCCTCGAGGACGCCTTCCATCCCCACCACCACGTCTTCGATCTCGTTCGGGAACACGTTGAAACCCGAGACCAGGATCATGTCCTTCTTGCGGTCGGTGATGAAGACAAAACCGTCCTCGTCCATGCGACCCATGTCTCCGGTGCGCAGCCAGCCACCCTCGAACATGGTCTTGGCGGTGTCCTCGGGCCGCTGCCAGTAGCCTTCCATCACCTGGGGGCCGCGGATGCAGATTTCGCCGACCTCGCCCAGGGCCAGGTCGTTGCCGGAATCGTCGCGGATACTGACTTCGGTCGAACTGATCGGGAGACCGATCGAACCGGTGAACTCATTGGCGCTCGCGGGGTTGATGCAGGCAGCCGGCGAGGTTTCCGTCAGACCGTAGGCCTGAAGGATGGGCTTGCCCGTCACTTCCTTCCATTTGTCCGCCACCGGCTTCTGCACGGCCATGCCGCCCCCGAGGGCGATCTTGAGGTGGCTGAAATCCACGTCCTCGAAACCCGGCGTATTCAGCAGGGCGTTGAACAGCGTGTTGACGCCACTGATGTAGGTGAACGGGTAGCTCGCCATGTCTTTGACGAAGCCGGGGAAGTCTCTAGGGTTCGTGATCAGGATGTTGTTGCCCCCGAGCATGGAGAACATCAGACAGTTCGCTGTCAGCGAGAAGATGTGATAGAGCGGCAGGGCGGTGATCACGACGTCCTCGCCCTCGGCGAGCACGTCGCCGCACCAGGCCCGGGCTTGCAGCACGTTGGCGACCAGGTTGCCGTGGGTGAGGATGGCGCCCTTGGACACGCCGGTGGTGCCACCGGTGTACTGAAGGAAGGCCAGATCGCTCTGATCGAGGCTGACCTCATCCATGGTCTGCCACTTGCCCTCCTTCATGACCTGCTTGAAGGGGACGGCCTCGGGCAGAGAGTACGCCGGGACCATCTTCTTGACCTTGCGTACGACGAAATTGGCGATCATGCCCTTGGGGAAGGGCAGCAGATCGCCGATGCCGGTGACCATGACCGTGCGCACATCGGTCTTGTCCAGGACCTTCTGCAGGGTAGTGGCGAAATTCTCGAAGATGAGGATGGCCTTGGCGCCGGAATCCTTCAGTTGGTGTTCGAGTTCACGGGGCGTATATAGCGGATTGACGTTGACGACGCATAATCCGGCCCGGAGTATGCCGAAAACCGCCACCGGGTACTGGAGCACATTGGGCATCATGACCGCGACCCGGTCGCCCTTTTCGAGGCCCGCCACTTTTTGCAGATAGGCGCCGAAATACCGGGTCAGCTGGTCCAGATCGCCGAAGCTCATGGAATGTCCCATGTTGGTGAAGGCCGGCAGATCCCGGTACTTCTCCATGGATATCTCTATCAATTGCTTCAGCGAGGAGTATTGGCTCGCGTCGATCGTCGGCGGCACGTCCTCCGGATAGGACTTCAGCCAGATCTTTTCGGTCATGGGCTTTCTCCCCGATTGGTAGCTTGTTCTTCTGTGAGCCCGCCCCGTCGCGGCCTTCCGGATGGTGGCTGAACGGCTCTGTTACACCTTGTATAGCAGCCCCGGTGCCCCCCGGGCAAACTCAGCACCGTGAGATCTGCTCCGCCGCCAGCAGCGGGCAGAGCGACGGCCACAGGTTGGCGACGATCCGTGGCTGCGCAGCGGCAGTGGGATGGATGCCGTCGGCCTGCATCATCCCGGGCTCCAGCGCGATGCCGTCGAGGATGAATGGCGCCACGGTCGCCCCGGCAATGTCCGCGGCCTCGGCAAACACGGCGGCGAACTTTTCGCTGTAATCGGGGCCATAGTTCGGAGGGATGAGGATACTGGTTACCAGCACCTCGGCGCCCGTTTCCCGGCTCAGTTCGATCATCCGCACCAGATTGTCGCGGATCTCGGGGATCGGCACCGCTCGCAGGCCGTCGTTGCCGCCCAATTCGATGATGACCACGGCGGGCTCATGTATCTTCAACGCCCGGGGCAGCCGGGCGAGGCCGCCGCTGGTCGTGTCACCGCTGATACTGGCGTTGACGACCCGGTATGGGAGGCCGGTCCGCTCCAGCTTTTGCTGCAGCAGCCGCGGCCAGGTCTGTTCTACCTTCAGCCCGTAGCCGGCACTGAGGCTGTCACCCATCACCAGGATGGCTGGTGAACCGGCCTGGACGGCCGGGCAGAGCAACAGTAAGACAAGGGGAATGAAATTGCGTCGAGCCATGGATCCACCGTCGGCCGCGAGCGTGCTCACGGCAAGAAACCTGACGCGTAAGGTTAGCAGTCCTGAGGGAACTCTGACTATCGTCGACGATATCGACCTGGAGATCGGTCGCGGCGAATCGGTGGCCGTGGTGGGCCCATCCGGCGCCGGGAAGTCGACGCTGCTGGCACTGCTGGCCGGACTGGACTCTCCGACCACCGGCGAGGTCTGGCTGGACGGTCGGGACTTGACGGCTCTGGACGAGGACGGCCGGGCTGCGCTGCGCGCCCGCCGCGTCGGCTTCGTCTTCCAGTCCTTCCATCTGGTCCCGTCACTCACCGCCCTGGAGAACGTCATGCTGCCGCTGGAACTGGCCGGCGATCCCCACGCCCGCGATTCGGCCGAAGCGGTATTGGACCGGGTCGGCCTGACCCCGCGCCGGCGGCACTATCCCCGGCAATTGTCCGGGGGTGAGCGCCAGCGTGTGGCCATCGCCCGGGCCTTCGTCGGTCAGCCTCTGGTGCTGTTCGCGGATGAGCCCACCGGAAATCTGGATGCCGAGACCGGGCGGCGGGTCGCCGATCTGCTTTTCTCGCTCAACGACGAGTCCGGCACCACCCTGATACTGGTGACCCATGAGGAACGGCTCGCCCAGCGATGCGATCGGGCCCTGCGCATGATGGGCGGGAGCCTGGCATGAAGGCTGCGGCCTTCGCCCTGCGTGGCGTGATCCGCAACCTCCGGGCCGGCGAGTTGTGGGTGCTGACCGCGGCGGTCGCGGTGGCGGTCGGCGCCATGACCGCCGTGGGCTTCTTCACCGATCGCGTCAGCCGCGCCGTGGACATCCGCTCAGCCGAGGTGCTGGCGGCCGACATCGTGGTCAATTCCAAGCGGCCCATCTCGGCGGATTATCCGGCCGAAGCCCGCCGACTGGGCCTGGCCACGGCCAGCGTGACCTCTTTCGCCAGCGTGGTGCTGGCCGGGGAGTCCAGCGCACTGGTCGACGTGGAGGCCGTCAGCGAGGCCTATCCCCTGCGGGGCGAGCTGAAGACCAGCTCCAGCCTCGGGGGCCCCGTCGAGGTTGCCCGCACATCGCCAGCACGCGGCGAAGCCTGGGCCGATGCCAAGCTGCTTGCGCGTCTCGATGCCGACGTCGGGTCCGAGATCGGGCTGGGCGCCACCCGCCTCAAGATCACCCGCGTGTTGCGCTACCGACCGGACCAGGGATGGAGCTTCGTTGACCTGGCGCCCACGCTGCTCGTCAACGAGGCCGATGTGGGCGCCACCGGGCTCGTGCAGCCGGGCAGCCGGGTGGATTACCGGCAGCTGTTCGCCGGTGACCCGGATCCAGTCGGATCCATGAAGACCTATCTGGAAAGCCGGCTCGAGCTGGGTGAGTCCCTGCGCGATCTCGATGACGCCGGGCCGGAGATCAAATCCGCACTCGAGCGCGCCCATCGTTTCCTGCGTCTCGCCGCATTGGTGGGCAGTCTGCTGGCGGCCGTCGCCATCGCCATGGCGGCCAGACGTCACGCCAGTCGTCAGGTCGAAACGGTGGCGCTGATGAAATGCTTCGGCGCGCGTCAGCGCTTCATCTTCAGGACCATGGTGATCGAGCTCGCCATCCTCGCCGGCGGCGCCGGGTTGCTGGGCGTGCTGATCGGCTATCTCAGCCAGCTCGGCCTCTCCAGGCTCCTGACCGGTCTGGCCGGGTCCGACCTGCCCGTCCCCGGTCTGGGGCCGATCGGCGGCGGATTCATGATGGCCGCGCTGGTGATGGCCGGTTTCGCGCTGCCTCTGCTGGCACCCCTCAAGCGGGTGCCACCGCTGCGTGTCCTGCGGCATGATCTTCCGGGCCCGCGGCCATCGATCCTGCTGGCGTACGGTGGTGCCGGGGCGGCCATCTTCGCGCTGCTGATCTGGCAGGTCGGCGATCTGCGGCTGACCGGGTGGGTGGCGGCCGGGTTCCTCGCCGCCGCCGCCGTGCTCGTGGTGGCCGGGGGGCTCCTGGTCTGGGTGGCGACCCGTATCCGGGGTTCCGCCGGGGCGCCATGGCGGTACGCGGTGGCCAGCCTTGCGCGACGCGGTGGCGAGAGCGTGGTCCAGGTGGTGGCCTTCGGTCTCGGCATCATGGTGCTGCTACTGCTGACGCTGGTGCGCAATGATCTCATGGACGAATGGCGCGCCACGCTTCCGGAGCGCGCGCCCAACCGGTTCCTGATCAACATCCAGCCCCACGAGGCTGACGGCGTCGAGGCGATGCTCGCCGAACGCGGTGCCGAGACCCGGCTGGTTCCGCTGGTGCGGGCGCGGCTCACCGCCATCGACGGCCAGCCGCTTTCCGGGATGACGTTCAACACCGCCCGCGGCAAGCGGCTGGCAGACCGCGAGGGCAATCTGAGCTGGTCGGCGGCATTGCAGGCGGACAACGAGATCGTGGCCGGGCGCTGGTGGGGCGACGATGCCCGGCCGGGAGAAGTCTCGGTGGAGGCCGACTTCGCCCGCGACGTGGGTATCGAACTCGGCGACAGCCTCGAATTCGACGTCGCCGGCGAGACATTCTCGGCCCGGGTTACCAGCCTGCGCACGGTCGAATGGGACTCTTTCCGGCCCAATTTCTTCATGCTCTTCTCACCCGGCACCCTCGAGGATTATCCTCGCACTCACATCGGCAGCCTGTTCGTGGACGACAGCCGGGATGAGACCGTGCTCGATCTGGTACGGCGTTTCCCCAGCGTCACCGTGATCGACATCGAGGCCGTCATCGGCCAGGTGAGGCGGGTCATGGACCAGGCTGCCCTGGCGGTGCAATACGTGTTCCTGTTCGCCCTCGCCGCGGGCATCGTGGTGCTGCTGGCGGTGGTGGAATCCGGACGCGACGAGCGCCTGTTCGAAAGCGCGCTGCTGCGGGCCATGGGGGCGAAAAGAAGCCAGATCCTGACCGGGACCGCCATCGAGTTCGGGCTGCTGGGCACCTTGTCGGGTCTGCTCGCCGCCGGTGGCGCCCTGACCGCGGGATGGTTGCTGGCTGACCGGGTGTTCCGGCTGGAGTTCGGCGGCAGCCCCTGGCTCTGGATCACCGGGGCCGCCGCGGGCCTGCTGGTGGTCGGGGTCAGCGGGCTTCTCGCCACCCGCAAGGTGCTCGATCAGCCGCCCATGTCGGTGCTCAGGCGGTTCTGAGTTCCTGGTCCATGCCGGCCACGGCGTCGCGGATGGTGTCCGACACCGCGCCCATGGTCACGGACCGGGCGCTGCTGGCCCGCCAGGCGGCCGTGATCGTGCGGCAGGGCCGGGGAGACCGGAAAGGCCGGATTGCCAGTGCCGAGTCCGACGATGCGGTGTCGCCGGCCGCCAGCGCCGGCAGCAGAGTGACGCCGATGCCAGCCGCCACCATCTGGCGCACGGTCTCGAGACTGGTGGCCCGGAAATCCTGGGGTTCCTTAACCGAAACGCGGCTGCAGACCTCCAGCGCCTGATCTCTCAGGCAATGACCCTCGGCCAGCAGCAGCAGGGTCTGATCATCCAGGTCGTACACCGAGAGCTCGGTCCTGGCTGCCAGTGGGTGCTGCCCCGGCAAGGCGACAAGAAATTCCTCTTCGTAGAGATCCCTGGTGACAAGGCCGTCGCTTTCGAATGGTAATGCCAGGACCGCCAGGTCGAGGGCGCCGCCTCGCAGCTGCTCGAGCAGATCTTCGGTCTGCAGTTCCAGCAACATCAGGCGCAGCCGCGGCAGCGCCTGTCGCAGCGCAGGTGCGACCCGCGGCAGCAGATAAGGCGCCACGGTCGGGATCAGACCCACCCGCAAGTCCCCGGCCATGGGGTCATGGCCGGTCCGCCCCAGCTCGACGATTTCGTCCACGCCCCGGAGCACCTCCGCCGCCCGGGCGACGATGGTCTTGCCGGCATCGGTGATCATGATGTTGCGGGGATTGCGCTCGAGCAGCTGCACGCCCAATTGCTCCTCCAGCTTTTTGATCTGTGCGCTGAGGGTGGGCTGGCTGACGAAGCAGCGCTCCGCAGCCCGTCCGAAATGCCGTTCTTCGGCCACCGCGACCAGATAGCCGAGGGCGCGGAGGCTGATCCCTGATGTAATAGCTTTCATCTATCGGAAATATAGTATTAATTCATTAGATTTATCAATAGGCCGATGACAGACTTCTCTCCGTGAACCGCAACCTCAATCTCGCAAAGGAGTTTTCAACATGATTGGCATCGGCAAACAGTTTCCGGATTTTTCCCTGACCGGCGTCGTCACCAGCGACATCCAGGACGCCTTCAAGCCCGTCGAATCCTCGGATTTCGAGGGCAAGTGGAAGGTGGTGTTCTTCTGGCCCAAGGACTTTACTTTCGTCTGCCCGACCGAGATCGCCGCTTTCGGAGCCCTGGAGCGGGAATTCCGTGATCGGGACGCCCAGCTGCTCGGCGCCAGCACGGACTCGGAATTCGTCCATCTCGCCTGGCGTCGCGACCGCGACGAGCTCCGGGATCTGCCGTTCCCGATGCTCGCGGACATCAAGCGCGAACTGAGCGGGGCGCTCGGCATCCTCGACGAGGAGGAGGGCGTGGCCCAGCGTGCCACGTACATCGTCGATCCGGACAACGTCATCCGTTTTGCCTACGTTACCGACCTGAATGTCGGCCGTAGCCCGGAAGAGGTCCTGCGGGTCCTGGACGCGCTGCAGACCGACGAGCTCTGCCCGTGTAACTGGCAGGCCGGCGAGGATACCCTCAAGGTCGCCTGATCGGACGGCGCCGGCCCGTCATCCCGTGGCCGGCGCCATCACCCTGTACCAGCTTTTCATCAAGGACACTCGCTATGACCAACCTGAACCCGATCCGGGATCGACTCCCGGCCTACGCCAAGGATCTGAGCCTGAATCTCGGCAGCGTGCTGAGCCCGCAGGGCGCACCCGGCCTCAGCGAGGAGCAGATCCTCGGAATCGCCCTCGCCTGTGCCTATGCGGCGCGCGACGCATCCATCACCGCGGATTTCGAGCAGGCTCTCGGCGATTCCGTCACGCCCCGGGTCCGGGACGCGGCGCGAGGCGCCGCCGCGCTGATGGGTATGAACAACGTCTACTATCGTTTCCTGCATCTGGCCGGCGACAAGGATTACATGAGCATGCCGGCGCGGCTGCGCATGAACCTGCTCCGCGATCCCGGCGTCTCGAAGGAAGACTTCGAGCTGTTCTGTCTGGCGGTCTCCGCTATCAACGGCTGCGGGCTCTGCGTCGAGTCCCACGAAAAGACCCTGCGCAAGGCGGGTGTCAGCCGTGAGGCCATCCAGAGTGCGGTCCGTATCGGTGCCGTGGTCCACGCCGTCGCCGGCGTGCTGGCCCATCCGCTGGACGCCGCCGCCTGAACCACGAGGCGATATACTCGGCGCCATGGCCGAGACGTCTGAAGTCCATCGATTGTCGGCCGGCGTGGTGGTCATCCACGTCGGCCGGCCCCGACGCTATCTGCTATTGCGTGCCTTTCAGCACTGGGACTTCCCCAAGGGCATGGTCGAAGCGGGCGAATCCCCCCTCGAGGCCGCCATCCGCGAGGTGGCCGAAGAGACGACCCTGGTCGACCTGGAGTTCGTCTGGGGCGAACAATATATGGAGACCGGGCCCTACAGCCGCGGTAAAGTCGCCCGTTACTATCTGGCCCACACCCGGACCAGGGAGGTATCTTTGCCGGTCAACCCGTTGCTGGGTCGGGCCGAGCACAGTGAATTCCGCTGGGTCGGATACCGGCAGGCCCTCGCGCTGACTTCTCCCCGGGTGCGGCCCGTCATCCACTGGGCGCAGCGGATGACCGACAGCCGGCTCAGCGCTTCGGCAAACCCTTGAAGGCCTCCAGCGCCTCTTCCCTGGAGGTCTTTAGATCCACCAGCGGTTCGGGATACGGGTTGCCCGGTTCGAATCCGAGCTTGGCCTTTTCCCTGTCCGGCATGGCCCAGGGTTTGTGCACGAATCGCGGCGGCAGACTTCGGATCTCCGGCACGAAAGTCCTCACGTAGCCCCCGTCAGGGTCGAACTTTTCGCCCTGGAGTACCGGGTTGAAGATCCGGAAATACGGTGCCGCATCGGCGCCCGAGCCGGCCGACCACTGCCAGCCCATGGTGTTGCTCGCCAGATCCGCATCCACGAGCGTATCCCAGAACCAGCGCGCGCCGTGGCGCCAGTCAAGACGCAGGTTCTTGACCAGGTAGGAGGCGACGATCATCCGCACGCGATTGTGCATCCATCCGGTCTGCCATAGCTGGCGCATGCCGGCATCGACGATCGGGACACCCGTTCGCCCCCGCTGCCAGGCCTCGAGCCAACCGCCCGGATCGTCCCGCCAGGGGAATTCCCTGAACCGCTCGTCCATGGGTTCTGCCGGTGTGCCGGGGAAGTGATAGAGCACATGGTGCGCGAACTCGCGCCAGCCAAGCTCGCGCAGAAACGCTTCGCCACCCGCTTCCGCGCCGGAGCGGGCACGACGGGCGCTGGCGGCCTGCCAGGCCGTGCGCGGCGAGAGTTCGCCGAGATGGAGATAGGGAGACAGCCGTGAGGTACCTTCGACCGCCGGGTAGTCGCGCCGCTCGTGATACCGATCCATTCTCTCGTCGAGGAATTTTTCCAGACCCGCAAGCCCCGCCGCTTCGCCCGGCGTCCAGGCTTCGGCCAGTCCTTCGTGCCAGTTGACCCCGGGCATCAGACCCAGGTCGTCGAGATCCAGGCTTTCCGGAAGACTGTTGGCCGCGGGGACAGTCTCCGGGGCGGGCAGCGGCTCGGCCGGCCCGGGGCCGTTGAGGCAGGATCTCCAGAATGGCGTAAAGACCCGGTATGGATCGCCTTTTTGTGTCGATTGGCTCCATGGCTCGAACAACAGGCCGCCGTTGAAGCTCTCGACCTCCAGGCCCTGTTCGCGCAAGGCTTGCTTGATGGCCGTATCGCGCTCCACCGCGCGCGGCTCGTAGAGTCTGTTCCAGTAGACCGCCCCCGCCCCGGTTTCCCGCAGCAGCCCCCTGAGTACCGCCAGCGACTCCCCGCGCCGGAGGACGAGGCCGCTGCCCCGCTCGGAAAGGGCGGAACCGATCTTCTCCAGCGACTGATGCAGCCACCAGCGCTGGGCGCCTCCCGGTGGCCAGTCCCCCTCTTCGTCCGGCGACCAGATGAAGACGGGGATAACCCCTTCCCCCCGTTCGAGGGCGGCCCGGAGCGCGAGGTTATCGTGCAATCGCAGATCGCGTCTCAGCCACCAGATGGCTCTGTTCATCGGTTCACCTCAGTCGACCCGGCCGCGGCGACCGCCGTCCAGGAATGAGCGGATATTTGCGGCGATCTCGTCCACAGCGCGCTGCCGGGCTTCCCGGGCCGCCCAGGCGATGTGCGGGGTGACGATCAGATTGGGGATGGCGGGATCCAGCAGCGGGTCCCCGCTGACCGGCGGCTCTTCCGGCAGCACATCGATACCGGCGCCGCCGATCCGGCCGGCCTTCAGCGCGTCCGCCAGCGCCGCAGAGTCCACCAGGGCGCCCCGGGCCGTGTTGATCAGCAGCGCGTCCGGCTTCATCCGCTCCAGTTCGGCCGCGCCGATCATGCCGCGGGTGGATGCCGTCAGGGGGCAGTGAAGGCTGATCACATCGGCTTCGGCCAACAGGCGATACAGGGGGATCCGCTCAGGATCGTCGGTTTCGCCGCCCGGCCGCCGGGCCACCTGCACGCGCATGCCGAAGGCTTCCGCCACCCGCGCCACCGCGCTGCCCAGCTCGCCGAGACCGACTATGCCCAGGGTCTTGCCGGCCAGTTCCCGTATCGGGAAGTCGAGCAGACAGAACTGGGGGCTGGATTTCCAGGCGCCCTGCTGCAGCAAAACCTGGTAGGCGTGCAGATGGTGGGTCAGGGCGAGGATCACGGCGAATACGTGTTGCACCACCGATGCGGTGCAATAGGCTTCGATGTTGCACACTGCCACGCCCAGCCGCCGGGCGGCTTCGATATCCACGTTGTTGGTGCCCGTGGCGGCCAGGCATACGAGGCGCAGGTCGGCCGCCGACTCCAGCAGCGCCGCATCGAGATTCACCTTGTTGACGATCACGATACCGGCGTCGCGGCAGCGGTCCGCCACGGCGGACGCCGGCGTCACGCCGTGCACCACCAGCTCGATGCCGGGGATACGCAGGGCCTCCGCGCTGACGTCGTCATGGCTGACGGTGTCGAAGTCCAGGAAGACCGTTCTCATGGATATGGAGGCACGAAGGTGTGGCGGACGCTTACGGGGTTAAACTAGGCGGCACGCTGGCTCCCTGCCGCCGCGAAGGCAGATCCGCAGGGAGATTCTGTAACGCCGGGACATGTTGATGAAGTATACGTTGAGAGAGCATCTGCGGGGGGTGCTGACCGTGACTATGCTGACGGTGGGCACCCTCGCCGTCTGCGTGCCCTTCTTTATCGTCGCCCTGCTCAAGGTGGTGCCGTCAAGACGACTGCGGATCCGGGTCGGGGAGTGGCTATGCCGTCTGGGAGAGGGCTGGATCGGCCTCAATCGGCGCATCCTGTCGCTGACCCAGCGTCTGGACTGGGATATCGACGGCGACGGCGAGCTGCTCCGCCGGGACTGGTATCTGATGATCTGCAATCATCAATCCTGGGTAGACATCCTCGTCGTGCAGTGCGCGTTCAACCGCAAGATCCCGTTCCTGAAATTCTTCATCAAGCGGGAGCTGGCGTGGATGCCGGTCCTCGGTCAGGCCTGGTGGGCACTGGACATGCCGTTCATGCGACGCCACTCCCGTGAATACCTGGCAAAACACCCGGAGAAGCGGGGACAGGATCTGGCGGCCACCCAGAAGGCGTGCGAGAAATTCCGTGAAGTGCCGACGACCCTGGTGAATTTTGTCGAGGGCACCCGCTTCAGCGTCGCCAAACAACAGGCACAGTCCGGCGATTATCGTCATCTGCTCGCGCCGCGCGCCGGCGGTGTGGCTTATACCCTGGCGGCCATGCACGGCATCCTGCGCAAGCTGCTGGATGTCACCATCGCCTATCCTGATGGACAGCCGAGTTTCTGGCAGCTGTGCTGTGGCAAGGTGCATCAGATCGTGGTCCGCTATCGTTGCGAAGCCCTGGAGGGCTGGCTGTCGGCCGGAGATTACGCGGCCGACGAAGCGTTCCGTCAGCGATTGCAGACCTGGCTGCGGGAGCGCTGGTTGGCCAAGGACGAACTCCTTAGCCGACTGGAAGCGGAATATGCCTGAAACGGCGGAACGCCCATTCTGGCGCAGCAAGTCTCTCGGCGAGATGGATCCGGACGAATGGGAAGCGCTGTGTGACGGCTGCGGCCGTTGCTGCCTGCACAAGCTCGAGGACGTGGACACCGGGCACATCGAATTCACGCGCGTCGCCTGCCGTCTGCTCGATCTGAACACCTGCCGGTGTCTCGATTACGAGCGCCGGTTGCAGCAGGTGCCCGACTGTCTGCAGCTGGACGCTGCCAATATCAGCGGCCTGACATGGTTGCCACGAACCTGCGCCTACCGTCGTCTCGCCGAGGGGCGGGATCTGGCCTGGTGGCATCCGCTGGTATCCGGCGACCCCGATAGTGTCCATCGCGCCGGCATCTCGGTCCGCGGCCGGGTGCTCAGCGAGGAAGACGTCGCGCCGGACGGCATCGATGAGCATGTCGTCCGCTGGATAAGTCGCTGAAGGAGAGCCTCCCGTGAGTGATCTGCACCCGACGCGTCCCTGGCATGAGTACCGTGCGTATCCGGAGGAGGAGATGCGCAGGCGTGCCAGGGCGCTGCGCGAGGAGCTGTCCGGGCGTCGCTCCATCCGTGAATTTTCGGACCGCCCAGTGCCCCGGGACATCATCGAGCAATGTCTGCGGACTGCCGGCAGCGCGCCCAGCGGCGCCAATATGCAGCCATGGAAATTCGTCGCGATCGCGGATCCGGCGGTCAAGCGCAAGATCCGGGAAGCCGCCGAGGAGGAGGAGCGGCACTTCTACGAGCACCGGGCCGCACCGCAGTGGCTGGAAGCGCTCGCCCCGCTGGGCACCGACGCCGACAAGCCCTTCCTCGAGAAGGCTCCGTGGTTGATCGCCATCTTCGAGGAGCGCTGGGGCACCGGCGAGGACGGCCAGCGCCGGAAGCATTACTACCCCACCGAGTCCGTCGGACTCGCCAGCGGCTTCCTGCTGGCCGCTCTGCATCACGCCGGTCTGGCCACCCTGACCCATACGCCGAGCCCGATGAAGTTCCTGAACCGCATTCTCGAGCGGCCCGCCCACGAGCGACCCTTCCTGCTGCTGGTCACCGGCTATCCGGCCGACGGCGTCAGGGTGCCGGATATCGGGCGCAAGGGGCTGGATGAGATCGCCGTATTCCTCGACGGCGGGGAACCGGCATAGGGTCAGCCGATGCTGGAGTCGCTGACAGCGTGGCTGGGGGTCGTCTCGGACTTTGTCTGGGGCCCGTATTGCCTCATCCCGCTACTGCTGGGCGCGGGTCTGTTCCTGACCCTGCGTCTGCGCGGCCTCCAGTTCAGGCAGCTGGGTCCCGCCCTGCATCTCGCTTTCGTGGCCCAAGAGGAGCGCAAGGGCCCGGGGGAGATCTCCCATTTCCAGGCGTTGATGACGGCGCTTGCCGCCACCGTGGGCACCGGCAACATCGTCGGCGTCGCTACCGCTATCGCCGCCGGCGGGCCTGGCGCCCTGTTCTGGATGTGGATGACCGGTCTGGTCGGCATGGCCTCGAAGTACTGCGAGGCGCTGCTGGCGGTGAAATACCGGGTCACCGACGAGGCCGGCGAACAGGCCGGCGGGCCCATGTATTACCTTTCGCGCGGGATCCGCTGGCGCGGATTCGGCCGGGTCCTCGGCGGTATGTTCGCCCTGTTTACCGCGCTGGCCGCGTTCGGCATCGGCAACATGGTGCAGTCCAATTCGATGGCGGCGGCGATCCAGGGGGCGTTCGGCGTCCCCAACTGGCTGACCGGCATCGTGGTGGCCGCTGGCCTGGCGGTGGTGACCATCGGCGGCGTCCGTTCGATCGGACGAGTGACCTCGGTACTGGTGCCGTCCATGATCCTGCTCTACATGCTGGCCTGCCTGTGGGTGCTGATCGCACACGCGGGCCAGATACCCGCGGCCGTCGCCATTATCTTCAGTGATGCGTTTACCGGTACTTCCGCGGCCGGCGGATTCCTCGGCGCCGGAGTCGCCCAGGCCATGCGCTACGGGGTAGCCCGGGGCATCTTCTCCAACGAGTCGGGGCTGGGATCGGCCGGCATCGCGGCGGCTGCCGCAAAGACCCGCGAGCCGGCCCGCCAGGCGCTGGTGTCCATGACCCAGACCTTCATCGATACCATCGTGGTCTGTTCGTTCACCGGCATCGCCATCATCGCCTCGGGTGCCTGGCAGACCGGCTTGAACGGCGCGCCCCTGACCCAGGCGACCTTCGACGGTGCGATTCCGGGCGGGTTCGGCAGCGACATCATCGCGTTCTGTCTGGCCCTGTTCGCGTTCTCGACTATCCTGGGCTGGAGCTATTACGGCAGCCAGAGCGCGTCTTATCTTTTCGGCCGGCGGGCGGTGCTGCCATATCGCCTGCTATTCGTCGCGGCCAGCTTTGCCGGCACCATCTATACGCTGGACTTCGTATGGCTGTTCTCGGATGTGATGAACGGCTTGATGGCCCTGCCCAACCTGGTCGGACTGGTGCTGCTCAGCGGCGTCGCCGCCAGGGAGACGCGGGATTATCTCGAGCGCAACGCGGCCCTGCCGGCCTCATCCCGTGTTCTGTAGACCGTGGGCGATCCCGTTGACGGTGAGCATCAGGGCTTCCAGCAGGTCCTGATCGCGGCAGCCGCCGGCGCGCCAGCGACCCAGCAGATCGACCTGGATCATGCTCATGGGGTCCACATAAGGGTTGCGCAGGCGGATAGCCCGCTGCAGGACCGGTTCCTGATCCAGCAGGGCGCCGCCGCCCTTGAGGCGCAGCACGATGTCCCGGGTGCGCTCGAATTCCCCCCGGATCAGCTCGAAGTAATGGCGCCGCGCCGGCTCCACCAGCCCGGCATACCGCGCTGCCACGTTCATGTCCGCCTTGGCCAGCACCATCTCCACATCCGTCAGCAGCGCGCGCATGAACAGCCATTGCCCGAACATGTCCGAAAGCAGCGCATCGCCGAATCGTTGCCTGGCCTCCTCCAGGCCGGCGCCGAGACCGTACCAGCCGGGCAGGACGCTGCGGTTCTGCGTCCAGGCGAAGACCCAGGGTATGGCGCGCAGATCGGCCACGCCCTGACCCGAGCGCCGGCTGGAGGGCCGCGACCCGATCTTCATCTGTTCGATGACATCGATGGGCGTAGCCTGGCGGAAGAAACCATAGAACTCCGGATCCTCGTGGATCAGGGACCGGTAGGCGGCGGCACTGGTGCTGGCGATCAGCGCCATGGCCTCGGTCCACTGCGGATGCGGCGGCGGTTGTTCCGGACCAAAGCTGGCCAGCGCCAGCGAGCCGACGCCACGCTCCAGCGTGCGCAGGGCGATGCCGCGCAGGCCGTATTTCGCGTTGATGATCTCCCCCTGCTCGGTCAGCCGGAGGGTGCCTTTGACCGCGCCCGGCGGCGCAGCCATGACCGCCACGTGGGTCTTGCCGCCGCCACGGCTGACGGTGCCGCCACGGCCGTGGAACAAGGTCAGCCGGATCCCGTGGTCACGGGCGCAATCGGCGAGGCTCGCCTCTGCCTGCTGCAGGGCCCAGCGCGAGGCGGCGATGCCCGCGTCCTTGCTGCTGTCGGAATAGCCGATCATCACCATCTGGCGCCCCTGGCGCCGGTCCAGGTGCGCCCTGTAGACCGGATCGCCAAGCATCCGATCGAGGATCCTCGGGCTTTGTTCCAGATCCTGCAGCGTCTCGAACAGCGGCGAGACGTCCAGCGGCACCCCTCCCTGCTCATCGGCCAGGCCCGCCCATCGCGCCAGCACGAGCACGCTCAGCACGTCGTCCAGATCCTGGGCCATGCTGATGATGTAGGGACCGACGGCCCTGGATCCGAACCGCCGCCGACACTCCTCCACCGCGCGGAATACCTCGAGCACCCGTTCGGACTCCGCGTCGTCCACCATCGGCGCCGCTTCGTCGCCGGCAAGCAGCCTGCCGAGCCTGGCCGCTCGGGTCTCCGCCGGCAGCTGTTCCCAGTCGGCTTCTCCGAGCCCCCGCGCGATGACCCGCCGATGGACCAGCGCGTCCTGGCGCAGATCCAGCGCCGCGAGGTGAAAACCGAAAGTCCGTACCCGCCAGATCAGTCGCCGCACGGCGAACAGGCCCGCATGCCGGCCGAGATTGTTCTCCAGACTGGTCGCGATCGTGTGCAGATCCGCCAGGAATTCGTCTGCGTCGCCGTAAGGATGTTCGCCATTCTTTCTGGTATCCCGCAGGCGCGTGACCAGCAGCTGGCACAAGACCCGATACGGCATATTCCGATGGCGGGGGGCGACAAGCTCGAGGGTGGTGGGATACCAGCTTGAATACAGCTTGCAACGCTCGTCCACCGCCGCGTCCACCGGGACCCGCGTCGGGCACTGGGTGAGCCGCTCGGCCAGCGTCTGAAGCTCGCTTTCGTAGAGCCGCAGGATAGAGTCGCGCTGCGCCGCCAGGGTCGAGCGGATGGTGCCGGCGTTGACGCCCGGATTGCCGTCCATGTCGCCGCCGACCCAGGAGCCGAAGCGGATGATGTCCGGGATGCGCACGTCTTCCGCCATCGCGCCGAAATTGGCCTCGAGCGCCGCCTCAAATGTTTCGTAGAACACGGGCAGCACGCGGTAGATCACGTCCGTCAAGAAGAAACGGACGTGTTCGAATTCATCGCTGACCGTCATCCGATGGGTAGGATGCTCTTCGGTCTGCCAGGCTGAGGTGATCGCCGCACGGATGCTGTCCCAGGCAGTCTCCGATTCCTTCGGCGTCAGCGACGTATCCATCAGTTCCACCAGGCGGCGGGCCACCCGCTGTTGCTTGCGCAGGATCGTGCGTCGTGTGGGCTCGGTCGGGTGGGCGGTAAACACCGGTTCCACCCGCAGCTGATCCAGCATCTCCTGAAGCTGCTGGACCGATCCGACACGCTCGGCGATCACGCTCAGGGAGGAATCGAGACCGCCGGGTTGCGGCGAGTCCGCCTCCCTCGCCCACGCCCTGAGCCGACGGATCCGGTGGACCCGCTCGGCGAGATTGACTACCTGGAAGTAGGTGGAGAACGCGCGTATCAGATCCAGTTCCGACCGAGCGTCCAGGCCCGCGGGTGCCTCCGCCAGTTCGCCGCTGCCCGATTCACGATGACGGATCGAAGCCTGGCGCACGGTCTCCACCAATTCGAACATGGTCTCACCGCACTGCTCGCGGATCAGGTCGCCGACGAGCGTCCCCAGGCGGCCGACATCGCTCCGCAGGGCCTCGTCCTTGGGCGAAAAATGGATTTTGTCGCGGGCCATCTGCTCAGCCTCATGCAGGGACGGAGCCATTCTCGCTATGCGCGTGAGGGTATCCGTAAGTCGAATCTCTGGTTCCCGGCCCGGGGCGCGTCCTGCCCGGCCGCGGGGGAGCCCCATCATCCAGACGCCGATGCTGCGACGCAAATTCCCGGCGGTGAAACGGCGCGGATGCGGCGCATTCCCGGCCTGCGACCGGGTTGGCTGGCACGGTAACGTCTCCGTGGTGGGGATGGGCACGGAGGCCTGCTCCGCCCCGCGGGCGGGCCCCGGGCGCCCGCATCGCCCAGGGACGGGCGAGGGCGCAGGGGCCCGCGCCCGCATCTGGTGGCCTGCCACCGGGC
>JASFJM010000002.1:0-41557 GCA_050122055.1 Gammaproteobacteria bacterium | reverse complement strand
GGCTGGAAGCCTGGTGCGATTGGGTGGTCGCCGAACTGGACGCTCACCGGGAGCGGGTCGCGGCAGGACAGACCCGCTCGCCAAAGATCCAGGCAGACGGCGCGCGGCTGCACCTGGCCGAATCCGGCACCGGCGGCGGGAACGCGCTGTGAGCGCGAGCGCCAGGACCTGGCTGGAGCGGATCCGGGGGCTGCCGCTGCCCGACAAGGTCCGCATCATGAACGTGTGCGGCGGCCACGAGCGCTCGATCAGCGCCGCCGGTATCCGCGGCGCATTGCCGCCCCAGATCGAATTGATCCCGGGTCCCGGTTGCCCGGTGTGCATCTGCCCGGAAGAAGACGTCTATGAAGCCATCCACCTGGCGCTGGAGGAAGACGTCATCCTGGTGACCTTCGGTGACATGCTGCGGGTCCCGGTCAACGTGCCGCGGCGTGACGTCCGCTCCCTGGAGCAGGCCCGTGCCGCCGGCGCCGACATCCGCCCGGTGGCCTCGCCGATGGAGGCGGCAGCCATCGCCCGGGACAATCCGGATCGTCCGGTGGTGTTCTTCGCCGCCGGGTTCGAAACCACGATGGCGCCGGTGGCCGCGATGCTGTGCGAGGGCGCGCCGGACAATCTCTACATGCTGCTCTCGGGCCGGCTCACCTGGCCTGCTGTGGCGATGTTGCTGGACAGCGGCGAGCCCGGATTCGACGCCCTGATCGCCCCCGGTCATGTGTCCACCGTGATGGGCCCGGAGGAATGGTCCTTCGTGGTGGACGATCACGGTTTGCCGGCGGCCGTGGCGGGTTTCACCGCCGAGAGTCTGCTTGCGGCCATGTATTCGGTGCTGCGCCAGTTCATCGAGGATCGTCGCTTTCTCGATAACTGTTATCCGGAAGTAGTGCGGGAAGGCGGCAATCCGGCGGCCCGTGCCAGTCTCGAGGAGGCATTCTCCGTCGGTGACGCCACCTGGCGCGGCATCGGCACCATCCCGGGGTCCGGGTTCGGGCTCAAGCCGTGGCTGGCGGAACGGGATTCCGTCACCGCCTTCGGCCAGCACGGCGGCGAGGAGCGCAAGCGGGCAGGACAGATGCCTCAGGGATGCGACTGCGCCAAGGTCGTGCTGGGGAAGATCTACCCCAATCAGTGCCGCATCTACGGCCTCGCCTGCACCCCGCGGACACCGGTCGGACCGTGCATGGTCTCCGACGAGGGTGCCTGCCGGATCTGGTGGTCGAGCGGGATCCGCAATCGGGATGTCGCCTGAGCCGCCTGCGCTGCCGCGCGGGGCCGGCACAGCCCCGCCCCGGTGACGGCCCGTAATGAGCGGTGAGGATCGGATCGGCGCCCGCAGCATCCGCCTGTCCGGGCGGGTCCAGGGGGTCGGCTTCCGCCCCTTCGTCTATCGCCTTGCCCACAAACATCGGATCCGGGGCTGGGTGCAGAATCAGCTCGGCGAGGTGGAAGTGCTGGCCGAGGGCCGGGCGCCGGATCTGGAAGCATTCCTGAGCGGATTGATCGATGATGCGCCGCCGCTTTCGCGACCGGCGCTGGCCGGGGTGGAGGACGTTGCGCCGCGAGCCTTCGAGGAATTCAGCATCCTCGAAAGCGCGGCCGCAAGTGAGGCGCGCATCCATGTGCCGCCGGATTATTTCACCTGCGACGATTGCGTCCGGGAATTGAACGACCCCGGGGACCGGCGCTACCGCTATCCGTTTATCAACTGCACCCAATGCGGCCCCCGTTACACCCTGATCGAAGCCATGCCCTACGACCGGCCGAATACGTCCATGGCAGGGTTCCCGCTGTGCGCTGACTGCCGCCGGGAATACGAGGATCCGGCCGACCGGCGCTTCCATGCCGAGCCGGTGGCCTGCCCGGTCTGCGGTCCGGGATTGACCTTCCGGGATCGGGACGGCGGCGAAGTCCGGGACAACGAAAGCGCTCTGAAGCTGTGTCTGGAGGCGCTCGGCGCCGGCGCCATCGTCGCGGTCAAGGGCGTCGGTGGCTATCACCTGATGTGCGACGCCGCCAACGACGAGACCATCCAGCGTCTCCGCGATGCCAAACCGCGTCCGGACAAGCCGCTGGCGGTGATGATGCCGATGGCCGGGGATGATGACGGTCTCGGTGTGTTGCGCGCCGAGCTGGCTCCGGGAGCTGACGAAATCGAACGCCTGCTGAGTCCGGCGCGACCGATCGTGCTGGTGCGCAAGGGACCGCACTCGACCCTGTCTCCGCTGGTGGCGCCGGGGCTGACAGAGGTCGGCGTCATGCTGCCCTACAGCCCGCTGCATCATCTGCTGCTGCGGGAGTTCGGTCGCGCCCTGGTGGCCACGTCCGCCAACATCAGCGGCGAACCGGTCCTGACCGAGGCCGCTGACGTGGAGAGACGGATCGGCCACATCGTCGATGCCTGCCTGCACCACGACCGGCCGATCGTGAGGCCGGCGGACGACTCGGTGTTCCGTCCCATGGCCTGCGGGCTGCAGCCCATGCGGTTGGGCCGCGGCAGCGCACCTATGGAGATCGAATTGCCGGTCGCCCTGGAACGCCCCACCCTGGCCCTGGGTGGGCACATGAAGAACACAGTCGCCCTCGCCTGGGGCCGCCGGCTGGTGATCTCGCCCCACATCGGCGACATGGGCACGGAGCGCAGCCTGACCGTGTTCGAGACCGTGGTCGAGGATCTGCAGGCGCTGTTCGGGATCGAGGCGGAGGCGTTCGTCTGTGATGCCCATCCGCAGTACGCGACCAGCCGCTGGGCCCGGCAGCGGGGTCTCGATGCCTGCCCGATCCCGCACCATCACGCCCACGCTTCCGCCGTGGCACGCTCGTGGCCGGCGGAAGAAGCGGGGATCGTGTTCACCTGGGACGGTGTCGGGTTCGGAGAAGACGGCACCTTGTGGGGTGGCGAGACTCTGATCGGCATTCCTGGCGCATGGCGGCGGGCAGCCACCATGCGCAGGTTCCGGCTGCCGGGGGGAGAACGCGCCGGGCGGGAGCCCTGGCGCAGCGCCGCGGCCCTGTGCTGGGAGGCCGGTCTCGATTGCCCGGCGGCGCCTCCCGGAACCGAGCTGGTCGCCGCCGCCTGGGAACGGGACATCAACAGCCCGGTCAGTACGGCCGTGGGCCGCATGTTCGATGCCGCCGCGGCCCTGACCGGTCTGACCATCAACGGGAGTTTCGAAGGTCAGGGGCCGATGATGTTCGAGGCGGCCGCCGATGGCTGCGAGGGCGGCATCGACTCTCCGCTGCTGCAAGATGACCGCGGGTTGTGGGTGATGGACTGGGCACCACTGCTGACGGTCCTCACCGATGCGACCCGCCCGGTCCCCGCACGCGCCGCCGCCTTTCATGACTCCATGGTCCGCGCCGCGTTGGCCATCGCGAACCGGCTGCGGGACGAGACCGGTGCTCGCCGCGTCGGCCTGGCCGGCGGCGTGTTCCAGAACCGCTGCCTCACCGACAATCTGGTGACGCGCCTGCGCCAGGATGATTTCCAGGTGGAGCCGGATACCATACTGCCGGTCAATGACGGCGGTCTGTGCGCCGGACAGATCATCGAATATGCGGCACGCTGCCGCGCTTTACGCGAAGCCGATGCCGTCTGAGGCACCGGCTGTCATCCCAGGGAGAACGTTTATGCAGGACACCCACATCGGCCTCGCCCATGGCAACGGCGGGCGCTATATGCACGAACTGATCGAGGAGGTGTTCGGCCGCTCCCTGGCGAATCCGGATCTGGATACGGCCTCGGACGCGGCGCGGATGCCGGTCCTGCCGGACGGGGATATCCTGATGTCCACCGACGGTTTCACCGTGCAGCCGCTGGAATTCCCCGGCGGCAATATCGGCTCCCTGGCGGCCCACGGCACTATCAACGACCTGGGCGTGGCCGGCGCCGATCCCCTGTATTTCTCGCTCAACTGTTTTATCGAGGAAGGCCTGGAGATGGCGCTGCTGGAGCGGGTGATCGTCGCCCTCAGCGAAGCCACGGCGGAAGCCGGGGTCCGGGTGATCGCCGGCGATACCAAGGTGGTACCGAGAGGCGAAGGCGGCGGGATCTATCTGGCGACCACCGGGATCGGCGTGTGTCCGGCCGGGATCAGCCTCGGGCTGGACCAGGTACGCGAAGGCGACCGATTGCTGGTGAGCGGGCCGGTGGGAGACCACGGCATCGCGGTCATGCTGGCCCGGGAGCAGTTCGGGTTGCGGGGCGATCTGCAATCCGACGCCGCCAGCGTACTGCCGCTGACCCGCTGTGGCCGCGACATGCCCGGGGTCCGTTTTATGCGTGATCCGACCCGAGGCGGTCTGGCCACGGTCGCCCACGAGATCCACCGCGCTGCCGGCCTGCAGGTGCGGCTGTCGGAGCCTGACATCCCGGTGCGGGATCCGGTCCGCTCGGTGTGCGAGATGCTCGGTTATGATCCCTACTATCTGGCCTGCGAGGGACGGGTCGTGGCCGTGGTGGCGCCGGATAAGGCAGAAGCATTGCTGACCGCCTGGAAGGACCTGCCGGAAGGCCGCGACGCCGCTGTCATCGGCGAACTGGTCAGCGGCCGCCGCGCGGTCGTGATGTCGACGGAGATCGGCGGTGAGCGGATGCTGGAAGAACTCGAAGAAGACCCGCTGCCGCGGATCTGCTGAAACCGGGTTCAGGCCTCGAGCAGCTTGCCCATCTTCTCCAGCAGTCCGGAGAAATTGATCGGCTTGGTGTCGTAATCGTCGCAGCCTGCCGCCAGCGCCTTCTCCCGATCCCCCTCCATGGCGTGAGCGGTCAGGGCCAGGATCGGGATGCCAGAAGTAGTGGGGTCGCCCTTGATACGGCCAGCGGCTTCCCAGCCGTCCATGATCGGCAGGCTCATGTCCAGCAGGATGATGTCGGGCGACTCGGAGCCGGCCATGTCGACGCCAGCCTGTCCGTCGACGGCGATCACCACCTCGAAACCCTTGCGGCTGAGGCGCCGGGAAAGCATATCCCGGTTCATCTCGTTATCTTCCACGAGAAGCACTTTGGTCATCATCTACTCCGTATCGCCGGCACTGCGGCGGGGCCCGCGACAATTCTAGCCTGAATCCACCCGAAATTTTAGCGCGATCCTGCCGCCATCCCGCCGCCCGGTGCGCCACGGCTCATTCGTAACGCTGCTGGGCGATGACGACGATCTGGTCGCCGGCTTCCAGCGCGATCTCCGCGTCACGGCCCGGGTTGAGGCGGATGCCATCACGCTGGACACCCAGGGCGATCTCGCTGAATCGCTGGCAGGCCGCGGCGATGCTCCCGAAGCGGACGCTCTGCCCCGGCGCGACATAGCGGTCCGCCGGCTGGAGCCTGCATTCGACTCCGCCGGCGCTCAACAGCTCCCGGAAGATGGCATCCAGGACCGGCTGCCGGGAGATATGGGCAAGATTGAGGCTGACAAGTTCCGGACTGACCAGGACATCGCCGGCGATGGTGTCTCGCAGCAGCGGCCGGTTAGCGGCCTCGTACAACTCGACCACCACCGGCGGCATGGCCCGGGCCCGACCCATGTCGGTCAACAACAGCAGGCTGATGATGGTCCTGGCGTCGGGATTCTCACGCCCGTGAGACTCGTCGGCCAGGATCACCAGGGCCTGGTACTCGTGTATCTCCAGATTCTCCAGCGTCTGGCGATTGACCGGGTTGCCGCGCCGATAATCGATACGCAGATTTCCCAGGCCGTCGGGCAGGCTCTCGGCCAGCAGCGCCTCGGCGATTTCGGGCTCGTGATTGGCGACCACGGTGGCCACCGCGTCGCCGGTGGCGTGGGCGTCCATCTCGCTCAGGATCTCATCCAGGTTCTCGTTCCAGCCGAGGATCAACAGGCGGCTCAGCCGCGGCGTATGCTTGCGCCCGTCGCCGCCCGGGACTTGCGGGGGCGGGGACGCCGCCGGCGCCACCTGGAATTGGGCGTCGCGCGCCAGCAGGATCAGGGAATCGTCGTCGGCGATGTCGTAGTCGGCCCCCGGGTTGAGGGCGGCGGCGGTCCGCCCGCTGTTGCCGTCCGGCCAGCTGACGCCGATGGGTACCGCATCCGGGAACCAGTGGGCCAGTTCGCCGAAGGTCTTGCCTGCTGACTTCGGCACCCGGCGCACGTGGATGGAGTTGCCGGTCTCGGCAAAGATCTCGGTGTAGACGCGGGAGATGCCGGGCTGTCGGGCCGCCTGGGTGATCGCCTTGCTGATGATCTCGCTGGCGGAGACCAGCGGCACCGCCCCGGCCGCCGCGATATTGGCCACCGGTACGTTCCGCTTCTGTCCGATCTCCGCCACCATCCGCGGCCGGGGGCCGGACCAGTCGCTGTAGCCGCGCAGCAGCATCAGGGTCTTGATGGTCTCGATATCCGGATCGGCGCCGGCCGCATCCCGCTCATCGGCGAGACTGATGACCCGGGCGGCCGACCTGAGCCCTACCCGTTCGAGCACCGCCAGGCTGCTCGTCGGGCCGCTGCGCAGGACCAGGTCCAGACCGGGCCACCGTCGTTTGCGACCGAAGAGACTCTCCTCCATGGCGTCGATATCCCGCTGGGCGAGTAACACGACGACATCGCGTCGCCCCGAGTCGGCCATGAATTGCAGGATGGGCAGGACCTTGCGGCTCCAGCCCAGCACCAGGGTGTGGCCCTGCTCGATCACCGCGGTATTGCCCTTGCGCAGCGCCTCGATCTGCTGCTGCACGGAGCTGCTGATGAATGCGATCAGGACGCCGAGCAGTGCGAGTCCGGTGAGCGACAGGAGAAAGGAGATCGCCAGCACCGGCCAGGGGGCGCCGTAATTCTCGGCAAACGCGCCGGGATCGATCACGTGCTTCAATGACCACCAGGCGGCGTCGAGCACGCCCCCGTCGATGCCGTCGTCGATCCCCTCGGCCTCCAGCGCCCCGGGCGAGAATAGTCCCACGAACCAGGCGTTGACACCGAGCAGCACGACGACGGCCGCGACCAGCCCCAGCGCCGCATACTGGATCGTAGCGCCGCGACCGAGCAGCCGGTTGAACCGGTATTGGATGATCTCGCGCAGTCGTCCCAAGGCCATGCCCCGCAGCAAACTGGCGCCAATCCTGCCAGTCTCCGCCGGCAAAAGCGATGGCACCCGAGATGGCCCGGCTGATCCTCAGTGCAGCGAGTTGGCGGGCGGCGACTCCGGCAGATCTTCGAACAGGGCGCGATCGATCACCTGCAGCAGCACCTCCGGCTCGTGTACGCCGCTGATGGCCAGACGGCCGTTGACGATCACACTGGGCACACCCGTGAGACCGGCCTCACGGACCCGGGCTTCCCGGGAGCGGACGAGATTGCGGTTCCTGTCACCGGCCAGATAGGCCTCGGCCGTGTCGGTGTCCAGGCCGGCCCGGGCGGCCAGCGCCTTCAGAACGGCGATCCGGCCGATGTCCTGGCCCTCCTCGAAGAAGCCGCGGAACAGCGTATCGGCCATCTCGTCGCCGCGGCCTTCCGCCTCGGCCAGCAGGATCAGGCGATGGGCATTCATGGTGTTGGGCACCAGGTCGAGCTGGTCGAATTTGAAGCGGATGCCCTCCTCCTCGCCGACCGCCGCCACCTCGCCGAGCGCCGAACGTCCGGCCTCCGAACTGCCGAATGCCTGGGCCAGGTAACGATCCACTTCCATGCCCGCCTCCGGCAAGGCCGGATTGATCTCGAACGGCTGCCAGCGGACCAGCGGCTCGCTGGCCCCCTCGAGTTCGCCGAGGGCGCGGTCCAGCCGCCGTTTGGCGAGATAGCACCACGGGGAAACGAGGTCGGAGACCAGGTCGATGGTCAATACACGTCTTGCGTTCATAGGCTCGTGAGGTTGCGGTTCCACTGATTTTGACCGACAGCCTCCTAGATGGTGCCGCCAGTCATGATTTCAACCGTCATCGAGTCCCTTGCCAGGCAGACAGATTGCTTGATGTTTAATCCTTAACGTATTGTTCCATATGAATTAATTAGCCATAACTCCGGCCCAGCAGCGGATCGGCTTCCCACCCGCTGGACGCGCAGGCTATGATCTTCGGCCCGACCCGGACCCCTGCCCCCATGACCGCTCCCGCCATCGTCAGCCTGACCACCGACTTCGGACTCGACGATCCGTTCGTCGGCATCATGAAAGGCGTGATACTCAGCCGGGATCCATCCATCCCCATTATCGATCTGTGTCACGGCGTGCCCCCGGGCGCCGTCGGCATCGGCGGACTCTGGCTCGGTCTGTCCTGCCGCTGGCTGCCGGCGGGCACGGTCCATGCGGCGGTGGTCGACCCGGGGGTGGGCACGGAACGGGGGCTGCTGTGCCTCCGGAGTGAGGACCATATTTTTCTTGCACCGGACAACGGACTGGCGGCGGAGATCTGCCGTCACCGCGAGATTGAGGCGATATACCAGGTCGACTGGCCCGCTCTCGTCGGCGAACCGCCCAGCCGGACCTTCCATGGTCGGGATGTCTTCGCGCCCATCGCCGCGGACCTGGCGCGCGGTGCGATACGGGCCGATCAACTGGGTCCGGAGGTCGACGCCTGCGGTGTCGATTCGCCGCTACCCTCGCCACGGCCCTCCGCGCGGGGGGTCGACGGTGAGATCCTGCTGGCGGATCACTTCGGCAACCTGATGACCAATGTCCCGGCCGGGCAGCTTCCGGCCGGGGGCTCGATCCGCGTGACCGCCGGCCCGGCGTCCTTCGGCATGGTCGGCACCTACGACGAGGCGCCCCCGGGGCAGCCGGTGGGCCTGGTCAATTCCTTCGACCTGCTGGAGATCGCCTGCCCGGGAGCGCACGCGGCGCAGGTCCTGGATCTGGGCCCGGGCGCGTTGGTGCGGATCGAAAACGGATGATCCGGATCAAGACATCCGACTTCCCAGCGATGCTATCCTTAGCCATCGTCAGACCCCCCGCGGGCTTCACCTTTAACCTTAAATAAAAGGCCCGAAACGTGAGCGAAAACAACACCTCGAACATCCGTAACATCGCATTCGTCGGCCCTGCCGGGACCGGCAAGACCACCCTGGCCGAACGATTACTGGCCAAGGCGGGCACCATCAATAGCCCCGGCTCGGTAGATCGCGGCACCACGGTGTGCGACTACGATCCCCAGGAGAAGGAACTGCAGCATTCGCTGGACACCACGATCTGCCACTTCGAAACGGGCGGGACCCGCATCAATATCGTCGACACGCCCGGATATCCCGATTTCATCGCCCGCTCGATCAGCGTGCTGCCGGCAGTGGAAACGGCGGCGCTGGTGCTGAGCGCTCAGACCGGTATCGAGACCGGCATCCGCCGCCTGATGCAGGCGGCGAGAACCAGCCGTCTGTGCAGGATGATCATCGTCAACAAGATCGACGTGGACCCCGCCAAACTCGGCACGCTGCTGGCCGAGATTCAGGAGGTATTCGGCCGCCGTTGTCTGCCCCTGAACCTGCCGGCCGAGGCCGGGAGCAAAGTCCAGGATTGCTTCTTCGCGCCAGAGGGCGGCGACACCGACTTCTCCTCGGTCAGCGATGCCCACGAGCAGATCATCGACCAGGTCGTGGAGGTCGACGAGGAACTGATGGAAGTCTATCTGGAGTCCGGCCAGGAACTGCAGCCCGGCCAGCTCCACGATGCATTCGAAAAAGCGCTGCGCGAAGGGCATCTGATGCCGGTCTGCTTCGTGTCCGGGGAGACCGGCGCCGGTCTCGACGCCCTGCTCGATGCCATCGTCAAACTGATGCCCAACCCGGCGGAGGGCAATCCGCCGCCGTTCTTCAAGGGTGAAGGTGATGGCGCGACGCCGGTGGAGATCAAACCGGACCCCTCGCTGCACGCGGTGGCCCATGTGTTCAAGGTGATGGTGGATCCATATGTCGGCAAGATGGGGATCTTCCGCGTCCATCAGGGCACCATCAAGACCGGTTCCCAGTTGTTCATCGGTGACGCACGCAAACCTTTCCGCGTGGCCCATCTCTATGAATTGCAGGGCAAGGAGGTCAACGAGATCCCGTCAGCCGGACCCGGGACGATCTGCGCCGTGACCAAGGTCGACGAGATCAGCTATGACGACGTCCTGCACGATTCCCACGACGAGGACAATTACCATCATCGCCCGGCCGGCTTCCCGCCGCCGATGATGGGACTGGCGGTCGAGCCGGCCAGGCGCGGCGACGAGCAGAAACTGGGGGACGCACTGCATAAGCTGGCCGCCGAGGACCCGGGCTTGAGGATCGAGCACCGGGCGAGCACCAATGAGACGGTCATACTGGGGATGGGCGATCTGCATCTGCGCATGACCCTTCAGCGGATGAAAGAGCGCTACAACGTCGAGGTCAAGACCCATCCCCCGAGCATCTCCTACACCGAGACCATCACCGGCGTTGCGGAGGGCCATTACCGGCACAAGAAGCAGACCGGCGGCGCCGGGCAGTTCGGCGAAGTGTTCCTGCGGGTTGAAAAACTGAGCCGCGGAGAAGGATTCGAGTTCGTCAACAAGGTCGTCGGCGGGGCCATCCCGGGGCAGTTCATCCCGGCGGTAGAGAAAGGTGTCCGCCAGGCCATGCAACAGGGCGCTATCGCCGGCTATCCGATGGAGGACATCCGCGTCATCGTCCACGACGGCAAACACCATCCCGTAGACTCGAAGGAAGTAGCATTCGTCACGGCGGGCAAGAGAGCGTTCCTGGACGCCGTGTCCAAGGCGCGGCCGATCCTGCTCGAGCCCATCGTCGAACTCGACGTAACCATCCCTTCGGACGCAGTGGGGAACGTGACCGGAGACCTCTCGTCCCGCCGGGGCCGGATCCTCGGCAATACGACCCTGGGCGGTGACCGCGTCGTGATCCACGGCGAGGCGCCGCTGGCGGAGCTCCAGGAATACCAGAATCAGCTCAAGTCCATGACCGGCGGCGCCGGCGTTTTCTCTATGTCATTGAACCGCTATGAGGCGGTGCCGCCGAACGTCCAGAAAGATCTGGCTGCCCAGTACAAGGCAGGCGACGAGGACTGAAATCCGCGGGCTCAGTATTCCCACCAGGCTTTGCGCCACCAGGAGATGAACTCGTCCAGGTCGACGTAGCCGTCGCTGTTGGTATCGGTGATGGAGAATCCCTCCGCCGCCTGGCTGACCGAGGCGTCGGGATTGACCGTGTTCAGCAGCGCGAGAAACTCGTCGAAGTCGATCAGGCCATTGCCGTCCTTATCAAAGAATCCGAAGGTCTCGCGGATTTCTTCCAGCTTCTGCTCGAGTTTTTGGTCCATCATCAAGCCTCTCGGAACTGTCGAAGATAGGGCGCCCAAACCGGCATCAGCTTATCACGGGCGCCACTTGATCCGTATCAATAGCGGCCCTGCCCGGCTTGACCTGGGTCAATGCTCCCGGACCGGACCTTTGATCCAGATCATTGTGACGGATCGTGTGGGTGGCAGGATAGACGCGTCGTATGCTCTGGGGTATTCGACGCCTGTCACCGCCGGAAGGCCGGCGCAGCGCCCGCCTGCGGCACTCCCTCGCCTGTCAACGGTCCAAAACCCGACTGGTTTTGGATAAGCTATTGTCGCACCGCCCGATACCGTGACTGTATTGACCCGCAACCCTCCGCAGGGAATCCTCTTGAGACCTCATCTCATCCTCGGCCTGCTAGCCGTGCTTTCGAGTGGATGTACGACCTCTGCTGTGGAAAGCGATTTTCCGGTTCCGGTCGTGGACAAGCTGCCCCTGCGGGTGGCGGTCCACTTCGACGAGTCATTCAGCAACTACGCCTATCGCGAGGAAGCGGCCGGCGAACCGTCCTGGGTGATCATGATGGGCTCTGCCAATGTGAGCATGTTCCGACGCGTGTTCCAGGGCATGTTCGACGAGACCATCGAACTCCCCGAGATCGTGCCGCTCAAGTTCCCGGTAGACGATGTCGATGCGGTGATCGTGCCGGCGGTGGAATCGTTCGAACTGCGGGTACCCCAGCAGCCGCCCGTGAATCCTGACGGTACTCCGCGTGGCCTGGAGGGGATAGACGTGAGCACGGACTATTTCACCGTCTGGATCACCTACAGGATGACGATGTACGATAATCAGGGCCGGGAAGTGGCCTCATGGCCAATACGGGCGTACGGTCAGACCCCCGGCGGCGTGATGGACATGTTCGGACCCGACGAAGCGCTGGCTCGGACCACGACCGTGGCCATGCGCGATGCCGGTGCCTATCTGTCGATCTATTTCGAGGACGAACCGAGGATACGTGAGTGGCTGCGCGAGGAAGGATGGCTGAATCGATCAACACCGCAACGGGGCGGACGCGCGATACGCGCTCGATAAGGCGGTTATCGGTCAGGGCGGGCGCAGTGCTGCTGGGCGCGCTGCTCTCCTGCGGCTGCATGAATGCCAGGGTGGAACAGAGCCGCAGCGCGGTCACCGGAATCCAGGATGGCGAAGCCGTCGTGGTGCTGGCCCGGAGCCTGCACAACGGCAACGAGACCGAGACGAAATTTATCGACTGCGTGGACAAGTCCCTGACCCTGGGACAGCCGGCATTGCGCGTCATAGACGACGCGGCATTTCGCGACAGCTTCTACCCCTGGTTCGAGCCACGCACCGCACCGCGGGCCGCGTCGGATCTCGGCACCCTGCTGACCGAAGACGCTCTCGCGACCAAGCTGCGCAAGGAGAACGTCCGCTACCTGGTGTGGGTCGAAGGCTCCACCGAGGCACGCGACGGCGGGGGCGGAATCAGCTGCGCGGCGGGCCCCGGCGGCGGGGGCTGCGTCGGTCTGATGTGGTGGGAGAAAGACTCTGTCTATGAAGCTGCTATCTGGGATCTCAAGAACAGCCGATCGGTGGGCGAAGTGAAGGCCGACGTCAACGGCATGTCAGTGGTGCCAGCGCTGATCGTGCCGGTGCCGATGATCGCTCCGACCCAGGGCAAGGCCTGCAAACGTCTCGCCGAACAGCTGCGATCCTTCCTGGTCGAGGGCGTCAGCTGACCTCCGGACTGTCCTTACCGAAGACCACCGTGGTGCGGAAGTCGCTATCCTCCGGCGGCTGAGCGGGTACCCCGGGCGGTCCGCCCCGGAACACGACCAGGAATCGGCCAACCTTGATTTCATCCCGGTCTGCCAGGGTGCGCTGGCGAACCGTCTGGCCGTTCACCGTGGTGCCGTTGGTGCTGCCCAGGTCGACCACCACCCATGCGGAGCCGTCGGGCACGATCAGCGCATGGTGGCGGCTCACGGACGCATCACGCAGACAGATGTCGTTGAAGGAGTGACGGCCGATTAGCATCTTGTCCCGGCCCAGCGGGACCTCCAGGAACGTGGCGTTATCCCGGGAGATCTCCAGCCGGCAGTTATAGCCCAGGGCCTCGCCGCCGGACAGGCCGAGCCGGGCGGCGCAGACCCGCACGTCGTCGACCGATGGTGACGGCGCATGGTCTTTCTCCACGTTCTCCAGCACTGCATTGGCGAGCTGGTTGATCCGCGCGGGTACGCCGCCGGTGGCCGCGTAGATCGCCATGCCCACCGCCGGCGGCATCAGCGCCGAAGGTCGCCCGCAGCCGGCCGCCGCCAGCCGGAAATGGAGATAATCGTGGGTTTCCCGGGCGCTCAAGGGGTCGAGCCGGTGGCGCAGCCTCAGGCGATCCAGGAGCGGTTTCAGACGACGTGATTCGAGCAGGCGTTCCAGACCCATGTCACCGGTGATGACGATGTTGAGCGGGCTCTCCTTGCCGGCCAGCTCGGCCAGCCACAGCAGTTCCCGGGCCACCTCCTCGGAGATCGCCCGCGGATCGCCGATCTGCAGCAGGGCCTGCTGACCGTCCTGAGCGACCTGGACGAGGAACACGCTGAGGAGGTTCTTGAGCTCCCGATGCTCCGCCTCCACGGCTCCTAACCCGAAGGCCTCCAGGACGCTGGCAAGGAACGCGTCGCCCTCGGCCGGCGGCTCCGAGATGCGCCCTCCCCGCACCGAATCCCGGCTGTCCCTGAGGAAGAAATCGATCGATGCTGTCTTGCCGGTACCGGCGGCGCCGCTCAACACGAACAGGCTGTCCCCGCCCTGGACCGATCGGTCCAGAAAACTCAGGGCAGCCGAGTGCTGGAACCCCCGATAGAAGAACCGGGGATCGAAATCCGCATCGAACGGAGCCACAGAAAGACCCAGCGCCAGGTTGTGCATCCTGCCCCTCGACCGCCCCGGTGTTAACCACCTGCCTGAAGGTCTTTTATTAAATTATTGAATTCACTGCAAGCTTTACCGGTATTTTCCGGCCCCGACATGGGCTGATATGATCCCGCCGAGACCTAGCGCCGCAGCCTGACCGGAGCCGACCGCCCATGCCCGACCGCGCCGATAATCCGGTGGCGAAATCCGGAGTGATCAAGTTGTTCCCTACCTACGTGTGGGCGACGCAGCTCAAGCCGGAGGTGTTCGAGCCGATCAACGCGCAGATCCAGGCCTATCTGGAGGAGCTGGAAGCGCGCAAACCCGAACTGGGCGGACTCGGCCAGTGGCAGACCGCCCAGGACCTCCATCGCCAGCCCGCCTTTGCCGGGCTGGTCCAGATCATCACGGCCAACGCCAGGGGCATCTGCGACTCCCTGACGCTGCTCTACGACAGGCTGGACATCACCGGTTGCTGGGCCAACGTCAGCCGCAAGGGCTTCCCCCATCGCCAGCATACTCATCCCAACAATTACCTGAGCGGCGCCTATTACGTGAAGACGGCGCCGGGCGCCGACAGCATCAGCTTCCATGATCCGCGGCCCCAGGCCAGCATGGTCGTGCCGCCCGCCCGGGACCAGGACCGCGTCAACACCGATCTGGTCTCACTGGACGTCAAGGAGGGGATGCTGGTGGTGTTCCCCGCCTGGCTGGAACACTCGGTCTCGCCCAACGAAAGTGATGCGACGCGCATCAGCGTCGCTTTCAATCTCATGTTCCCGGATTTCGGCAGCAGGATGGCCAGCCCCCTCTGGCGGGGCGATACGGACGGCCGCTGAGTCGCGGCTCAGGCTGCGGCCGGTGCGCCGGCGTGGGCCCTGTCCAGCGCCCGCTTGGCGGCCTGGAACTGCTCCAGCGCCCGCGCTATGTACGCCCTGGCCTCGTCCACGTAACCATCCGCCGACGCCGACCAGACCCGGTTCAGATAGCGTTCGCCCGCCGCGAAATCACTCATGATGTCGGCGTAAGCCTGCAGGTCGTAGATATGCGTGAGGCTGTGGCGGGCGTCGGCGAAGCGGTCAAGATCGTCCCGGAAGCGGCGGTCGATTTCGAAACGCAGCTGGTAGGGCGGTATCTCCGCCTTGCCTGCCTCGAGCTCGACCAGGCCGGCGATCACGCGATCCAGACTCTCTTCGATGTCGGCCCGGTTGTTGGCCAGGGTCTCGTCGGAGCGCGCGTGCTGCAGACTGCTCTTCTTGATCAGGTAGACGCCCACGGCGCCGATCAGCAGGCAGGGCACGAACAATCCCCAGCGCACCGCTTCGGCGTCCAGCGAGGTAAGGAAAGCCCCGGCCAGGAAACCGGCTGCGGTAAGAATAAAACCGAACAAGTTCATGATCCCTGCCTCCTATCCGGCGAACACGGCGCGGACCGCGAAGCCCACCCCGACCAGCGCCTCGCCGACGATGAGCCCGGCGGCGATCGGGATACCCGTGTCCTCGCCGAAATGTTTGCCCAGGCGGGCGTCCGTCAGCAGACGCAGCAGGGTGCCGATGCTGTAAGTGAGCACGATATTGAAGGGCAGGTAAAAACCCAGCCCGACCGTGATCCCCAGACCGCCGCTGGCCGCACTGAGCAAGGCGCCCAGGCCCGCCCCCGCCAGGTACTTCTGCACCGGCACGTCGCCGCCGAGGATGCCGTTGATCATGCTGGCAAGCGCCTGACCCTGGGGCGCCGGCAGCTTCTCGCTGCCCAGACCATAGGCCTCATGCAACACGTAGATGACCGCGATAATCAGGATCGGCCCAAGCCAGGCGCCGAAGAATTGGCCGGCCTGCTGCATGCGCGGCGTGGCGCCGACCAGATAACCGGTCTTCATGTCCAGCATCAGATCGGTCGCCTGGGACATGGCCACGCAGACCGCGGCGCCGACCATGACCGAGGCGACGATGGCCTCGCTGCGACCCAGGCCGTTGGCGATGATGATCAGCAGGGTCACCGCGATCAGGGTCATGCCGCTCAAGGGCGACCAGTTGGTGCGGCCGATACACTCGGAAAGGATCACACCGGCGATCCAGATCCAGGCCGTGCCCAGCACCGCCATGGCGAGACCACGGCCGATACCCATATGCTCGGTGGACAGGATGGCGATGATCATCAGCACCACCGCCGCGCCGCCGATGGCCACATAAAGCAGCTTGATCGGCATCTCGTCGCGGGATACCACGGACTCGACTTTGGCGGCGGTCTGCATGCTGCGCACGGCGCTGATGATCAACGGCAGCGCCAGCGCGATGCCGGTGATGGCGCCGCCGATGAGCATCCCGATCCCGACCGGGCGGAACAGGGAAAGCCGCAGCACCTCCGGATCGGTGACCGGCGTTGCGGCCCCGTCCACGATGGCCGTCGGCAGCAGGCCCGTGGCCGACAGCAGCGGCGCGATCACCCAGTAACAGGCGAAGCCGCCGATGATAAAGGCCACGCCGCCCTTGCCGGCGATGTAGGCGGCGCCGATGGTCAGCAGCGAGACGTACCAGATGCCGTTCATATACTCCGGCATGCCGAGGATCGAACCCAGATCCCAATTGTCCACGCCGCTCACCTGGCTGACGACGTGGACCCCGGCGCTGAAAGCGGCTGCCGACAGCAGCAGCACGGCCTTGCGGATGCCGGCCCCGGGAGACTTGAGGATGGTCGCCACCGCGACCCCTCCCGGGTAGGTCAGCCGCTCGTAATCGATCATCTGCTTGCGCAGCGGGATGATGAAGGCGATACCGAGGAAGGCGCCGGCGATACAGCCGAAGGTCATGACGTAGGGATTGAAGTTGGTCTCGCCGAGGATGAACAGGGCCGGGACCGAGAACATCATGCCCGATGAGGCCCCGTTGACCGCGCTGGCGACGGTCTGCGCCACGTTGTTCTCGACGATGCTGTAACGCCTCATCACGCCGCGAAGGATGCCGAAGCCGAGGATCGCCGCGAGTTCCGAGCCCTCGATGGAGAAACCGAGGATCAGCGCCGCGTAGCCGATGCTGACGGAGATCAGGGCGCCCAGCAGCCAGCCCACGGAGACGCTGGCCCAGGTCAATTCAGGATACGGTCCGTGCCGGACGATGCCGGCGCCTGCGTCGGTCGCTGCCACGTTGCTCCCCCCGAGAGTTCCGCCGGCGGACACCGGCGCGGACGTTGGTGCTTATTATTCTCGGCACATACCAGTAGCATATTTGCATGCCAATGGACAACGCCGGCTCCGGACCGGGACCCGCAAAGCGCGTTCACGACTTCGGCCTGCTGGCCGTGATTATCGCGATCGGACTTGGCGGATGCGTCACCCGCCCTGGCGGCAGCGACGTCTATCCCGACCATCTGGACCGCCTGCCGTCAGGCGCCAGAGTCGAGGTCACGACCCGCGACGGCCGCCAGCTGCGGCTGCGGATCACCGAAGCCACCGCCACGGGTCTGCGCGGTGTCGACCGGCATTTCCGCAGCTATGAACTGGCGCCTGAGGACATCGATGAGCTCAGCGTCTTGCCGCAGAATGACTGGGTGGTGGCGCTCGCGTTCTTCGCGGTGGTGTTCGTCACCGGCTTCTGAACGACCGCACCAGGGACAGCCCTGCGCCGACTTGCGTAGAATCGGGCCCGACCTCCGGGGTCCGCGCCTGATCTTCCTCCATGATCGGGGACACCGCGCCTCTATTACGCTTTAATATAGTCTTTTAACCTATTCTTTTAGATAACGTTTTGCAGCACCAATGTCTGAACCGCCACAACATCGCGTCCAGCCCGGGACGGCCGATATCGGCCGGATGCTGGAGGCCGCATTGCAGCACCACCAGGCCGGCCGCCTGGATCCGGCGGGCGCCGCCTATGAACAGCTCCTGAGCGCCGCCCCGGGTCATCCGGACGCCCTGCATCTGCTGGGAGTGCTGCGCTACCAACAGGGCCGGACGGAGCTTGCGCTGACGCTGCTGAACGAAGCGGTAGCCGCGGCCCCCGATCACGTGGACGCCCTCTGCAATCTCGCACTGGTGCAGAAATCGGCCGGCGACAATGACGCCGCGGAGCGTAGTCTAGGTCGCGCCCTGGCCATTTCTCCCGCGCTCCCCGCCGCCCACAACAACCTGGGCAGTCTGCTGCTGGCGCGGGGAGACCTGAAGGGCGCGATCGGAGCCTACAGGGAAGCGACCCGCCTCGAACCGGCTTATGTGGAAGCCCTGCTCAACCTGGCCAATGCTCTGCTGCTCGCCGGTCATGGGGATCAGGCGCTGGCACCCTGCCGGCATGCGCTCGAGTTACAGCCGGGACTCGCCGCCGCCCACGCCATGATGGGATCGCTGCGCGCCACCCTGGGAGAGGATGCCGAAGCCACGGCCTGCTATCGCCGCGCGTTCGAGCTGGAACCGGACGATGCTGAATACGCCTGCAACCTCGCCAGCAGTCTCGAATCGGAGCGCAGATGGGACGAGGCCCTGGTGATGTTCGACCGGGCCGCGGAGATGGACCGGGACTGTGGGCCGGCCATCAGCGGATCGCTGATGGTCAGTCGTTCCCTGTGCCAGTGGGACCATCTGGCCACACGCTCGGCCCGGTTCGCCGATGGCGTCAGACGCGGTCTGCCGGGGCTGACTCCGTTTATCTACCTGGCCGAACCCTCGACGGCCGAGGAAGAGCTGGCCTGCGCTTCCCTGTGGAGCCGGGGCATCGCCGGGCGTATGGCGCCCGTGCGCAAGACGCTGGATTTCCATTTCGAAGCGGCAGCCAAGGATCGCATCACGGTGGCGTATTTCTCCTATGACTTTCGCCGCCATCCCACCGCCTACACCAAGGTAGGCCTGTTCGAGAACCATGACCGGGGACGATTCCGGGTGCTCGGCTATTGCCATGGACCAGACGACGACAGTGCCATCCGGCGACGCGTGATCGATTCCTTCGACGAATTCTGCGACGTGCGCGGCTGGCCTCCCGCCGAGGTCGCGCGGCGCATCTTCGCCGACGGCGTGGATATCCTGGTGGATCTGAAAGGCCATACCCTGTCGGCGCCCACCGAGACCTTCGCCCTGCGACCGGCCCCGATCCAGGTCAATTACAAAGGCTATCCAGGCACCATGGGTGCCGAATTCATCGACTACATCGTCGCGGACCAATTCGTGGTGCCGCCCTCGGACCGGCATACCTGCGCCGAGCAGGTGATCTATCTGCCCGAGACCTATTGGGTCGATGACAGCCGCCGCACGCCGCCCGCCGAGCCACCCGCCCGGTCGCAGCTGGGGCTGCCGGAAGACGGCATCGTGTTCTGCTGTTTCAACAACAGCTACAAGATCACACCGGAGATGATGCAGGTCTGGACCGACATCCTGAAAAAAGTGCCCGGCAGCGTGTTGTGGGCCCAGAACAGTAATCCGGACAGCAGTCTGACGGATAATCTGCGCAGGGAGGTCCAGGGTCGCGGCCTCGACCCCGGACGGATCGTGTTCGCACCGCGGCGGCCCCTGAGAGAATATCTGGGCCTGTTCCGGGCCGCCGATCTGTTTCTCGATTCCAGACCCTACAATGCCCACACAACCGCCAGCGACGCGCTATGGGCCGGCTTGCCAGTACTCACCTGCCCCGGTTCCACCTTCGCCTCCAGGGTGGCAGGCAGCCTGCTGCGGACACTGGGACTGCAGGAGCTGGTGTGCGCCACGCTCGATGACTATCGGAATCTGGCCGTGGCGCTGGCCACCGACCGCGAGCGGATGGCTCGACTGCGCGAGCGCCTGGAGCGACAGAAGCGCGAGAGTCCGCTTTATGACACGGCCCGCCTCACCCGGCACATGGAGGCCGCCTACGAGTTCATGTTCGGGAATTTTGCCGCCGGACGTCCACCCGCGCATCACACCGTCGAGCGCCTGCCCTGAGGCAGCATTCAGGATTTCAGGAGGCCGAACAGACCGCGCCGCCGGTGCATCTTCTCGTGCAGCTCGCGGCGGCGTGATTCCAGCCAATCGGAACGCGAGACGGGCGTGTCCGGTTCGCCCTTGCCGCGCCGGCGATCGGTCTCGACCCGGCGGAATTCGCAAAAATCCTCGTAGGCCTCCAGTTCCGGGCGGAGATTGCGACAAGTCAGCTCCACCATCACCGCATCGTCCAGATAGCCCAGGGCCGGGATATCGTCCGGGATCAGATCTTCACGGTCCGCCACATAGGCCATGGCATCCAGGACCCGGCGGATGTCCTCCACCGGCAGGCGCCACTCCGGATCCGTGACCATGGCGACCAGCGAATCCAGTTGCTCCAGCCTTTGCAGGATAAACACCGGCGTACTGGATTGCCGGGCCCGCTCGAGCAGTTCCTCGGCCGCCTTGACTATGTGGGCCAGCTGGATCTCGCCCCCGCTGTTGCCCTTGGACTCGATAAGCCGCTGGAAAAAGGCCAGATCCTGGTCGGAGAGTTCAAAGTCCAGCTTCATGGGCATCGGGCGTCTCCAGGCGAGCAGATCAACGCACAAGCGCAGCGTAGCCAGCCGTCAAGGCAGCGTCAACGAGCCCCTTGCCCCCTCCCCCGGGGGCACTGGCGACGGGACGGGAGATCGGTGTGAACTGGGTCCTTGACAGTGCTCCGGGCCTTGTGACAGCTTGGATCGTGCAGAAAACGGCAAAGTCGTCGAAAGGCGATGACGCAAAGCCACCGGTCTAAGGGCAGTGCCTAGGACAGCGGGGTCGCCTGCAGGTCGGGACCGTCTTCGGCGGGACCGGCCTCATGCACGGACGCTCTTCAGAGCGCTCCGCCCCGGTTCCCGTGCCTTACCCGGCCATGGCTTGACGTCGCCCGCTTCTGCAGGGACGGCGCGGGTTGGCCGCGCCGGAAAAAGGGGAAAGCGGGAGTATGTGTGATGAACGTCACGCACAAGAAAGTCGATCCGGACATCCTGGAGACGACGCAGCGTCTGAAGGCGCTGGAAGAGGAATGGCGGGAACGTAAGGCGGCCCGACTGTATCGCGATCTCGGCAAGGCCGCCGAGCAGCTCGAAGCCAGATTCGCGGGATATACCTCGGTCAAGATCGAGCAAGGCGAGCGGGCGGTCATCGTCAGCGTCGGCCAGGACAGGGAACTGCGTCTGTTGATGCGTCTGAACTTCGACGAGCACGGGCTGCTCAATCGGAGCTACCAGGTGCAGGACAAGCAAATCCGCCGGCGGCCCGACTACGAGGAAGTGGATGACCAGTACGCCTTCGATTCGCTTGAATCCGCCGTCGCGTTTATCGCCCGCGCCTGCGACTAGGCTGCGGCAGGGGTCAGGGAACGAGCCCGGACAGGTATCAGGTCCGGGCCTTGACCCTGAAGTCGCGGATAGAGTCCAACAGCGTATGGTGCTTGTAGTCGGTGAACTCGCCGGCGTCGAAGAATACGCCGTAGCAGATCGTGCAGGACTCGAACCAGATGTGTGGCTGATCGCGGTCGACCATGCGGATCATGCTCGTGTGGCAGCGCGGGCATGAGATCCTGTCCTCGGCGTTGAACAGTTCGCCCACCTCTGGATCGCCCTGGTCGATCTCCTCGGATCCTTCCATTTTCTTCAGCGCCTCATGCTCGAGGGCATCGAACCAGAGGCCCTTGCACAGAGAGCACCGGTCAACCTCGATGCCCTGGAAATCCACCATCTCCATCACGTGATTGCATTTGGGGCACTGCATGATCGTCTCCCGGCCGCGTATTTGTCCCATCTGTTGATAGCCTAGCCAATGCCGTGGCCCAAGCAAGCCCCCGGGGCAGGGGCGATTCGGATCCGGCGTCAGTCCCCTTTAGCGGCCTCCTGTTCCGGGTCCGGCAGGAAACGCTCCCGATGGACGAAGCGGTCGTATTCCGCGATCACCTGGGCGCCGGTCAGCAAGATGATCGCGCCGACCTCCAGCAGAAGCAGGGAGACGACCACCGCGGTCAGCGAACCATAGACCACGTTGACGATGGAGATGGAATCGAAGTACCAGGCCAGAGTCCGGCGCGTCGCTTCCCACAATATCGAGGCCGCCAATCCCCCGATCAGCGCGGCGGCGGTGCCGATCCTGCCCGCCGGCATGATCTTGTAGAAGGACGCCAGCAGGACCACCTCCAGCACGAACATGCCCACGGCGGCGAGCCCGGAGCCACGCCGATGGCCGGGCAACAGCTCCGCCATCCCGGGCGACAGATGGGGCTCCAGCGCGCTCAGGACGCTCGGCCCTATGGTCAGCAGGGTGAGTCCGGCGCCCAGCACCAGCATGTATAGATAGGGGATGATGGCCGAGACCAGGAAATGCCGGCTGACGACCCGCGCCCGGTGATGGAAGATCCGTTCCAGTGCGCGCTCGAGCACCAGGAATGCCGACGCGCTGAAGAAGATCAGCAGGGCGATGGCGACCCAGCCGATCTGCTCGCGCCCGGCCAGCAGCCCGCGGATCTGTCCCACCACCACCTCGCTGCGGCCGGGGATGACCAGTTCGACGGTGCCCGATAGGGCCCGGAGCAACCCTTCCTGGTCCATGAAATGGGAAAGGGCCAGCAGCATCAGGGCGAAGAACGGCACGATGCTCAACAGCGCGTTGTAGGCCAGCGCGCCAGCCATCAGCATGACCTGATTGCTGCGTATCCCGCGGCCTACCCGGGCCAGGAAAGCCAGCGGGTGCCGGAGAATCAACCGGGCGCGGGCAGCGTGGCGACTCGGCGTTGACAAGGTTACGGTTTCCGCGACTGAGGGCCCGGTCTGAATTCTACGCCAATCCCTCGTTGCAGCGGCCGGCATCCGATGATTCCGGTCGGGGATTCTGCTAGCCTTGGGCGATCGTTTGTCCTTGGGGGAAGGGCTTGAGCGGCGCAGAGAGCGGATTCGGTCGTTTGTTGAAAGAGATGCGCCGCCGCAACGTGTTCAAGGTTGCGACGGTCTACCTGATCGCGTCCTGGCTGCTGATCCAGATCGCCGAAACCACCTTCCCGGCTCTGAGCCTGCCGGAGTGGACCGTGACTTTTGTGGTCATGCTCCTCCTGATGGGCCTGCCCATCGCCCTGATCCTCGCCTGGGCATTCGAGGTCACGCCGGAGGGCATCAAGAAGACCGCCGAGGTGCCGGTCGACCAGTCCATCACGCCGACGACCGGCCAGCGTATCAACTACCTGATCATCGGCACCCTGGCCTTCGCCGTCGTGTTCCTGGCCACCACCCACGGCGGTTTCCGCCTGGGCGGTGACAGCAGCGGTGATGAGACCGGGCCCAGATCCATCGCCGTGCTCCCCTTCGTCAATATGAGCGGCGATGCGGAAAACGAGTATTTCTCCGATGGCCTGTCCGAAGAGTTGCTCAACCTCCTCGCCCAGGTCGACGGCCTGCGCGTCGCCGCAAGGACCTCGTCGTTCTTCTTCAAGGGCCAGAACGAGGACCTGCGCGACGTCGGCGAGAAGCTGGGCGTAGCGCACGTACTCGAAGGCAGCGTGCGCAAATCCGGTAACCGAATCCGGGTCACCGCCCAGCTGATCAAGGTCGAGGATGGCTTCCATCTCTGGTCGGACACCTACGACTACGAGATGGACGATGTATTCCGGATCCAGGACGAGATCTCTCTGGCCGTGGTCGACGCATTAAAGGTTAACCTGCTGGGCGAAGAGCGGCAGCGGCTGACCAAGCGGGCCACCACCAACGTCGAGGCCCACAATCTCTATCTGCGCGGCCGCCAGTTCCTCCATCTGCGCACCCTGGAATCCATCGAGCAGGCGGAGAAACTATTCGAGCAGGCCGTGCGTATGGATCCGGACTATGCGCTGGCGTACTCCGGGCTTGCGGATGCGGTGAGCCTGCTGGCCACCAATCATCAGATGATGCCGGTGGAGACCGCCTACGAACGGACCGCGCCGCTGCTGGAACGGGCCATGGCGCTGGATCCGGAGTCCGCCGAGGTCTGGGCCTCGAAGGGTCTGGCGGAGATGAACATCCGCCAGCTGGACAAGGCGGAGGCGGCGCTCAAGCGCTCGATGGAACTCAACCCCAGCTACGCGCCGGCCTACCTCTGGTATGCCAGCGCGCTGGGCGAGACGCCGGGCCGGTCAGAGGAAGCCATCGAGGTCCTGCGCAAGACCCTGGAGATCGATCCCCTGTCCCGGGTGGCCCAAAACAACATCGCATTCAATCTGATGCAGCTCGGTCGGTACGAAGAAGCCGAGACCCAGATGCGGCGCCTGATCACTCTCGATCCCGATTACCCGACCGGTTACCTGGGGCTGTACAACCTGAACCGATTCATCTTTGCCCGCCTGGACGAGGGCCATCGCTGGCTGATCAAGGCCCATGAAGTCTCCGAACGGGACGTGCGCACGACCATCGAATTCGTGTTCCTCTATTCCGATCTGGGGATGGATGAGGAGGCAGACCGATGGATCCGACGGATCAGGCTGGAATCGCCCGAACACCCCGTGGCGATGATGCTCCCGGCCTATGGGGCGATTTTCGAAAAGGACTTTGCCCGAGCCGATGAGTTGACCGGGCAGTTGATGCAGACGGACCTCGGCAACTTCCCGAACCTCCGCGCCGCCCGGGTGTTCACCCTGACCATGGTGGACCGCGCCGACGAGGCCCTGGCGCTCGTGGAGGGATGGTATCCCGAGTTATTGGCAGCGGAGCCGGTCGTCGACGCGGACAATCACGACATCAGCACCGAGACCATGTTTGCCCTCAACCGGGCTGGCAGGCACGAACAGCTGCGCCGACTTCAGGCGGTCGAGGAGGCTCATCGAAAAAAGGTTCACGGGAACCGTCCCCCGGCCCAGAACGCCCGGGCCTTTGCCGGCAACGCCGCGGCCGCGGGAGACACGGAAGAGGCTGTGCGGCTGTGGAGGGAGGCGGTCGACCTGGGCTGGCTGGGCACCGCGGAATGGGGCTGGAAGCTAACCGAATCCGAGTATCTTGCGGAGGCCGCCTCGAGCCCGGAGGTGATCGAACTCCAGCAACGGCTCGATGCCGCACTGGCTGCCCAGCGGGAGGCGGTCCGCCAGCAGTTGGCCGACCTCGGCCCCGGCATACGCTTCTGATACCCGATCCACTCCCCTCACCACTCTCCGGTGTTGGGCATGGACTGCCAGGGTTCTTTCGGCGGCAGGGCGTCGCCCTTCTGCAACAGCTCGATGGAGATACCGTCCGGCGAACGGACGAAGGCCATGTGGCCATCTCGCGGAGGCCGGTTGATCGTCACGCCGGCGGCCTGCAGACGCGCGCACAGGGCATAGATGTCTTCCACCAGATAGGCCAGATGACCGAAGTTCCGTCCACCGGTGTAGGTTTCCGGATCCCAGTTGTAGGTGAGTTCCACCTGTGCGGATTCGTCGCCCGGTGCGGCGAGGAAGACCAGGGTGAAGCGCCCCTGCTCGCTGTCCCGCCGGCGCAATTCCTGAAGACCGAGATGCTTGCAATAGAATTCTATCGAGGCGTCCAGATCGGAAACCCGGACCATGGTGTGCAGATATTTCACTTGGCTCTCCGTGACGGGGAAGGGGAATGATAGGGGCAGCTCACGAATCACGAAAGATACATTAGACATCCCGCATGTTTTGGTGTATATATTAGTCGTCACTAATATCTTGTCTCCCCCAAGACTTGAATGTGGCCCTGTTGCCCGGGTAGATCACTACCCGGGCATTTTTAGTCATGACATAAAGTTTCCTTCATAAGCTGTTGAATAAATTGATATGATGTCATGGCTCGGCGCATTGGCGATCGGTTTGAGTCTGGGCCTGCTGGGCTCCGGTGGCTCGGTGCTCACCGTCCCGGTGCTGGTCTACCTGGTCGGCCAGGAAGAGAAGGTGGCCATCGCCGGCTCCCTCGCCATCGTCGGTAGCATCGCCCTGGCCGGCGCCCTGCCCTTTCTGCGACGGCGGATGATCGACGTCCGCAGCCTGGTCTGGTTCGGCCTGCCGGGTATCGCCGGCACCTGGTCCGGTGCCTGGCTGGCAGCCTTTGTCAGCGGCCAGCTGCAGCTGCTCGTGTTCGCGGTCGTGATGCTGCTCGCGGCCGGATTCATGCTCCGGCCCATGGCAGTCCCTGCGCCGGCCCTGAGCGCCGGCGGCGCGGGTGTGCCGGCGTCAGACCCGGCCCGGGCCGAATGGAAGATCGTGATGGACGGTCTGTTCGTGGGCATCCTGACCGGTTTCGTAGGCGTGGGCGGCGGCTTCCTCATCGTGCCGGCACTGGTGCTCCTGGGCGGGCTGTCGATGCACCGGGCAATCGGCACCAGCCTCGCCATCATCGCCCTGAAGTCCTTCGCCGGCTTCGTCAAATATCTTGACGTGCTCCACGGCTCGGATCTGAGCCTGGATGTGCCCGTGCTGGTCAAATTCACGATGATCGGTATCGCCGGCAGCCTGCTGGGAAACAGGCTCGGCAGCCGTCTCGATCACCGCCGTCTCAAACAGGGCTTCGGCGTGTTCCTGATCGTGATGGCAGTATTTATCATCTGGCAGAACCTGGCGCAGGTTGCCGACTGAGCGTCGGAGCCAGACCGATCCGGACACTGAAGGGAGACAGGGAACGATGCAGATCACCATGGAACAACTCGTCGCCGAAGCGCGCGCCCGCATCCGCGAGGTCAGCGTCAGCGAACTCAGGGAGAGCCCGGGACCGGATACGGTCCTCATCGACGTGCGCGAACCGGACGAACACGCTGCCGGACACATACCCGGATCGCTGAATATTCCGCGTGGGGTGCTGGAAGCAGAGGTGGCGCCGGTGCCGGAGATGGGCGGCGAGACCGCACCCGCACTGGCCGACAAGGACCGGCCCATCTGCCTCTACTGCCGCACTGGCGGACGCTCCGCCCTGGCGGCCGATGCCCTGCAGAACATGGGATTTACCCGGGTGACTTCCCTGGCCGGCGGTTTCGTGGCCTGGCAGGCGGATCGGTGACGGATCGCAGCGCTACTGCCTGCCTCTCAGGCCGAGGCAGGCTCTTCCGGTTCTGTCCTGATCTCGTCAGGCCAGGCGCCGAGGACCGCCTGGATCACGGTGGCCAGCGGGATGGCGAAGAATACGCCCCACAATCCCCATAGTCCGCCGAAGAACAGGATGGCCGCGATAATGGCGACCGGGTGCAGATTGACCGCCTCGCTGAACAGCAATGGCACGAGCACGTTGCCGTCCAGGAATTGTATGACGCCGTAGGCGACCACGACCCAGTAGAAGTCCGGTTGCAGCCCCCACTGGAAGAAGGCCACGCCGGCCACCGGCAGCGTGACCACCAGGGCGCCGACGTATGGGATCAGCACCGAGACGCCGGTCAGCACCGAGAGCAGCAGGGCATATTGCAATCCCAGCAGGCGGAACACGGCGAAGGCGACCGAGCCGACGATGATGATCTCCCAGATCTTGCCGCGGGCATAGTTGCCGATCTGGCGGTCGACTTCGGTCCAGACCTGGTCCGCCAGTGGCCGATGTTCCGGCAGGAAGCGCGAGAACCAGCTCAGGATCACGGCGCTGTCCTTGAGCAGGAAAAAGACCAGGATCGGTACCAGCACCAGATAGACGCCGATGGTAAATGCCGTGACCAGCGAGGACAACGAATAGGTCAGCAGGGTCTGGCCGGCACCGATGATCTCGCTGCTGAGGCTGGAGAGCAGATCCTGGATCTGTTTCTCGGTGATCAGCGAAAACCGCTGGGGCAGCGAGAGCAGAGCCCGCTGTAACGCCGCCACGATGCTGGGCACCTGCTGGGCCAGCGAAGTCAGCTGGCGGATCAGCATCGGCAGCAGCCCGAATACAGCAAAGAACAGGGCGACGAAGAAGCTGAGGAAGACCAGCATCACGGCTGCCACGTGAGGGACTCGTCGCCGTTCGAGCCGGGTCACCAGACCCTGGAGCAGATAGGCGATGACCACGCTGGCCAGCAGCGGCGCCAGCATGCCGCCGAAGAAGTACAGCGTCCCGGCCACGATCAGGATGATCAAACCGAGGATGACGATCTGGGGGTTCTCCAGCTGACGCCTGAACCAGCCCGAGATGCTTCTAGTCGCCATCAACCCTACCCGATGCGCGCCGCGAGGACGTCTAGCATAGCAGTCGCGGGAGTCCGCTCAAACGGCCTGGCGTGCGTCCTTCCGCTCGTCCGAGCGAAGCAGATAGCGGCACATGGCCGGCAACACCATCAGGGTCAGCAGCGTGGAAGCCAGCAGCCCGGAGATGATCGACCAGGCCAGCGGCGGCCACAGGGTGCTGCGGGTCATGGTCAGGGGCGCAAGACCGGCGACGGTAGTGATGGTGGTGAGCAGGATCGGCCGCGTCCGCCGCGCGACCGCATCGACGATCGCTTCGGTCAGCGCCTGACCCCGTTCCAGGTTCTTGTCCAGCACATCGATCATGACGATGGCGTTGTTGACCACGATGCCGACCAGGGCGATCACGCCGAGCAGCGCGGTGAAACCGAACGGGTTGTCCGACAGCAGCAGACCGGGCACCACGCCCACCGTCGCCAGCGGCACCGTCACCAGCACCATCGCCAGGCGCCGGAAGGAGTTGAACTCCAGCAGCAGGAAGATCAGCAACAGCACCACGCCGACCGGCATGGCCGAGAAGATCGCCTCGTTGGCGTCACCGGAACTCTCCAGTTTGCCGCCGAAGTCCAGGCTCACCCCGGGAGGCAGCGTCAGGTCGCGGATGCGCTTCTGCAGATCGGCAGTGACATTGCCGAAGGCATAACCCTCTTCGAGTTCCGACAATACGATGGATATGCGGCGCAGATCATGATGCTGGATCGCTGACGGCTGCCATTTGAGGGATTGATTGACCAGCTGGGCCAGCGGGACCGATTCCCCGTCCGGCGTAAAGACGTAGGCCGTCTCCAGATGATCGGTCGAGAATCGCTCCCCCTCCGGCGAGCGGATATAGATCGGCACCGGATCCAGCCCGGCCCGGTACTGGCCGATCTCCACACCGAGGGTCCGTCCGCGCAGGGCGTCGGCCACGTCGGACCGGTCGAGACCGTAGCGGGACGCCGCGGCGTCATCGATCTCGTAGACCAGGGTCGGCGTCCCGGTGCCGAGGGTCTCGCGGACATCGGCCGTCCCTTCGCTTGCGCGCACGAAATCCAGCACCTGTTCGGTGGCTGTCCGCAGCACGTCGAAATCGTCGCCGTAGATCCGGATCTCGATGGGGGCATCCACCGGTGGTCCCTGGCCCAGGCGGTGAGGCACCACTTCCACATCGGGCAGGCGGGCGCGCGCGTAATCCCGGACCCAGTCGGAGATAGCCGGGATATCCGCGGCGCTGCGGGCCATCACCGCCAGCCGCCCGATATGGGGGCTGCGGGGATTCTCGCGCAGATTGTAGAAGAACACCGGCCCGGAGAAACCGGTCCAGGTATAGACGTCTTCCACCTGCGGGAGCTTGCCGAGGGCATCGGCCATCTCCACGGCGGCGGCCGACGTGGTGCTGATGTGAGTGCCCTCGGCGAAATTGAGATCCACCACCATCTCGCTGCGCGAGGTGCTGGGGAAGAAATCGCGATCCACATAGCGCATGCCGAACACGGCCAGGGCGACCATGAGCAAGGCGGCCACGAGCACCGTCGCGCTGTGTCCGACCGCGACCGTGCCGACCCGCCTACCGACCGCGGCCAGACGCCCCTCACCGCGCCCGGCACTGGGCTTGAGGATGAATTCCGACAATGCGGGCGTGACCAGGATGGCGTAGCAGTAGCTCACCGTCAGGGTCAGCATCACCATGGTCGGGATCATGCGGGTGAAATCGCCGGTGTTGCCCTTGGAGATCAACATGGGCACGAACGCGGCCAGTGTGGTCCCGGTGGCCGATCCCAGCGGACCGGCGAGTTCTTTCACCGCCTTGATCGAGGCCTTGCGCGGCGGCAGCCCGCGGTCCAGATGCCACTGGATGTTCTCCACCATGACGATGGCGTTGTCCACCAGCATGCCGAGACCGATGACCAGACCGGCGATGGCGATCTGCTGCAGCACGCCGCCGCCGATGGCGTAGATCGCCAGCGCCGACAGGGTCACCAGCGGCACCACCGAGGCCACCAGCAGGCCGAGTCTGAGACCCATGGACAGGAACAGGATGGCGGCGACGATGGCGACGCCCAGAAGCAGCGAACGTCCGAGTTCCGCCAGCCGCGCCTCCACGTGCACCGGCTGGAAAAGGATCAGACCGACGTCGAGCGGACTGAACTCCTGCTGCAGGGCCGGGATCATCGCCTGCAACGCATCACCGAAGCGACCCACATGTACCTTGTCCCGCTCCAGGATGATCGAAAGGCCGACCGCCGGGACCCCGTTGACCCACATGAACTCGCGACCGGGTTCCGCCGGCCCGTGGCTGACCGTGGCGATCTCCGAGAGAGGCAAGGTGTTGCCATCCGGGAGGGTCACCGCCGTCTGGCGTATTTCCCCGATGGTCCGGAATTCGGTCTCCGGTCTCAGGGTCGCAGTCTTCCCGGCCACCAGCACGGTACCGCCGCCCCGCACCTGGTTACGCCGGGAGATCTGGTCGGCGAGGACGTTGGGCGTCAGCCCGACCCGGCGCGCGACCGCATCATCGTAGGCGATCGTCACCTGCTCGCCGGGGTCGCCCGCGATCTCTACCCGGGATACGCCATCGATGGTGTACAGGCGCTTTTTTATCTGTTCCGCGGCGTCAGCGAGCCGGAGCAGGTCTTCGGATCCAGAGACCACCACCACCGCCGAGGAATTGTCGACCGCGCGGTCGTCCACCACCGGCGCGCCGACGCCATCGGGGAATTGCAGCCGGGCCCGCTCTACAGCCACCCGCACCCGATCCCACTGGGTGTCGGTATCGTAGACATAATCCTGCAGACGCAGACGCACCGTGGCCTGGCCCGAGCGGACGGTGGACTGGATGGAGTCGATGGTCTCGATCTCGGCCAGTTCCTCTTCCAGCGGCTCCAGCACCAGACGCTCGACCCGCTCCGGGTCAGCACCCTGGTACGCCACCAGGACAAACCCACCCCGGTAAGGGAATGAGGGATCTTCCTGCCGGATCATGCCGCTCCAAGCCACCATCCCGACCAGAGCCAACACCGTGGCCACGGCCAGGACCAGCCGGCGCTGGCCGGCAGCTGCGACCGCCAGGCTCATTCCAGGATCTCGACCGCTTGCCCCGGGGTGAGGGAGCTGAGTCCGGTCACCGCCACCAGATCCCCGTCCCCGAGATCGCCCGCCACCTCGACCCGGTCACCGTAAAGTTGACCCACGGTCACGAACACAGGCTCGACGCGGCCCTCCACGATCCGGAATACCCGTGGCCGGCCCGTGCCGGGATCGAGGATGGCGGCCAGCGGCACGAACCTCGCTGGCGCCGACGGCAGCGGCAGTACCAGTTCCACGGTCAGGCCGGGACGGATGCCCGGCGTCGGCTCGAGCGCAATCTCGATCGGGAACAGGCCGCCGGCCTGGCCGCCCGAGTCGCCGGTCCTGACAACGCGGCCCTGCACCTTGCGCCCGGGTCTGAACGTCAGGTCGAGCTCCACGTCCCGCCCCGCTTCAAATCGATCGATCAGCGTCTCGGGGATCGACAGCTCCACTTCCAGCTGGTCCAGGGCACTCAGCTGGATCACAGCCTGGCCGGCCGCTACATATTCCCCGATCTCGAAACGGACGTCGGTGACCGAGCCGTCGAACGGCGCCAGAATGCGGGACTGACCCAAACGATTGCGGGCCTCCGCCAGATCGGCCCTCGCCAGGTCCCGGGCCGCGCGGGTCGCGCTGAGATCGGTGCTGACGCGCTCCAGATCCTCCTGGCTGATCAGACCCCGCTGGCGCAGATCGGTGGCGCGATCCAGATCCCGCTCCAACTGCTCGAGCCTGGCATCCAGTTCGCGGATCCGGGCCTGACCGGCGGAGACCGCCGGCTCCAGCGACGGGTTGTAGAGCCCGGCCACGACGTCGCCGGCCTTCACCCGGCTACCGAGATCGGCGGGCCGCTCCACCAGCGTGCCGGATACCAGGAATGCCAGGGTCGCGCGGCGGGTTGCCCGGGTGATCCCGGACATGCGCAGTTCCCTGGCGCCCTGCTCGAGTTGCACGGGCGCGACTCGCACCGACCGGGGTTCCGTTTCGCTGTCGCCGGCAGCGGATTCGGGTCCGCAACCGGTGAGCAGGACGGTGCTCAGGACGGCCAGGGTTGAGAAGAAAGGGAGGGATCGCATGGACTCGACGCCGGGCCAGGGAAGATGGATGTTGCCAATGTAAACATCTGATGTTTCCAGTGTCAACATTTGTGCTAGACTGCGCCGCGTTATGACGGGATCCAAGTCGAAAACGTTCCCCGCCAGAGATAGCTATCACCACGGCGATCTGCACAGCACCCTCGTACAGGCTGCCGAGCATCTGCTGGAAAAACAGGGATTTTCGGAACTCAGCCTGCGCGAGGTGGCCAAGCTGGCCGGGGTCAGCCACTCGGCACCTTATCGCCATTTCCGCGGCAAAGCCGGACTGCTCGAGGCCGTGGCGCAAGCCGGTTTCAACCGCCTCGCGGGAATGGTCAACGCCGCCCACGACGCCTTCCCGGATGACCCGGAAGCGCAGTTGAGGGCGGCCGGAGTCGCGTATGTGGAATGGGCCACCGAGAACCCGGAACGCACCCACCTGATGTATGGCGGCATGATGAAGTCCGAGGACCTCCCGGAGGCGCTTCATGCCTGCGCCGAGGACGCCTACGCCGGGATCTTCCGGATCATCGACGAAGGTCGCCGGGCCGGCGTGTTCGGCGGCGACGACACAGACAGCGTGGTAATCTCGGCCTGGGCGGTGGTGCACGGCCTGACCATGCTGATCCTCGGCAGCGGCAAGGTGAATCCGGACGGGCGTGAAGAAGTGCGAGCGCTCGCCCTGCGGGTCTGCGACACCATACTCGACGGTATCCGGGCCCGAGGCCAAGACAACAGAGACGGATCAGCGTGAACCAGACAGCGGAGCCCGGGACCGATCAGACGGACATCAAGCCCGGCGCCCTGCCGCGCCGTCTGCGCTTCGAGTTGATCTTCAATGGCGTTTTGATACTGATCGGCGTGCTGCTGGTGCCGGCGGCCGTTTTCTATACCGGCCAGGAACTGCTGGGCGAGTACGCCACCGACGGCAGAGGCCTGCTCCATCTTTACGCCAGCGTGCTCAAGGACATGGGCCGCGGAGAACCGGCAGCCTGGGCATTGTGTCTGAGCCCGGTGCTGGGGATCACGCTTCTGCGCGTGCTCTGGCTCCCCCTTCGCCGCAAGCCCCGCGCCGAGCCGGCTCCAGAAAAAGTGTGACACAGGTCACAAAATACGTAAGCCTCTGTCCCGTATAATGATTTTCGGATTTTTCCGCGCAGGGCGGATTCCGGAGATGATTCTGGAGGGCGAAATGGGCATCTTCAGCCGAAAACAAAAAACAAAAATCGAGGCGGATTCGGGCTCGGACAGACGGGTCGAGGGCATCGTCCGTCGAGGTCTGGCCGGGACAGACGGCGATCTCCCGCTGGCCAAAATCGAGATTGACCCGGAAGCGGAGGGGCGAAGCTTCAACCCCTACGATTCAACGGACGCCGATGACACGGTGGGTCCGAGAAAAAAGGCATTGCGCGAGGCCGAGGAAGAGCAGCGGAACTGGCGGGATTCGGGATTCAATCCCTACGACACCCACTCCAATCTCCCAAAGATGCGGTCCTGGGAGGACGTGCCGTTCGACTCGGTCGAAAAGGATCGAAAAAAACGGTGAACGATCAGCGGACCGGTCGGCTGGCGGGATGACGCCGGCCAGCGCCGTCGCTAGTATTGAGACTTGGTTCACGCTTGGCGGAGCCGAAATCGATCAAGCTGAGCAGGCGATGAGTATCGCGGAGACGTTTGCTAAATGATCTTTCGTTTTGCATGGGACTCTTATATCAGAAATCACTGAAATGGGGTAGTGCAATGCAGCATGTTTCGGGATTCAGCGGATTGACACGGCGAGTCTGGATCGCCGCGGCGCTGATTTGCCAGCCTGCCCTGGCCCCCGCTGACCCACCCCCCAATTCGCCCGGTGATCCGCTCTTCTCCGAGATCACGCTGACGGGATCTCCCATCGACGCCTATCCGGACCACTTCGGACTGCCCGACTCGCCGGTCCCTGCCATCGCCCCTGGCCGAGACTTGGACCAACGGGATCTGGCCGAATCCAGCACCGCAGCAGCCGCCTACGCCTTCAGCCGGCCTTCCTCGCCCGAGGAGTATCTGATCTACCTGCGCGAACTGGAGGAAGTACCGTTCCTGACCCTCTGGCAGGGGAACAGCGCGCGGGTATTTTTCGGTCTCGACGAGGATCGCCATCCCGGGCTGCATTTTTCGCCGCGGCGCGACTGATCAGAATCAGCCCCCTCCCCGCCGGCTAGATCAGCTGGCCCTCGCTCGCCGGCCCGCCCTCGCAGGTCCGGCTCATGCCCTCACTCAGGGCTCGCAGCAGGATGCGCCGGACCGCCCGGATATCGCCGGCGTCGACCCGGTACTCGGTGCTCCAGACCAGTCTGCCATCGCTGGACCCGACAAGCCGGGCCTTTACCAGCAGGTCCTTCCCGCCGACACCCGGGTGCAGGGTCGTGTCCACCAGCAATTCGGCCCGGGCCAGCTCCAGGTCGCTGACGGCGAGGTCGGCCGGGGTCAGCGTCAGACCCCGGATCCGCAAGCGCAATCCATCGGCCGGATCGGACGCCTCGATCGCTTCCACCAACGAGGCAGCGACAATTTTGTGACCGTCCAGCTCGAGTTCCTGGCCGCTGTCCGCGGCATGGGACAGGCAGAGAGCCGTCAGCGGCAGTGCCATCGCGCCGGCGGCCGCCGTCAGGGGTCTGGCCGCAGCACCGAGAAAACCGGTGGCCGATGGCGTCAACCGACGAGCCAGCACGATGCAAAGCGGGAAGCCGGCCAGCAGGCAGGCGGCGATCAGGTACTTGAAACCGGACCCATAGGCTTCGAGCTCGGTCCACCCGAGGGTCAGCCAGATCAGAATCAGGTAGATAAACAGCGCTCGGGGGACGGCGCCGGTGCCTGGCCTGGAAGGTTCAGCGCCGGAGTTCACCGGGTCTCACTTTGACTGCGGGCCAGACGGCCATCGGGAGTGGGCAGATCCCCGATCGCGGCCCGCATCCCGTCCAGATCCTTACGCACCGGGTCGAGCACCGCGCTCATGCCGGGCTGGCTGAACCAGTCACCGACCTGGGGCATCACCCCTAATTCGTAATAGTCTCTCCAGCCCGCGTCCACGGCCACCGCCAGTCGCGCCCGGGCTGCTGCTTCCTGTCCATCCAGATGCAGTATGAGCGCGGTCAGCGCATCGATCTGCGGCACCCGCCAGCCCGCCCCGACCGCCCACTCGGACTTGCGCAATCCCGCTTCCAGGGTCCGCGACGCGCCATCTCTATCTCCGGCGGCCTGTTGTGCATAGGCCAGCGCCGACGTCAGGATCAACCATTCTTCCGGTCCCGCCATCTCCCCGCCGACTTCTGCCACCGTCTCCAGACGTCGGATCGCCGATCCATAGCGCCCCGACCGCATGTCGAGGATCGCGGCCCAGAACATCCGTTCGATCGCCGTCCAGTCGCCCTCGGGGATTTCCGCTTCGAGGGTATCGACGTCCAGCAGTGCTTCCGCGGCCACCTCGTCATCCAGGCTCAACAGCAGATAGGCTTTCGCACCTAGGGTTTTATCGGCTTTCTCCATGCGCTTGCCGGCCTCGTCCAGATAGGCCTGGGCCCGGGTCGGATCACCCAGCTTGCCCAGGGCGGTGGCCAGGGCCAGATAGCTGAGCGGCCCGTCGGTCTGTTCGATGCCGCGGCTGGCGACGTTCGCCGCCTCGTCCAGATGACCGTAACGCTCATGCAGCCCGGCCAGATCGTAATAGGCCAGGTCCCTCCCGGGATCGTTCTCGAGGATGGCTCGACTCTGTTCGACCGCCTCCGGGTAGCGACCGGTGGATGCCAGCGCACGAGCCAGGTTGGTCCTCACCACCAGGTGCAGCGGATCCAGCTCCATGGCACGCCGGTACTCGACCAGAGAGGCCCCGGGACCGGAAGTCCTGTCGAGGGCAAGCCCCAGCCACATATGGGCCATGGAGTAGTTGGGATTCAGATCCACGGCCTTGCGCAAGGCAAGCTCGGCGGCGCTGATGTCCTGCTGATTGAAGCGCAACAGACCGAGCGATGCATAAGCCTCTGCCAGCTGATCGTCCAGGGCCAGCGCCCGGGCGACCGGCAGTTCGGCCCTTGACGACGCCTCTTCGGTGGACAGATCTCCGTAACCGTCGAGTAGCAGGTACGTATCGGCGAGCCCCGTATAGGCCAGCGCGAAGCTCTCATCGATCTCGATCGCCTGCTGGAATAACTCGAGGGCCCGGTTGAGTGATTCCGCCGTGCGCTGGTGCCAGTGATGGCGCCCCAGCAGGTAAAGGTCGTAGGCCCGGATGTCCACATCGGTCGTTGCGGACGCCAGCATCTGGCGCTCCCCGATCAGCTGCAGCTTGAGCGCATCCACGATCGATTGCGCGATCTCCGCCTGGATCGAAAAGATGTCGTCCAGCCGGCGGTCGTAAGTGTCCGACCAGAGGTGGAAGCCGTCATCCACGTTGATGAGCTGTGCTGTAATTCGGACCTGATCGCCCGAGCGCCTGACGCTGCCTTCCAGAACCGTGCTCACGTTGAGCTGTTCGCCGATGGTGCGGATATCCTCGTTCCGATTCTTGAACGCGAATGAGGAGGTTCGCGCCGCGACCCGCAGCCCGTCCACGCTGACCAGCGAGTTGAGCAACTCCTCCGAGATGCCATCGCTGAAGTATTCGTTGTCCCCTTCCTGGCTCAGATCGACGAACGGCAACACAGCGATGGACTGCTCCTTCCCCACCCATGAGCCGAGCAGGTTCTGCTGGTAGACGAGGTAACCGATGATCACCAGCAGTACGCCGATGATGACGAAATCGATGCCGCGACGGGCGACTCGTTGCACTTCCTCTGCGCCTTCCGCCATGGGCTCCGTCTTCACCAGACCCGCCGGGGTGATGTCGAAGATCCAGCTCAGCAGCAACACCACGGGGAAACCCACCAGGGCGAGGCTGACCACGACCGTCAATGCCCAGTCAGGCACGTGCAGCGCCGGGAAGACCACCGATGCCACCTCGATGATCAACCAGGCCACCACCGCATAGGTGGCCGCGACACGGAAAACCCGCCGTCGCCTCAGGTCGGCGAAGGTGCGCGAGAAGATCGAGTCGGATTTTTCCTGCATCGACGCCCGGCCGGAGCCCCCCTGGTCCTTTTGTCCCGCCATCTTACAGCTATAGATAGGCGGTGACATACATGGTTCCCTGCCGCTTCGGCCAAGGTCCCGGGATGGTGCGTCCGGAGCGCCAGGGGCCCCGCCGCCCGGGGCCTGGCGGGTCATTTGACGATAACAGAGGTCCCGCGTAGGCTTGCCTCTCCACTGATCCCGCGGAGACTCCAATGAGTCTGAGAGTTAGCTTCGAACTCAGCAAGGCAGACCTCCAGCACTTCCGCATTATCATGCGGGAGGCCCGGGACGCCGCCGCGGACAAGCCGAAATCCGAAGTACTGAGCGCGGCACGCCAGCTGCTCGACTCGGTTGGCGACATCGAGTTGCCCGAATTCGTCGGCGATCGGATCGCCCGCATCCAGGTCATGATCGACATGGTGGAGGACCGGGAGTGGAAGCTGCCGGATGAAGATACGGCAAGAGTCGTCAACGCCCTCGCCTACTTTGGCGAACCGGACGACCTGATCCCTGACCACGTCCCGGGTCTCGGCTTCCTCGATGACGCCATCATGGTCGAGCTGGTGGTGCGGGAACTGCGTCATGAGATAGACGCCTACACCGACTTCTGCCGTTTCCGATCGGTGGAGGAAAAGCGTCGTGGCGGCCGTGGCGCAGAAGACGAGATGACCCGGGAGCAGTGGCTGTCGGCCCGACGCAAGGAACTACATTCGCGCATGCGCGAGCGCCGGCTGCGCGAACGGACACGGCGGGGCGCCCGCTCGGGCGGACGCTCACCCTTCTCGCTTTTCTGACCGGCGGGATCGCCTCTCTCGCCCGGGCGGACTGATCTCCCACACCACCCAGGACGAGGCCGGCGAGCCAGGATCGATCTCCACCATTGCACCAGAGCGGCGCCGGGGCCCCGGTCCTGCCTGACCTGACGGGGCCGGACGCAGCCAGGCCCGCGGCAATATCGGGCTCAGCAAACGCCGCATGCGGGCGATTATGATCGCGGCTTTTTCCATCGGCTCCTCAGCCCCGGCGGGCACGGGCCGGCCTCAGGCCGGGGGAAGAAAATAGAAAACCGTGCCGGCCAGCCCGGCCCACATAGCCACCTGGGCCGCCCAGCGCCAGCGCCGGCGGCGGATCAGGCCGATGAAACTGATCCCGCAAATCACAGTCAGAAAGATAAATATCCCGGTACTTTCGATCAGCGCGGGGTACTCCGAAGCCAGCCGCGGATGCCGGTCGGCCAGCAGGACGAACAGCAGCAGCACGACGCTCAGGCCCGCGGCGATGGAGGCCGAGGTACCGAGCAGGATTCCCGTGATTATGGCCAGCGGCGACATATGTCTCGATTAGCATTAAGTAAAGGATTGTGAACCAAGTCTTGAATAGCCACCGGATGCGCTCTACCTTAGAGCGGTCAGGGAGGCCCGATAACTCGCAGGTGAAGCTACAAACATGATGCGCCGAATTCTATTGAATTTTCTGGCCGCCCGCCGCAGTTTGGTGCTGGCCGTATCGCTGGGACTGCTGCCGCTGGCCGGGATGGCCACTGCCGACGCCCCCGGGCTCGAGCCCTCCGACCGCCACGCCAAGATCAGTCGTCTGGTGACGACCCTGTTCGAGCGTTCCCACTACCGACAGATCCGGGTCGACGATCAGGTGTCATCCGACGTGCTCGACCGGTACATCGAAGTGATGGATGGCAATCGGCAATATTTCCTCGCCGCGGACGTCAAAGAGTTCGAGCGTTACCGGTATGAGCTGGACGATGCGGTGAAGCGCGGCGACCTTAAGCCAGCGTTCCTTATCTATGCCACTTACGTAGAGAGGACACGTCAGCGCCTGAACCATGCGCTGTCGCTGCTGGACGAAGAGCCGGACTTCACTATCGACGAATTCTATGTCTACGACCGCTCGGAGCTGCCGTGGGCGACCTCCGAGGCAGAACTCGACGAGATCTGGCGCAAGAGGGTGAAGAACGACGGCCTGAGTCTGGTGCTTGCGGGCAAGACCTGGGACGAGTCCGCCGATATCCTCCGCGGCCGTTACGAGCAGGTCCTGAAGCGCGTCGATCAGATCAAGAGCGACGACGTCTTCGAAGCCTTCATGAATGCCTACTCCCACACCCTGGATCCCCACTCCAGCTATTTCTCGCCCCGGAACTCGGAGGAATACCGGATCCAGATGAGCCTCTCCTACGACGGCATCGGCGCATCGCTGCAGGTGCAGGACGACTATGTGGCCGTCATGAACGTGATACCCGGCGGGCCGGCGTCCATCGAGGGGTCGCTCAAACCCAACGATCGCATCACCGCCGTCGGCCAGGGAGACGAAGGCGATCTGGTCGACGTGGTCGGATGGCGGCTGGACGAGGTGGTGGAGCTTATCCGGGGGCCTGGCGGATCCACGGTCCGGCTGCAGATCCTCCCGGCCGGAGCCGCCCCGGGCAGCCCGGAGAAGATCCTGCCGCTGGTCCGGGACAAGATCAAACTCGAAGCCCAGGCCGCCCAGAAGCGCCGCATGGAGATCGAGCAGGACGGTCGCCAGATCCATATCGGCGTGATCGAGGTGCCGAGCTTTTATCAGGATTACAATGCGCGCGCCGCGGGCGCCGCCGACTTCACCAGCACCACCGCAGACGTGCGCCGCCTGATCGGGGAACTGGAAGAAGAAGGGATCGACGGTCTGGTGATCGATCTGCGCAACAACGGCGGTGGCCATCTTTCCGAGGCGACTTCGCTGACCGGTCTGTTCGTCGAACGCGGCCCGATCGTCCAGCTGCGCAATACCAACGGCCGGATCGAAGTGCTGGAAGACCCGGTGCCGGACAAGGTCTACGACGGACCGCTGGCGGTGCTGGTGAATCGTTACAGCGCCTCCGCTTCGGAGATCTTTGCCGCCGCCATCCAGGACTACAATCGCGGCATCGTGATCGGCCAGCAGACATTCGGCAAGGGCACGGTGCAGAATCTCTACCCGCTGGACCGCTATGCCCCGGGTCGTGATCCCCAATTCGGCCAGCTGACCCTGACCATCGGCAAGTACTACCGGGTCACCGGCGGCAGTACCCAGCATCGCGGAGTGCTACCCGACATCGAGCTGCCGTCTTCGGTGGACCTGGAGGAAGTCGGCGAGAGCAGCCGTCCCTCTGCCCTGCCCTGGGATCAGATCCAGGCGACCGACTATGCCGCCGATGCGCCGCTGGACACCGCCGTTGGCCAGCTGCAGGGCATCCACACCGAGCGGGCTTCGAGCGATCCGGATTTCGATTTCCTGGTTTCCGACATCGAGGCCCGCCACGCCCAATTCGCGCACGACACGGTTTCGCTGAACCTCGAGCACCGCAAATCCGAGCGGGAAGCGCGGCAGGCTGCCGAGCTGGAACGGATCAATCAGCGCCGCGGCAAGCTGGGATTCGAGCCGCTAGCGAGTCTGGAGGACGTGGGCGACGAAGAGGTGCCCGATGTCATCCTCGGCGAAGCCGCGGCCATCGTGGCTGATATGAACCAGCTCGCAGTGGCGGCGCTGGCCCAGAACAAGACCACGACTCAGACCACGGCCGAGTGACACACCCCGGCCTTTAGGCTTACGGACCCTGTACGCCCCCAGCCTGGCCGGCTGGGGGCGTTTTTTATCTCATTGTTTTTTATCAGGATTCCGGCCCGGGCCCTGCGCGGATGCCCCGCACCGCTCGTGCATTGCGTTTTGGTTAAGTAGTGTTATACTTCACTACAACACTAGTTTGCTAAACCAAGAAGCCCGCACGGGAGTCCAAGATGCTCCGCCAAACTCTGATCAGGATCCGGAATCTCTTTCTCGCCATCTCCATCCCGCTCACGCTCAGCGCCTGCGGCGTCGGAGAAGCGAGCGTGACAGCGGCAGAGCCCACGGTAGTGCCAGTCTCGGTCGTGACGGCGCCGGCCCGGCGCGGTGACGCCATGGCGTTGCACGAGGGTACCGTCAATCTTGAGGCGGATTCCGAAGCCGCCGTGGTGGCCAGGGTGAGCGGCGAAATCCGCGAAGTCCTGGTAGAAGAAGGCGAGACGGTGGCCGCCGGGCAGGTGCTGGCGCGGCTGGACGGCGATCGCCTGCGGTTGCAGCGGGACCAGGCCCTTGCGGACCTGAACAAGCTCAAGCAGGAATACCGCCGGAACGTGGAGCTCCACGATCGGGGACTCGTCAGTGAAGGGGCG
>JASFJM010000001.1:0-45687 GCA_050122055.1 Gammaproteobacteria bacterium | reverse complement strand
ACCGGCCGTTGGGGCGGAGCCCGGACCACAGCCAGACGCCGGTCACCGCCAGCACCAGCAGCAGGACGGCCGCCGCGTCCATCAGCCAGGGACCGTAGCGGCCGAAGATACGGCCGCTGTGCAGATCCAGAAGGACCCGCTCCAGGGTCAGGATATTCGACAAATAATCGCTGCGCAGGGTGGCGAGCAGGGCCGGGTCGGGCGACGCAGGTTCCGGCCATCGGAGGTCGGAGGATCCGCCTCCGGACGGCGCCCAGGCGAGAAGCTGGGAGTCGGCCCGGTAGGTGCCGGCAGCAGTGCGGACGATCACCCGGCCGTCCGCGTCCATGCCGACGGCGCGGATGCCGGCGGGGATGCCGTCCTCGCGTCCCAGCCGTTCGACCCGGTCGCCGGCGGCGGTCAGCACCAGCAGGTCTCCATCCACGGCGACGATGATGAGGCCCTCGGTGGAGACGGCGCCGGTCAGGGCGCCCACATCGTGCTCGATCACTCGGGCGTCCAGATAGAGCCGATCCCCCAGCCGGGTGACGTCGCTCCGGTCCAGCCGGAAGCTCTCACCATGCCCGGGCGCGTCGATGCCGTACCAGCGGAGCAGCCAGTCGGCTCCGACGAAGCGGTCATCGAGCCCCAGACTATCGGTGTGATTGAGGGCCAGACCGGTGATGGACAGCATCAGCACGAATAGCGCCGCGGTCAGACCCAGGCGCCGGTGCCAGGTGGCGAGCGCGCTGCGGCGCCGCAGTCGTTTAGCGGGACTCATGGGCGGCCACCTTCCGGTCCAGCAGCAGGACCATGCGCGCGAGGCGGGTCACTGCGCTGACCGACATGGTAGCCCCGGAGATGCCGTCGATGGAGCGATCCAGCTCCCGGTGACCGTTGAGCGTAGCGCCGTGGAACTGTTTGGTGAAGAAATCGTGGCGCACTTCCCAGCCGCGGCTCTCGCGGAAGATCAGCACTTTGACCCGCTCGATGCTGCCGTCGTTGACCACGATGCCGGTGGTGATGGGCTTCTCCTTGCCGATCTCCTCCACGATCCATGCGGTGCGGCCGCCTTCGGCCCAGTAGCGGATGCGCATGGCGTTGGGTGGGTGGCCGAGAATGCCGGCGACCTCGTCCCTCAGTTCCGGGGTGATCCACAGCGCCCTGACCGCCGGCGGTTCGCCGGCAAAAGTCTCGCTGAGAAAATCGTCCGGTTCCTGGTAGACGCCGCGCGCCACCGCCTGGCCGCTGACGCAGGCCAGGACCAGACTCAACAGCACGACGTAATAGAGCCTGCTAACAAGACGGGACGGCGCCGGGCCTGCGTCACTGGCACGAGTCTCATTGGGCAGCGAATGATGCATCGGGTCTTGCATGGGGATCGTGGCGGCGTGTCCTATCCTCAGAACTGGTAACCGACGCCGAGGTTGAACCCGTTGTCGTTCTTGGCGCTGTCGTTGTCCTGTTGCTGAGCGTCGAACTTCAGCACCACGTCCGGGATCGGCCAGTAGTTGAAGCCGGCATTGTATTGCTGGAACTCGGTGTTGTTGGAGCTGCCCGCATTGTTGTCCCAGACGTTGTAACGGACGAAAGCACCGAACTCGCCCGGGATGGTCCACAGCCGTCCGCGTATGGACGGCTCCACATACCAGCCCATCTGTTCGTCGCGGCCGACGGCGGCCGGATCGGAGGCGGCGATCACGGCGGACTTGTCCAGGTCCCAGCGGGCGTAGAGCGCCCGCAGACCGAATGGGCCGCGGCGGATATCGGCATGGGCCTCGAACAGGGTGGCGCTGACATTGAGATCGCCCTGGGTGACGTCGCTCTGGTACTGACCGGTCATGGCCAGCTCCACGCCGGGCATCCCGGTCCATTTGAGCCTGCCGGTCAGCGCGCCGTCGTCGGCCCGGGCTTCCGAGACCTTGCTGCGGCCGCTGCGGATCAGGAATGCCCGGCTGCCGCTCTGGGGTACGTCCAGGCCGGAGCTGACGGCCAGGTTGTAACTGAATCCGGGCGCCAGCTCGCCGTGGAGGTCGGCGCCGCCTTCCCACCAGGTGGTGGGGATGATGTTGGTTTCGACGGGGTTGCGTTCGACGCCGTAGAAGGTCGGCGGCTCGTGGGTCTCGTTGAGGATGCCGACCGGCACCAGGAACAGACCGGCGCGAAGGGCGTTGCGCTCGTTGAGGTCGAATTCCACATAGGCCTGCTCGAGCTCGATCTCGCCGTTTTTGCCGTCGCCGGCGACGGAGTGCTCAAGCTCCAGCTCCGAGACGAAACGGATGCTGTCGGTGAAGTCGTGGTTGATGTACAGCACGAAACGGTGGAAGTCGATCTCCTCCTTGCTGTCCAGATTGTTGTAATGCAACTCGCCGTAGCCACCGAGGCTGGTGCGGTCGGCCCAGTTGCCGGCGGCCGGCGTGCTGGCGACCTGCTCGATCATGTCGCCGGCCATCTCCACTTTCTGATCGGTCTCGGCGACCCGCTCGCCGGTCTCCGCCACTTTCTGGTTGGTGGCCTCCAGCTGACGCTGGAGCACCTCGATCTGGCGCTGCTGTTGCTGGATGATCCGCCACATCTCCTGGGCGCTGGGCGTCTCGACCATGGGGTTCGAGGGCTCATCCGACCAGACCGGCAAGACGGTGAGGCAGCCGAGGACGGCGAGCAGACTGGCGCGACTGAGGGAAAACATCATCTGACCCCTTTTCTTCCTGTTGTCGTTTGATGCCGGAGAAACCGGCATGGGGTCATTCTAGGGCGGATAGATGCAAATGACAATGATTCGTATTTCTATTTACCCTGTGCTCATCTGAATCTTCTGCCCCGCCGGGCCTGGTTTATCATTCGGGTCCGAACCAGATTCACCGCCCGCAAGGAGCGATCATGTCCCTCAAACCGGTCCAGCAATGGCTCGACGAATACGGGGAGAGCCACCAGAACCCCACCAACAAGGCGGTGCACTGGGTGTGCGTGCCGCTCATCGCCCTGAGCCTGATCGGGATGCTGTGGTCGCTGCCGGTGCCCCCGGCGTTCCGGGAAATATCGCCGGTGCTGAACTGGGGCGTGTTGTTCATGATGGCGGCGGTAGTCTATTACTTCATCCTCTCGCCGCCGCTGGCGGTGGGGATGATCGGCGTCATGGCGGCCTTCACCGGCGCCCTGTACTGGCTGGACGGCCTGCAGACGCCGCTTTGGGGTGTCTGCCTCGGGATCTTCGTGCTGGCCTGGATCGGACAGTTCATCGGCCATATGGTCGAAGGCAAGCGGCCATCGTTCTTTCAGGACATGCAGTTCCTGATGATCGGCCCCATGTGGCTGCTTTCCTTCATCTATCAGCGCTTCGGCATCCGCTACTGATCCACCTCGGCGATCCAACCCGGCACTCTGGCAAGGCCGCCGGGCTTGTGTCGGGCTTCGACCGGCAGGATCCCGGGGATCTTCATAAGGCTGTTCTCAGGCCGGCGCGGGCGCCTGGCCTGGGACGCCGGTACGTCCTTCATAGCGCTCCACCGCTGTCCGGAACGCCACCGCGTGAAGCTCGGCGGTGCGGAAAGGCGTGTCCGCATATCCGCCCGAAAGCAGCAGCACCAGTGGTATCCCGGCGGCGCAGATGCGATCGATGACGAAGCGGTCCCGGTCAGCCAGCCCGTCCTCGCTGAGCATCATGCGGCCATAACGGTCCCCGGCCACGGGATCGACGCCGGCCAGGTAGAACACACAATCGGGACGCGCCGCGTCGATCACCCCCGGCAGAGTGTCTGCCAGGGTATCGAGATAACGCTCGTCGCCGCAGCCACAGGGGAGGCCCACGTCCAGATTCGAACGGGTCTTCCTGGCCGGGAAGTTCTTCTCGCCGTGCATCGAAAAAGTGTAGACGGCGGCATCGGGCTCGAAGATCGACGCGGTGCCGTTTCCCTGATGAACGTCCAGGTCCACCACCAGCGCACGGCGGATGCGACCGTCAGCCGTCATGCGTCGGATAGCGATCGCCACATCGTTGAGCACGCAAAAACCCTGGCCGTGATCCGGGAAGGCGTGGTGAGTGCCGCCGGCGAGGTTGCCGGAATAACCGTCTTCCAGGGCCATCAGGCCGGCGTTGACCGTCCCGGACACTGCCAGTCTCGATCGCCGCCACAGCGGTTCGGTCCAGGGGATACCGAGACGGCGCTCCTCGGCCGGGCTGAGGTTGCCCGTGTCCAGCTTCCACAGATACTCCTCGGTATGCACCAGCCGCAGCAGGTCCAGCCCGGCCTCCTTCGGCCGCACGATGTCGCCGCGGGCGATCACGGCGCTGTCCGTCAGGATGGCGTGGAGGTCGGGGAACTTGGCCATGGGGAACGGATGTCCCGCCGGGAGCTCCACGTAATAATCGGGGTGATAGCTGACGCGCATCCGGATCCTGGAGAGGATTGCCGGGCCGACCGGCCGTCTGTTTACAGTAACACGGACCCGGGGCCGGATCCGACCGATCCGGGACCGCCGGCCGGCCGAATCCGGGTTGCCTGTTTTCGCCGCGCGGATGCCACCGTCACCACGGTTCCGGTATCATCAGGGGTCTTTGTCAAAGGCCTCAGGTCCATCCCGGAGCATATCTTGTCCGCTATCAACCCCATGGATTTTTACGACGTCCGCGGCCAGCTTTCCGAAGAGGAACAGATGGTGCAGGACAGCGTCGCCCGCTTCACCGACGAGAAGGTCCTGCCGATCATCCGCGAGGCCTTCGAGGAACACCGGTTCCCGGCCGAGCTGGTGCCGGAGATCGCTGCCCTCGGGCTGTTCGGATCGTCCATCGACGGTTACGAGTGCGCTGGCCTCAACTCGGTCTGTTACGGGCTGATCTGTCAGGAACTTGAGCGCGGCGACTCGGGCATCCGCAGCTTCGTGTCGGTCCAATCCAGCCTCTGCATGTATCCCATCCACGCCTTTGGCAGCGACGCGCAAAAAGACCGCTGGCTGCCGGCCATGGCGCGGGGCGAAGCGATAGGATGCTTCGGATTGACCGAGCCTCACGGGGGCTCGGACCCCTCCAACATGAAGACCCACGCCAGGAAAGACGGCGACGACTGGATCATCAACGGCGCCAAGATGTGGATCACCAACGGATCCATCGCCGATGTCGCCGTGGTCTGGGCGCAGACCGACGAAGGTATCCGTGGCTTCCTGGTCGAGAAAGACACCCCCGGATTCGATGCGCCGGAGATCCTGCGCAAGTTCTCGCTGCGGGCGTCGGTCACGTCCTCACTGTTTTTCGATAACGTGCGCGTGCCGGCCGAAAACATGTTGCCCGGCGTGAAGGGTCTCAAGGGTCCGCTGTCCTGTCTCACCCAGGCCCGCTACGGCATCACCTGGGGCGCGATCGGCGCAGCCCAGGCCTGCCTCAGGGAGGCGCTGGACTACTCCGCGGAGCGTGAGTTGTTCGGGCGGCCGAACACTCATACGCAGACCATCCAGCGGCGGCTGGCGGAGATGAGCCGGCGGATCACGACCGCGCAGCTGATGTCGCTGCAACTCGGCCGATTGAAGGATGCCGGCGCCATGCAGCCCGGGCAGGTGTCCATGGCCAAGTGGAACAATGTGCGCATGGCCCTGGATGTGGCCCGGGACGCCCGCGACGTGCTGGGCGGTTCCGGCATCAGCGCCGAGTACTGCCCCGTCCGCCACATGCTCAACCTGGAGAGCGTGATCACCTACGAGGGCACCGAGACCATCCACGAGCTGGTGGTCGGCAAGGAGCTCACCGGTGTCAACGCGTTCTGAAACCGGCCTGGCCAAACCCGGCGCCCGGTCCATCAACCGGGCCGAGGTCGTCGACAAGAACTTTCTGGATTTTCTCGAGGGCTGGGATCAGCCGGCACCGCCGGCGCCGGATCCGGCATCGCCCCTGCGGCCCGGATACGGCATCACCGGCGGCGAGTTCCTGGAGCTGTTCCGTTACCAGATCCAGTCCCGGCATATGGACCTGGTGGCTCGCGAGATGCGCGCCCGCAACGAAGGCTTCTACACCATCGGCAGCTCCGGCCACGAGGGTAACGCCGCCCTCGGATACCTGAGCCGGATCGACGACCCGGCGTTCCTGCACTATCGGAGCGGCGCATTCATGATGGCCCGGGGCTCGAAATTGAACGGCGCCGATCCACTCTACGATACGGCCCTGTCCCTGGCCGCCAGCGCCGAAGATCCCATCTCGGGCGGACGGCACAAGGTCTGGGGCGGGCGGGATATCTGGGTGCTGCCCCAGACCTCGACCATCGCCAGCCACCTGCCCAAGGCCGTAGGCACGGCTCTGGCCCTGGAACAGGCCGCGCGCATGGACCTCACTCCACCGGTCGCCCGGGACGCGGTCATCCTCTGCAACTTTGGCGACGCCTCCGCCAACCATTCGGCCGCCACCGGCGCGTTCAATGCCGCCCAATGGGCCGCCCCTCAGCGGCTGCCGGTACCGATCCTGTTCGTGTGCGAAGACAACGGTATCGGCATATCCGTCAAGACGCCGGCCGGCTGGATCGAGACCAGTTTTTCGCACCGGCCCGGTCTGGACTATATCAGCGGAGACGGCCTCGACCTGGTCGAGTGTTACGACGTGACCCGCCGCGCCCTCGACCACTGCCGCCGCAGCCGGCGGCCGACTTTCCTGCACCTCAAGCTGAAGCGCCTTCTGGGTCATGCCGGCACCGATGTGGAGACCGATTACCTCACCCTGCAGGAGGTCGAGTCCAACGAGGCCTGTGACCCCCTGCTGTTGAGCGCCGAGACTGTGCTGGAGACCGGCCTGATGAGCGCCCAGGCCCTGAGCGGACTGTATGAGACCTGCCGCCAGCAGGCCCGGCTCGCGGCCGGCCGCGCGGCCTCGAGGCCGAAGCTCGCGACCCGCGCACAGGTCATGGTGCCGCTGGCGCCCTACTCTCCCGATTCGGTCAACCGGGAAGCAGCACGTCCGGTGGAAGCGGCCACGCGGATCGAGTCCTTCGGTGGCGAGCACCGGCTGCCCGAGACGCAGCCGCCGCGGCATCTGTCGCTGCAGCTCAATCGCGCGCTCCACGACCTGATGATCAAGTACCCGGAGATGACCGTGTTCGGCGAAGACGTGGCCCGCAAGGGCGGCGTCTACACTGTCACCTCCGGGCTGGCCAGGCGTTTCCGGGGCAATCGGGTGTTCAACACGCTGCTCGACGAGACGACCATCCTCGGGTTGGCCCAGGGTCAGGCTTACATGGGTCTTTTACCCTGCCCGGAGATCCAGTATCTGGCCTACTTCCACAACGCCTGCGACCAGATCCGGGGCGAGGCGGCGAGTCTGCAGTTCTTTTCCAACGGACAATTCGCCAACCCCATGCTGATGCGTATCGCATCGCTGGGTTATCAAAAAGGCTTCGGCGGGCATTTCCACAACGACAATTCCTTCACCGCGCTGCGGGACATCCCCGGCCTGGTGATCGCCTGTCCATCCCGGGGCGATGATGCCGCCATGATGGTGCGCACCTGCGCGGCCCTGGCCCGGGTCGACGGGCGGGTGGTGGCGTTCCTGGAACCGATCGCGCTTTACATGGCCAAGGATCTGTACGAGGAGAAAGACGGCCGGTGGCTGTTCGAGTACCCCCATCCCGATCGCTTCGTGCCCCTGGGCGAGCCGCGGCTCTATCATCCCGACGCCGGTGATCTGCTGATCATCACCTATGGCAACGGCGTGCCCATGTCCCTGCGCGCGGCCCGGCGACTCGCGACCCGCACCGGCCAGCGTTGCTGCGTGATGGACCTGCGCTGGCTGAAACCGCTCAACGCGGACTTCATCGCCGGCATGACCGAACGCTATGACCGGGTGCTGGTGGTGGACGAAGGCCGCCGCACCGGCGGCATCGCCGAGGAGATCTTTACAGTGCTCGACGAACAGGGAAAACCCGGCGTGCGCAAGGCTCGGGTCACCGGGGCAGACTCCTACATCCCGCTGGGCGCGGCGGCCAATCTGGTATTGGCCTCGGAAGACGACATCTACGAGGCGGCGCGAGCGCTGGTCGATGTTGCGGAGGAGCCGGAGGATTAGCCCTCCGACACCCGTCATGGTTCCCCGGCCGCACCGGTGAGTCGGCCGTGAATCCGGCCGCGACGAGCCCGTACAGCCACCGCAACGTGCGCGCCCTGGCCGCGCCGATGATCCTTTCCAATGTCACCGTGCCCCTGCTGGGTCTGGTGGATACGGCCGTCATGGGACATCTGGACGATGCCCGATATCTGGCGGCGGTAGCGGTGGGTGCCACCATCTTCAGTTTCCTGTTCATGGGCCTCAACTTTCTGCGTATGGGCACCACCGGACTGGCGGCCCAGGCAAGAGGTGCCGGCGATGGAGACCGGACCCGGGCCGTGCTGGCTCAGGCGCTCCTGATCGCCGTGTCGGTGGCGGGTCTGCTGATCGCCGTCCAGCGTCCTGTGGGGCATCTGGCCATGTGGCTGATCGCTCCGGAGACGCCGGTGCTCGAGCCGGCCTGGACTTACTTTTCGGTGCGGATCTGGGCGGCGCCGGCGGCCCTGGCCAATTTCGCCCTGGTCGGCTGGTTTATCGGCATGCAGAACACCCGCGCGCCCCTGTATCTGATGCTGGTGACCAACCTGGTCAATATCGGTCTGTCGCTGTTACTGGTGGTGGGCCTGGGCTATCGCACCGGCGGCGTGGCCGCCGCCAGCGTCGTCGCCGAGTTCACCGGTCTCGGTTTCGGCGTCTGGCTGGTGCGGCGCGAACTGGCCATCGTGGGTGGTCGGTTCGAGCGCGGACAGGTGCTGGATCCGGCGCGGCTGCGGCAGGTGTTCTCGGTCAACGGCAACCTGTTCATCCGCACCCTGTCGCTAATGTTCGTGTTCGGGTTCATCACCGCACAAGGTGCTCGCCAGGGTACGGCCATCCTGGCGGCCAACGCCATCCTGCTCCAGTTCCAGTATTTCATGGCCTATGCCCTGGACGGGTTCGCCCATGCCGCGGAGGCGCTGGTGGGCCGGGCCCTGGGGGAGCGTAACCGGCGCGGCTTCCGGGAAGCCGTGCGGCTGTCGCTGATCTGGTCGGCCGCGGTGGCGCTGGTCTTCACCGTAGCCTATCTGGCCGGTGGCCGGGGCATCGTCGGCTTGCTGACCGGCCAGGCAGCACTCAGGGAGCTTACGTTCCAGTTTCTGCCGTGGATCATCGCGTCGCCGCTGATCTCGTTCTGGAGCTTCCTGTTCGACGGCGTCTTCGTCGGCGCCACCTGGGCCCGGGAGATGCGAAACACCATGGTGCTGTCCGTGCTCGGGGTATTCCTGCCGGTCTTCTATCTCAGCCAGGCGGCAGGCCTGGGCAATCACGGCCTGTGGTTTGCGTTTCTGGTATTCATGGCCGCCCGGGCGGTCACCATGGGCTATGTCTACCGGCGCAAGGGCACCGGGCTGAACGCGGCTATCCCGGCCTGATGCCTATGCGGGCACGGGTGCCGGCGAGTCCGCGGGCCCGAGGGAAAGGGAAGTCCCCCGCTCCGGGCTCAGACTCTGGCGGCAGGTCAGCAACAACAGGTCCCGGAACAGGCGCTGGATCTCTTTTTTCGCGTTCGGGTCCTGGACCTGGCCGCCCTGGTAGCTCCAGTCCAGGCATACCGAGTCGGATCCGGCATCGATGATCCGGAGCTTTGGTTGACCTTCGTCCAGCCAGGCGTATATGTGATAACCCATAAGGCCTCTCCCTTGTTGTCGCCCCCGGGATGCCCGTGGCGGGTTCCGGGCGGCATGTCATGTGAGGACTTATCGTTAATGATAATCATTCGTATTAATAATGCAAGCCGCCCGGTAGCCCGATTTGCCGGGGGTACCTGGCAACCGTGTCGTCAACCTGTCCGAGGAGGTTCTCATGCCCGTTATCCAGTGCGATATCCGCGCCGGGCGCAGCCCGCAGCAGAAACAGGCCCTCGCCGAGGGCATCACCCGGGTCGTCCACGAGACGATCGGCGCGCCGGTGGAGTACATCTATGTACTGATCCGGGAGGAGCCCGGCGTCCATCACATCAAGGGTGGCAAGGCCCTGCCCGAATACGAGCCCTAGCCGGGAACCGGCGTCCCGCGATGGCTCATGGCATCCCCTGTTTCCGGCCGTGTCCTGGCCCGCCGGGCGGGCCTGGCGGGCCGATATGCCCTAGAATGGAGCGTGCTGTCTTTGCCATCTGATGGATCAGGACCTCCGGGAGCCTGAGCTGCCTGCTGGTAGGTGGGAGCAACTTCCGGCCCACGCGCCGGTTTCTCAGTCACTCAGGAGTGCTCAGTGAAAATTCAGGAAAACCGTGTCGTTTCAATCCACTACCGTCTGACCAACGAAGCCGGGGAGGAGGTGGATTCCTCTGCCGGGCGGGATCCGCTGTCCTATCTGCACGGTACCAACAGCCTCATCCCCGGTCTGGAATCGGCGCTGACCGGTCAGGTGGCCGGCGACAGCCTCAAGGTGACGGTACAGCCGGCCGACGCCTACGGCGACATCAATCCCGACCTGGTACAGACGGTGCCCATCAGCGCCTTCGACAGCCCGGAGAACGTCAAACCCGGCGTGCAGTTTCAGGCCCAGAGCCCCGATGGCCAGGTCCAGTTGATCACCGTCCAGGACGTGACCGACGAGGGCGTCACCATCAATGCCAATCATCCGCTGGCCGGCCAGGTGCTGCACTTCGACGTGACCGTGGAGGAAGTGCGCGAGGCTTCCGCCGAAGAGATCGAACACGGCCACGCTCACTGAGCGGCGCCCGCGGCAACCGTACGGCGGCCTGCCGGCATCGGTCCGGATCGCCGACCGGATTTTTCGTCCACCCCCGGAGATTCGAAAATGGAACCCGTCGCCCTGGTCACCGCGCTCGCCCTGATCCAGTTCCTCTGGTTCGCCATCCTCGTGGGCCGCGCCCGGATGCGGACTGGAGTGAAGGCACCGGCGACTTCGGGAGACCCCGTCTTCGAACGCTATTACCGCGTGCATCAAAACACGATGGAACAGCTGATCCTGTTCCTGCCGGCGTTGTGGATTTTCGCCTATTACATCAGCGCGACAGCAGCCGCGGTGCTGGGGCTGGTGTTTATCGCCGGGCGCTTCGTCTTCTTCCGCGGTTACGTCAGGGAGCCCTCACTGAGAAGGACCGGTTTCCTGATGGGCATGCTGCCGCTCCTGGTGTTGCTGGCAGGGAGCCTGATCGGCCCGGTGCTGGCCTGGCTCTAGGCGGGATTCCGGCCATACCGCTGCAATGAGCTAAGCGGTAGACTCTGGTCAGGACGCCGGGGCAAGACCCCGGATGACATGGCCTCACCGGCCTCGTCGAGCCCCGGGCCGCCCAGGCGATCGCGCCGCGGGATCTGGCGCAATATCCGTCCGGCCCTGCGGGTTCCAACGGAGACCCATCGTGCTGCGAAAAGTCTGCCTCTTTATCCTCGCCCTGCTCCCTTGCGTGGTGAACGCGGACGAGCCGGTCGCGCCCATGGTCGTCGTGCAGAGCTTCGTGCGGGCCTACAACAGCCAAGACCTGGACGAGTTGGTCAAGCTGCTGGCCGAGGACGTCAGCTGGCTGGCGGTAAAGGACGACAATGTCGTGGCCGAAGCCCGCAACCGCGCCGAGCTGATCAATCGGCTGGCGGTCTATTTCAAGGAGCATCCCAACGCCCGGTCGGTGCTGGAGCAGTCTTTCGTCTCCGGACCGTTCGTATCGGTCCGGGAGCGGGCGTTCTGGAAACAGGACGGCAAGACCCGGTCCGCTACCTCCGTTGCCGTTTATGAAACGGCCGATGGCCGCGTCGTGCGCGCCTGGTATTACCCTGCGCAGCAGTAACCCTGAACGCCTCGTGACCGTCATCATCTACGTCCCGATCGTGTTGAGCCTGCTCGTGCTCGGCGCGCACTTTTTCCGATCCGGGGATCCGGTGCTGCTGGCCGCGGCCACGCTGCTGATCCCCACTCTGGCCATCCGCAGGCCCTGGGCAGCCCGGCTGGTCCAGGCCGGCCTGGCGCTTGGCGCGATCGAGTGGCTGCGGACCACGATGATCCTGACGGCAGAGCGGATGCACGCAGGCGCGCCCTATCAGCGCATGCTCCTGATCCTGGGGACGGTCGCGATGATCACGCTGATCTCGGCGCTGCTGTTCCAGACCCGATCTCTCGGCCGCATCTACGGGCTCGACCAGCCGCACGCCGTGAGGCCTGACCCGGAGCGAAAAGCCACTCCGCCCGGAGGCGAGACATGAACGGCCGGGTCGTTTCGATCTACGTTGCCGAAAAATCGGGCGGCCCGCTCACGAGTTTGACGACCGCCGAACTCACCGTCGGCCGGGGCATCGTCTCTGACCGGCACTACTTCCGGCCGGACATGGAGCCGAGGCGGGAACTGACGCTGATCGAATACGAGGAGATCGAGCGGCTCAACCGGGACGCGGGACTGGACCTGAGTCCGGAGGAATGCCGGCGCAACCTCGTCACCCGCGGCATCCGCCTCAACGGGCTGGTCGGCAAGGAGTTCCGGCTCGGGGATATCCGGCTGCGCGGGATGGAACTCTGCGAGCCCTGCGCGTATCTCGCCGACCTGCTCCACAAGCAGAGCCGTCTGGGAACTCTCACCCGCGCGGAATTCGTGGCAAAGCTTGCGCACAGGGCCGGGCTGCGCGCGCGCGTCCTCGAGGGTGGAGTGCTTTCGGCCGGCGAGCTTTTCGACCCTGCCGGAGACACCGCATGACTGCCGCGTCGCCGGCCACCGCTGGCAGGGTGCAGTCGTAAGGACAGCAATATCTTCGCGATAGCGATGGCATATTCCGCTGCAGCGCAATATGCATGCCTCGGCTGAATCGCAAAAAATTTTCTCGTAACGGAGCCCCCGGATTCGGTAAACTCTGCCGTCGCAAGGGGGGGTATTGGATGATCGGAGTGCCGGTCGCAGCCTCCCCGACGAATCGTGCGTTCATTTTTTTGGGCGCCGTGAATGCACGGTCGTTGTCGATTCACGATGGCGCCGGATCTACGTCTAATGAATATCTACGTCGGCAATCTGCCATACAGCACCACGGATGCAGACCTCGAGGCCATGTTCCAGGAGTTCGGCTCAGTCCAGTCCGCTAAAGTGATCATCGACCGCGAGACCCATCGATCGAAAGGCTTCGGCTTTGTAGAGATGGCGAACTCGGATGAAGCCAACAAAGCCATCGAGGCCCTCAACGGAAACGAGATCGGAGGACGCCAGGTCCGGGTCAACGAGGCCCGTCCGCGGACCGACAGCTTCCGGGGGCCCAGATAACTCTAATGACATGTGCCGAGGCGGTTGCCCACGGTCACGAATTGCGCGCCGGGTGACACTCATGTCCCCGGCGTTTTTTGTGCCCTCTCTGCCTGGGCGCGATCATGATGCGCGAGGGGGCGGGCACGGAGTGATGCCCGGGCCCCGCGTGCAACATAGCCGTCGGATTGGACGGACAAGAGACTGACTGGAGTGCATAACAGTGACCTGGATCGATAGGACAGCACCCGAGCACGCCCATGGGCCACTGGCGGAACTGTACCAGCGCGTGCGTGGCCCGGATGGCGCGGTGGACAACATCCTGCAGGCGCACAGTCTTCGTCCCCACACTCTTACCGGACACATGGGTCTGTACAAATCGGTGCTGCACCATCCGGCCAACTCTCTTGACCCATGGTTCCGCGAAGCCCTCGGTGTGTTGGTCAGCCAGCTGAACAAGTGTGAGTATTGCGTCGCCCACCATACCGCCGGGATGCGGCGATTGATCGACGACGACGCGCGGTCCGATGTGGTTGCGGCAGCGCTCATCAGCGGCAGCTGGGGCGATGCCTTCGATTCCGGGCAGCGGGCAGCCCTCGCCTATGCACGAGCCCTGACCGTCAATCCTTCGGCGCTGGATGCGCTGGACATCGATGACCTGCGCGCTGCCGGCTGGGACGACGGCGAGATCCTGGAGATCAACCAGATCGTCGCTTATTTCGGTTACGCCAACCGCACCGTACTCGGCCTCGGCGTGGAAACCGGGGGCGAGCGGCTGGGTGCCGCCCCGGTGGGCGGGGACGAAGACGACTGGCGCCATGCCTGAGGCGTGCGACGCGGTCTGCGACAGGCGGCGATGGCTGCCGGCCGCGCTGTTCCTGGTCTTCCTCGGCAGCGCCTGTGACCGGGACGGGACCGGAGGCGACCTGGCCCCCGGGCGACCGCCGGGATCTGCTGCTGACGTCTGGGAACAGGCCGCCCGCGAAGGGGTGGATTTCCGTGCCACCGGCAACGAACCCGGCTGGTTACTCGAGATCCGTGAAGGGGACTCGCTTGTGCTGATGGCGGACTACGGTACCCGGCGCTACGAGATCGTCTCGCCACAGCCGGAAATCGACGAGGCCAGCGGTGGTCGCCTGTTCCGCCAGCCGGACTCGCCGGACGCATTCGAGGTGGTCCTCTTCGACGAACCCTGCCGGGACGACATGAGTGGCGAGTCGTTTCCGACCACGGTCAGACTCACGCTGGGCGAGCGGCATCTCAACGGTTGCGGGCGCAGCCTGCAAAGCCCGGAGTGAATCGGTCATTCAGATTCGACGTTGCGCTGTGACTGCCGATTGACCGTCAGGGTGAACACGGCGGGACGCGAGTAATGTCCGTCCACGTCCCGGGTGAGACGCGCCGCCTCCATGGCCGCCGCGTCCAGATCCGCCACCACCATGTCGGGCTGGTCGTAGACGGGCTCGGTCACACAGGCGCCGTCCGGACCGATGATCGCGCTGGCGCCCCGCAGCAGCAGGCCGTTTCAGGTCGGGATGTCCGGGTCACCCCGGGCCAACTCCCCTGCTGGCCCTTCCGCCCTGTAGTGTGGCAGATTGGAGGCCCGCCCGGGATACCGCCAGATGACCCGCCATATCGCCATCGTCGAAGACGAAGCCGCTATCCGTCAGAACTACGCTGATGCCTTCAGGCGTCAGGGATACCGGGTGTCGGCCTATGAGGACCGGGCCCGGGCGATGGCCGTATTCGAACAACGCCTGCCGGACCTGGTACTCATCGACGTTTCCCTGGGTCATGAGCCGGAGGGCGGCTTCGACCTCTGCCGCGCGCTGCGGGAGCGCTCCGCCACCGTGCCGATCATTTTCCTCACCGCGAGGGACAGCGACCTGGATGCGGTGTCGGGTCTGCGGCTGGGGGCAGACGATTATCTGACCAAGGACATCAGTCTGGCCCACCTGCTGGCACGGGTCGCGGCGCTGTTCCGGCGTCTCGAGGCGCTGCGGGAACCAGCCGGCAAGACCGAGATCATCGAGCGGGGAGCCCTGCGTCTGGACAGCGACCGGCTGGTCGCATCATGGGCGGACCGGGATCCGGGGCTGTCCCTGACCGAGTTCTGGATCGTCCATGCCCTCGCCCGTCATCCCGGCCACGTCAAGACCCGTCAGCAGCTGATGGATGCCGCCAACGTGGTCCTCGACGACGCCACCATCACCTCCCACATCAAGCGCATCCGGAGGAAGTTCCACTTGCTGGACGCGGACTTCGACGCCATCAAGACCGTCTACGGCATCGGCTACCGCTGGCAACCCGGGCCCGGATGAGGTCGGGGCCGATAGCGCACCGGCGGCAGGATGGCGACGCCCGATGAAGCTGGCTCCGCGATTGCTGCTGGTCGCCTCTGTCACCCTGCTGCTGCCCTGGGCCGGTTGTGAATACATCCGGGAGGTGGAGTCCGCGATGCGGGACAGACAGGCCGAGACACTCGGAGCGAGCGCGGATATGCTGGCCGCCGTCCTGGGCTCGCGTCTCGATGCCGGCCTCCCCGGTCCCGGCGGAAGACCCGGCGTCGCGGCCGATACTTACGCCCATCCGCTCGAACGCGCCCCTCGTCTGGACGGTTACGCGGACGACTGGGGCCTGCCGTCCGCCGCCCTGCGCACGCTGCCTGGCCCGGCCGGGCCCGAATTCACCGCCCGCTATCAGCTGGCGACGGACGGCATCAGCCTGTTCCTGTTTCTGCAGGTGGATGACGATCAGGTGATCACCGGGGACAGCGGTGACCAGGTGCGCCTGCGGATGGGATCGCCTGTCGACGGCTTCACCGAGCTGGAATTCGTGCCGGAGGCGCCGGGGCCGATCCGGCCTCGCACCAGCCGCGACGGCATCGGGCGCCGGGTGCGCGGCAACTGGCAGGCCACGTCCGGGGGCTACAATCTGGAAGCACAGATCCCGCTCCAGCTGGCCGGGCAGCGGCTCGGCCTCCTGGTCAGTGATGCCGACGGCCGCGGCCCAATCCAGCGGACCGGTACCATGGAAAACCTCGCTCACGAGCCCGGCCGGCTGATCACGCCGCTGCGGTCGGCGGACTCGATCCTGGAGGGTTCAGTCCGTCCCGGCCAGCGGCTCAGGCTGGTAGATCGTGACGGCTATGTGCTGGCCGAAGCTGATGGCGGCGCCGCGCCATCCGGCCAGCGGCTCCCGCCGCCGGCCCGGCGTCTGTTCCGATGGATCATCCGCGACGCGCCCGCCAGCCCCGCGCCGCCGGACGTGATGCCGGGTCGCGTGGATTCGCGCCGCATCGCGGCCGCCGTGGACGGGGCGCCATCTGACACGCGGATCGGGGACATCCGCGGCAACCGGATGGTCTTCGAGGCGATCAGGCCGGTCATCCTGCCCATGGCGCCGGACCTGGTGCTGATCGCGGAGGAGGATTCCGAACGGATCCTGAGTCTGACCGATCGCGCGGCCTCGAAGCTGTTCGTCTCCAGCTTCGCCATCAGTCTCTCGGCCGCCGCCCTGCTGCTCGGATTCGCGGCCTGGCTCTCCTGGCGTATCCGACGCCTCAGCCGGGCGGCGCGGGAGGCTCTTGCGACCGAAAACCCGCGGCTGCAGGGGCTGCCTGAGGACCGGTCCCGCGACGAGCTGGGCGAATTGTCACGGAATTTTTCTCGCTTGCTCGGACAGATCGGAGAGTACAACGACTATCTGCAGAATCTGGGCAGCCGCCTGACCCACGAGCTGCGCACGCCGATGACCGTGGTCCGCACCTCGCTCGAAAATCTCCAGGCCGAACCGGGAGACCCACGCTATCTGCGGCGCGCCCGCCAGGGGATGGATCGACTTCAGGCCATGGTCGTCGCCCTGGGTGCCGCCACCCGCATGGAGCAGATCATGGCGTCGGCCGAGACCGAACGGTTCGATCTGGCAGGGCTGTTAAGGGAGCTCGGAGCCGCCCTGCAGACGGCCCATCCCGACCGGGATCTTCAGCTCCGGCTGATGGCGGGCCCCTGCCGGATGACGGGCGCCCCGGATCTTGTGGCCCAGATGGTCGACAAACTGGTCGAAAATGCGCTGGATTTCTGTCCGCCGGATGGCCGTATCTGGGTCGGTCTCGCCGCGGACGGCGACGACTGGCTGCTGGAGGTCGGCAACACCGGCAGCCGGCTTCCGCCGGGCGCAGCCGGGCGTCTGTTCGATTCCATGACGTCGGTGCGCGACGACGACCCGGGGCGGCCGCATCTGGGGCTGGGCCTGTATATCGTGCGGCTGGTCGCCCGCCACCACCAGGGGAGCGTCCATGGGGAGAACCTCGAGGAGGGCGACGGCGTCCGTTTTGTCGTGCGCCTGCCGGCGGCGCGGCCCGGCTCCGCTGACTGAGACTCTTAACAGTTGCTATGGTTGAGGTAGACGCCGATCCGAGACACGGGTCAGGCCGCGCGTCGTCAAAAAGGAGAGCCTCGAATGAGTCGTATTTTCCTTCTCGCCTGCGGTGTCCTCTATCTCGGTTTCGGACTCTGGGTGGTGCTGTCTCCAGAGACGAGCCTGGCCTATATGGAGATCTCTCCCTACAGCACCAATGCCCTCAGCGACCTGCGAGGCAGCCACGGCGGGCTGAATATCGCCGTCGGTCTGTTCTTCCTCTATGCCGCCGGCTCCAGCCAGTGGCACCGCACGGGTCTGCTGGCAGTGGCCTTGCTCAATATCGGCTATTTTTCGGGCCGGCTGATCGCCCTGGGCGCGGAAGGCCTGCCTTCGGCCACCGTGATCGCGGTCATGGTGCTCGAGGTCTTCCTGCTCACGACGGCCATGGTCCTGGTGCGGAAGACGCCCGGGACCGCCTGACCCGGACCGGCATCATCAGGGGGAATTGAAACGATGAAGATCGCGATCATCGGCGCCGGCAACGTGGGCGGAGCACTGGGACGGAGATGGGCCGGGGCCGGGCACGAAATCCTCTTCGGCGCGCGGGATCCGGCCAGCGCCAAGACCCTGGAGGTCGTCGCTGCCTGTAGCGGCCACGCCCGGGCCATGAGCCCGGCGGAAGCCGCCGCCGGCGCAGAGGTGGTGGTCCTGGCGGTGTGGTGGCCGGTGGTGCAGGCGGTGGTGGATTCCATGGGCGATCTGGCCGGCAAGATCATCATCGACTGCACCAATCCGCTCGATGAAAACCTGCAGCTCATCCACGGCCATCATTCGTCCGGCGGCGAGATGATCGCGGACCTGGCCGAAGGGGCGCGGGTGGTGAAAGCCTTCAACACCGTGACCTGGGAGGTGATGGCCGATCCGGACTTCGGCGGCGAGCCCGCCACCATGTTCTTCTGCGGAGGCGACAGCGCCGCAGCGGAGGTCGTGGGCCAGCTTATCCGGGATATGGGCATGGAACCGTGTCACGTGGGCGGTCTGGAGATGTGCAGGTATCTCGAACCGCTGGCGATGATCTGGATCCTGGAATTCCGGATCCGGCGGCAGAGCGGCGACTACGCATTCAGGCTGCTGAAACGGGAGCCGGGAGAGGCCGCAAATGGTAGATGAGGCCCCGGTCCACCATGACGGGGGTTGTCTGTGCGGCGCTATCCGCTTCCGCGCCAGCGGCCCGGGTTCCGCGCCGGCCCTCTGCCACTGTCGCAGCTGCCAGCGAGCCGCCGGCTCGCCCATGGTGGCCTGGGTCACGTTCCCCGAGGACGCGGTCAGTCTGATACAGGGGACGCCGGCACGCTGGCATTCATCAGCCGGTGTCACTCGCGAGTTCTGCGGGCAATGCGGCACGCCGCTGAGCTACCGGCATGGGGATCACGCGGGCTGGATCGACCTGACCGTATGTAGCTTCGATCTGGCGGCATCCTTTCCGCCAACCGATCACATCTGGCTCGAACATCGACTCGACTGGATGCGGGACCTGGAGCGCTTGCCGGGTTTCCCCCGCACGCGGAGCGGTTAGGACACGGCCATGGCGAGGATGATCCGGGCGACAATGCTGGTCTTGCTGTTGTCGGCGGCGCCGCTCGGCGCGGAAGAACTGCCGGGATTCACGATATCGCCGCCGGCCGGCGGTCACTGGCGTGAGGTCCAGCGCAACGCCACGTCGCTGGTATGGATGCGACGGACTGCGGACCGCGACACGAGCTTTGGCGTCGCCGTGCTCAGCTCCCGGCTCAGCACGCGTTTCGACGACGACGGCTTCCTCGACTGGGTCAAACGCAGCAAGAGTGCCAATCCGGATCCACGCCGTTTCGAGATCATCGAGTCGAGCTATGCGGCCGATGCAGAGAACGCGGCTCGCTGCGTTCGCTACCGTACGGTGATCGAGGACCGGACCCTCGGCACCCTGCTCCAGGTGGCCGGCCTTGCCTGTCTGCATCCGGATGACGCCCAGCGCTACTTCGACGTCCAGTACTCGGCGCGCTATCCGATGGGCGTGACCCTGGCCGGCGATCTGATCGCGGAGGGCGACGCTTTCGTGGAGGGTTTTCGCTTTACGGCGCCACCCGCGGACGGCGACTGGTCCATGGGTTCAGGAGACCGCAGGGATAATCGGCAGGATGCGGCCTGAGCCTGTCCCGGTCGATGCCGTCCAGGGCGCGCCGCCAGAGGGCCCGGACGACCAGGCGTCAGGGCCCGGGACTGTCCCGTCCTCAGACGCCGAGGAAGGCGAGGATGCCCCGGGCCGCTTCCCGGCCCTCGTAGACGGCCGTCACGACCAGGTCGGAGCCGCGCACCATATCACCGCCGGCGAACACTTTGGGATGGGTGGTCTGGAACGGGAAACGACCGAATGGGTCGATCCGCACCCGCCCGTCGTCGTGAGCCTCGACCTCGATGTGCTCCAGCCAGTCCGGGGGGCTGGGCCGGAATCCGAAGGCGACGATCAACTCGTCTGCCGGCAGCACTTCCTCGGTACCCGGTATCGGTTCCGGGCGCTGCCGGCCGCCGGCATCGGGTGGCCCGAGCCGGGTGCGTACCAGCTTGACGCCCTCCACCCGATCGCGCCCGACGATCTCCAGCGGCTGGCGGTTGAACAGGAACACGACGCCCTCCTCGCGGGCATTGCGCACCTCGCGTCTCGAACCGGGCATGTTCTCCTCGTCACGGCGGTAGGCGCAGGTGACGCTGAGCGCGCCCTGGCGGATCGCGGTCCGGTTGCAGTCCATGCCCGTGTCGCCGCCACCGAGCACGACCACCCGTTTGCCGGCCATGAGGCCGGTCAGCTCGCCGCCGCCGTCACCCATCACGGCGTTCACGTTGTCGATCAGATACGGCAGCGCTTCGTGGACGCCCGGCAGGTCCTCGCCCGGCATACCGCCGCGCACGGCACGATAGGCGCCGACGCCGAGGAAAACCGCGTCGTAATCGCTGACCAGCTGATCGGCGGCGATGTCACGGCCTACCTCCGTGCCGAGCACGAATTCCACGCCCATCTCTTCCAGCACCTCACGGCGTTTCTCGACCACCTCCTTCTCGAGCTTGAAGGGCGGGATGCCGTAGGTGAGCAGGCCCCCGATCCGGGGATAGCGGTCGAAGATCGTGGGGCGCACACCGTTGCGGACCAACACGTCGGCTGCGGCCAGGCCGGCGGGTCCGGCGCCGACGATGGCCACCTCGCGCCCGGTATCGCTGACGGCGGACATGTCCGGCCGCCAACCCTGACGGAAGGCCTCGTCGGTGATGTATTTCTCTACGTTACCGATGGTGACGGCGCCGAAACCGTCATTGAGCGTGCAGGCTCCCTCGCAGAGACGATCCTGGGGACAGATCCGGCCGCAGATCTCCGGCAGCGGGTTCGTCTGATGGGACAGCTCCGCCGCCTCGAACAGGTTCCCCTCCTGGGCCAGCTTGAGCCAGTTCGGGATGTAATTGTGGACCGGGCACTTCCACTCGCAATACGGATTGCCGCAGCTCAGACAGCGCCCTGACTGCTGGCTGGCCTCCTCGGCGTCGAATTGCCCGTAGATCTCCCGGTAATGGTTCACCCGCAACGCGGCCGGATCCTTTTCGGGATCCCGGCGCGGGATTTCCAGGAATCTGAGGGTCTTTTCGCTCATTGGATCAGTGTCATGCGGCTCGGCGCAGGACCTCCATCAGATCCTCGATCTCGGCCGCCTTGGGCTTGACCAGCCAGAAACGGGGCAGATAGCTGCGGAAGTCATCGAGGATCTCACGGGCCCAGGCGCTCCCGGTCTCGCGGGCGTGGGTTTCGATCAGGCCACGGAGATGGTGCAGATGCGCCTCCATGGTCTCCGGCGTGATCCGGTGGATATCGATCAACTCGTGGTTGTAGCGATCTACGAAGTCCCGGTCCAGATCCAGCACATAGGCGAAGCCGCCGGTCAGCCCGGCGCCGAAGTTCACGCCGGTGCGTCCGAGCACGACGACCACTCCGCCGGTCATGTATTCGCATCCGTGATCGCCCACGCCCTCGACCACCGCCACGGCGCCGGAGTTGCGCACCGCGAACCGCTCGCCGGCCCGGCCACAGGCATACAACTCGCCACCGGTTGCGCCATACAGGCAGGTGTTACCCATGATCGGCGTGTGCCTGGCGTCGAAACGGCTGCCGGTCGGCGGGTACAGCACCAATCGGCCGGCGGCCATACCCTTGCCCACATAGTCGTTGGCATCACCTTCCAGATACATCTGCAGCCCGCCGACATTCCAGGCACCGAAGCTCTGGCCGGCGCTGCCCCGGAGCCGCAATACCAGGGGCGACTCATCCATGCCGTAGTTGCCCCAGCGGCGCGCGATCTCGCCGGACAGGCGGGCACCGATGGAGCGGTCGTGGTTGCGCACCTCGTGATGGAAGGTGGCGCCGCGCCGCTCCTCGATGCAATTCATGGCCTCGGCCACCATGCGCTCAGCCAGCAGGCCCTCGTCGAAGGGCTCATTGCGGGGATCGGTGCAGATATGCGCCCGCTCGTGGGCGAGTCCCGCGTCCGAGGTCACCGGACCCAGATCGATGCGCTGCTGACGCCCGGTCTCGCCATCGGTCCGGCGCAACAGCTCTACATGTCCGATCAGATCATCCATCCGCCGCACGCCCAGCGAGGCCATGGTCTCGCGGACCTCGCGGGCGACGAAACGGAAATAATTCATCACCATCTCCGGCAGGCCGGTGAAGTGCCGCTGCCGCAGCACCTGGTGCTGGGTGGCGACGCCCGTCGCGCAATTATTGAGATGGCAGATGCGCAGATATTTGCAGCCCAGGGCCACCATGGGCGCGGTGCCAAAACCGAAGCTCTCCGCTCCCAGCAGGGCCGCCTTGATCACATCCAGGCCGGTCTTGAGGCCGCCGTCGGTCTGCAGGCGCACCCGGTGGCGCAGATCGTTGGCCCGCAACACCTGGTGCGTCTCCGACAAACCCAGCTCCCAGGGGCTGCCGGCGTATTTCACCGAAGTCAGCGGGCTGGCGCCGGTACCGCCGTCGTAGCCCGAGATCGTAATCAGGTCCGCATAAGCCTTGGCGACACCAGCGGCGATGGTGCCGACACCCGGCTCCGAGACCAGCTTGACCGAGACCAGCGCGTCGGGATTGACCTGCTTGAGATCGAAGATCAGCTGCGCCAGATCCTCGATAGAGTAGATGTCGTGATGGGGCGGCGGCGAGATCAGCCCGACCCCCGGCCGGGCGAAACGCAGCCGCGCGATCATGTCATTGACCTTGTGTCCGGGCAGCTGACCGCCTTCGCCGGGCTTCGCCCCCTGGGCGATCTTGATCTGCAGTACCTCGGCGTTGACCAGGTACTCGGCGGTGACGCCGAAACGGCCCGAGGCGACCTGTTTGATCTTGGATACCCGTTCGGTGCCGTAACGATCCGGATCCTCGCCGCCTTCGCCCGAGTTGGAACGGCCCCCGAGCCGGTTCATGGCGATCGCAAGCGCCTCGTGAGCTTCGGGCGAGAGCGCACCCAGAGACATGGCGGCGCTGTCGAATCTCCGCAGGATCTCTTCCTCTGGTTCGACCTGATCGATCGGCACCGGCGCGCCGGCGGGCACCACCTCCAGCAGATCCCGCAATACGGTCTTCGGGCGTGCGTTGACCAGCTCTGCATATTGGCGGTAGAGGTCGTAATCGCCAGCCTGCACCGCCGCCTGCAGCGTGGCGATGATGTCCGGGTTGAAGGCGTGATACTCGCCGTCGTGGACGAACTTATACAGCCCGCCCTGGACCACATCGGCGCGGGTGTCCCAGGCCCGTGCGGCAAGTTTCCTGCGATCATCGTCCAGATCGCGGAAACCGGTCCCCTGGATGCGGCTGACGGTCCCGGTGAAGCAGAGATCCACGACCTCTTCGTGCAGACCGACGATCTCGAACAGTTGAGCCCCCCGGTAGCTGGCGATGGTGGAGATGCCCATCTTCGACATGATCTTGAACAGACCCTTGCGGATACCGCGGCGGTAGCTGCGGCCCAGCTGGCGTCCGCGGCTGCGGTCGATGCGCAGCTCACCGGTACGGGTCATGTCGTGCAGGCATTCGTAGGCGAGGAACGGGTAGATGGCGGTGGCGCCATAGCCGAGCAGACAGGCGAAATGATGTGGATCCCGGGCGGTGCCCGTCTCGATCAGGAGGTTGCAGTCGCATCGCAGGCCCTGGCGCACCAGCCGGTGATGGACGGCGCCGGTGGCCAGCAATGCATGCACCGGCAGATGCCCCTGCCGGATCGCCCGGTCGCTGAGCACGATCTGCTGCCGGCCGGCCCGGACCGCCGCCTCGACCTCGTCGCAGATTCGGGTGACGCTCTGGTCCAGCGCCAGGCTCTGGGGCCGGTTGAGATCGATCACCTCGACCCCTGCATCGGCCTCGAGACGCAGGATCTGGCGGAACTTGCGCTGGGACAGGACCGGTGAGTTCATCACTATCCGCCGGGCATGGTCCGGCTGGGGATCGAACAGGTTCCGTTCGGGGCCGATCTGGGTCTCCAGCGACATGACCACGCGCTCGCGCAGCGAGTCGATGGGCGGGTTGGTGACCTGGGCGAACTGCTGCCGGAAATAATCATAGAGCGAGCGGACCTTCTTCGACATCACCGGCAAAGGCGTGTCGTCGCCCATGGAACCCACCGCCTCGGCTTCGGTCTCGGCGAGCACCCGCAACACCTCGTCACGTTCCTCCCGGGTGACGTTGAACATCTTCTGGTAGATCCGCAGGTCATCCCGGCCCATGGGCTCCGCGGATAGCTGCGGGTCGATGAGAGCGGAGTCCAGATAACGCACGCCCCGCCGCAGCCAGTCCTTGAAAGGCCCGCGTACCTTCAGGCGCTGCTCGATCTCGGCGGTCTCGAGGATCTCGCCACGCTCGGTATCGATCAACAGCATCTGTCCGGGTCCCAGACGGCCCTTGCGCAGCACCTGATCGGGCCGGTAGTCGTAAACCCCGATCTCCGACGCCACGGTGATCAGGTCGTCGTCGGTGACCACGTAGCGGGCCGGGCGCAACCCGTTGCGGTCCAGCGCACAAGCCGCCTGGCGCCCGTCGCTGACCACCAGTCCGGCGGGCCCGTCCCAGGGTTCCATGTGCATGCCGAAATATTCGTAGAACGCGCGCACGTCCGCGTCCATGGTCTCCACCGTCTGCCAGGCGGGCGGTATCAGCAGACGCATGGCCTGCATCAGGTCCATGCCGCCGGCGAGCAGCAGCTCCAGCATGTTGTCCAGGCTGGAGGAATCGGACCCGGCCAGGGAGACCACTGGCTGCACCTCATGGAGCTTGGGCAACAACGGGGTCTTGAACACCGAGCCGCGGGCCACGGCCCAGTTGCGGTTGCCGGCGATGGTGTTTATCTCTCCGTTGTGAGCGAGATAGCGGAACGGCTGGGCGAGCCGCCACTGGGGCCAGGTGTTGGTGGAGAATCGCTGATGGAAAACGCAGATCCGCGCTTCCAGGTCTTCGGCGGCGAGGTCCGGGTAGAAGCGGGTCAGGAATGCGGGCATCACCATCGCCTTCCATCCCAGGGTCGAGCAGGACAGGCTGGCCACGTAGAACACCGGATCCTTGCCCTCCAGTGCCAGCTCGGCGCGGCGCCGCGCCATGTACAGGCGTCGGTTGAACGCCGGGATATCATCGCCTTGGGGCCAGGCCACGAAGGGCTGCTCGATCACCGGCAGGGACCGCAGGGCCTGCTCGCCACAGACCGAATCGTCCACCGGCACGGGCCGCCAGCCGAGGGTTTCGACTCCCTCCTGGCTCAGTGCCTCTTCCAGGATCCGGCGGGCTTGTCCGGCGCGCTCGACGCCGGGGTTCAGGAAGACCATGCCGGCAGCGAAGCGATCCGGTAATTCGATGCCCGCCTCGGCCGCCACCTTCCGGAGAAAGGCCGTCGGCGTCGCCATCAGCAAGCCGCAGCCATCGCCGGTGCGGCCGTCCGCGGCCACTGCACCGCGATGAGTGAGGCGCACCAGGGCCTCGATGGCGATGGAAACCAGACGATGGCTGGCCTCACCCTTGAGATGGGCGATCAGGCCGAATCCGCAGCTATCGCGCTCGAATCGCTCGGACCAAAGACTATCGCTGGTCGGTACAGTCATGACTCCCCCGGACCGGTTCCCAACGGAACCGACTCTGCTCCCAGATCCTCCACAGGGTTGGCTAGTGCGCCCGGTGCTCCGCCAAGGCACTGTTTTTATTAAGGTATGCACGACGGACGCGGCGTCGAAAGCGATCGTCGCGCCCCCTGACTATAAATCACATCAGGGCGCGGCGGTCAATTCCACCGTTGCCGTCGCCACTGGGCCCGGGTGACCCGCCAGTCCCCGCTCTCCAACCGCAGCGCCAGCCGCATCCATAATCGTTCACCGTCTATATCCAGCCCTGCGCCAGAGGCCTGATCCCGGGCGACGACAAAGAGCTGCATGCCGGCGTTGGCCAGTTCCTCGGAGATCACCTCCACCTCGAGATCCCGCACCAGCACGACACTGTCCGGATACCGGGCGAACAGCATCCGCAGCAGGAATCCGACGGCCCGGCGATCGCGCCCGTCGATGTCGTGATATTCGCTGGACAAGAGGGCAAGCAGCCCGTCGACGTCTCCGGCCTCACCGGCGTCCTGGGCCTGTTCGACCAGGGCGGCGATTGCGCGCTCGGGAGGCGGCGCCTGCCCGCTGCAGGACGCCAGAGACATCGTGGACAGGATCAGCAGCGGGAGGAACAGGAGGGTGGGAGCAAACCTAATTGGCGCGGCGTTGAGTGAGATAGACACCGTCTCTGAAGTCCTCGAAGTAAAGCCAGAGCAACGGATGTCGGATCCGGTCGCCGGAACTGTCTGCCAGCAGGTGCTGCTGGGCGACGTAGGTCTCGTGGGCGGACCCGTGACGGAGCACCCGGTACCACGGCTGGTCCTTCGGAGTGGGCGAGCTTGCCATCTCCTCGTGCCAAGCGTCGGTTTCGGTAAACACCGGATCCACGTCCACCACCACACCACGGTACCCCAGCCGCTGGTGCCTCACCAACTGCCCGACGTGGAAGAGAGTTTCGTTAATCAGCTCCGTCATGGTGTGTGACGCCCGCATGCTCAGGAGTATAGTCGGCCTGGCGGGCCCCGGCGGCGCGCCGGGGCGCGCAGATCGAGCGGGCGGATCAAAGGGTGAGTGCCCGCCATCAGTGGATGATCGAGACATGAGCGAAGAGACACTACCCAGGAAAATCAGGGACTTCTGGTTCGGCCGCGCGATCGCGGACCCGTCCGCCATCGGTGGGCGGATGGGCTTCTGGTTCGGCACCGATGCAGCGCGGGATTCGGCGATGAAAGCCGAGTGGCTGCAGGTGACCGAAGACGCCATCGCAGGCCGGCTGGACAAGATGGGATCGACGCCACCGGGGCGGCTGGCTCTTATCCTGCTGCTGGATCAATTCTCCCGGAATCTGTTCCGGGGTTCACCGCGGGCTTTCGATAAGGACGGCCGTGCCCGGTATCTCATGCGCGATGGCATGAGCCGGCAGATGGATCTGGCCCTGTCACCGATCGAGCGATGTTTCTTCTATATGCCGCTACAGCATTCCGAATTCCTGGAAGACCAGGAGAGTTCGGTGTCCCGGTTCGAGCAACTATTGAGCGAGGTCTCGCTGGAGCGCCGTGAGGTGTTTCGATCATTCCTCGACTACGCCAAGCTGCACCGGGACATCGTCGCCCGTTTCGGACGATTCCCGCACCGCAATGGGACCCTGAACCGGCTGAGCACGCGGGAGGAACTCGCCTATCTGGCCGGCAATGCGCCGCGGTTCGGCCAGGCCTGAAACCGCTCAATCGGGGAGCTGGTCAGCCACCCATTGCCCGCTGACCCGGCTCAGCAGATCCAGTGGCACCTCGCCGCTCAGCAACACCATGTCGTGCCATCGGCGCAGGTCGAATCCCTCGCCGAGCGCGGCTTCCGCCTCTGCTCGAAGGGCGCGCAGCCTCAGCTGCCCCATCTTGTAGGCCAGCGCCTGACCCGGGATGACGATGTATCGCTCCACCTCCGGCACCACTTCGAGCTCCGGGATGGACGAATTTTCGAGCATATACCGGATGGCCTGCTCCCGGGTCCAGCCCATGCGGTGGATGCCGGTGTCCACGACCAGCCGCAGGGCGCGGAGCATCTCGTCATTGAGCTTGCCGAAATATTGGTAGGGATCGGTGAACATCTGCATCTCGACCCCCAGGTCCTCGGCATACATCGCCCAGCCCTCGGTATAGGCGGTGACCCAACCGAAGCGACGGAAGCGCGGCAGGCGTGTGTTCTCCTGGTTCAGGGTGCCCTGGAAATGGTGACCCGGCGACGCTTCGTGCAGGAACAGGGTGACCATGCCCCAGCGCGGCAGGCGGGCGATATCGTGGGTGTTGAGATAGAACACGCCGGGTCGCGTACCGTCCACCGACGGGGATTGATAGGAAGCACTCGCCGCCGACTCCGCCCGGAATGCCTCCACCGGGCGGATCTCGAACCCGGCCTCGGGGAACACCGAGAAGTATTCGGGCAGCACCCTGTCCACATCAGCCTCCACGCTGCGGTAGTCGCGCAGGGCATCCTCGCCGTCGGTCCAGAAGAAACGTGGATCGGAACCGAGGAAGTCGAAGAACGCGTTGAGGTCGCCGTCAAACCCGACCTGGCGACGCACCTGATCCATCTCGCCCAGGATCCGCTCGACCTCGGCGAGACCGAGTTCGTGGATCTTCTCCGGACTGAAGTCCGTGGTGGTGTGATAGCGGACCAGGAAGTCATACCAGGCTGCGCCGTTTGGGAGCTCGGAATAGCCGATGGTGGTGCGGGCCTCGGACAGGTATTCATCGGCCAGGTAATCGCGGAGCCGGCGATAGGCGGGCACGACGGTCCCCATGATGGCGTCGCGATAGGCCGCGTCCAGACGCTCCCGTTCCGCGTCCGTAAGCGGATCCGGAAACGATGCGACGGGCCCGAAGAACACACTCTCCTCAGCCCGCCCGACCACGTGGTAGGAGAGCTGCGGGATGAGCCGCTCCACCGCGATCCGCGGCAGCACCACCCCGCGCATCACCCCCTCGCGCAGGTTGTCGATGGCGACATCGACCTGCTCGCTGAAGATCGCCATCCGTGCCAGGAAATTGTCGTAGTCCTGCGCGCTCCGGAACGGCTGGATTCCCTGACCCGAACCCATCTCCGCGAATCCGTTGGCAAAGGAATTCATCTGGTCCAGGGGCAGCAGGTAATCCGGATAACGCAGGCTCTCCAGGGTCGTTTCCCGGAACCGGATAAACAGCTCCCGGCTCAGGCGGTCGGGGGCATCGAGCCCGGCCGGCTCGACGGCCAGCGCCAGATCCCGGTAATGCTGGGCCTGGCTCTTGAGGCTGGCCCGGTACTCGGGGCCGAAAGTGATGGCCATGCGATCGTCATAGCGATGATCGCCGATCGCCGTCGCGAACACGGGATTCAAGCTCAGATAGTCTTCAAAGAACTGCTCGAACAGAGCATGCAGGGACTCTGCATCGCCGCTGTCGGCGGGTGCCGTACCGAGATCGTTGGCCGGTACGGCGGACGCCGGGGAGGCCTGCTCGGCGACCGGCGGATCCGCCCGGCCGCAGGCCGCCAGCAGCATCAGGAAGGCGGCCAATCCTGACGATCTGAAGACTCCGATCACGTCCATCTCTCCGGGCCAGCGCGCGGCGGCGGGCCGCGGCTCTGACGGGACCGGGATTATACCGCCGCTTGCTGCAGCCGCCGTCGGGACACGACCCGGAACCGGAGATTGAGGAACAGGGCGGTCAGGGACAGACCGATGATCAGGGCCACCCAGACGGCCTGGGGCCCCAGCGCGAGTTCGACACCCAGATACCAGGCCGCCGGGAACGCGGCCAGCCAGTAGCAGCCGAAGTTGATGAACATCGGCACCCGGGTGTCCTTGAAACCCCTCAGGGCGCCGGCGGCGCCGACCTGCAGGCCATCGGAGATCTGGAAGATCATGGCCATGGTCAACAGGGACACGGCCAGCGGCAGCACCTCGCCGTCGCCGGTGTAGAAGGCCGCGATGTCCGCCCTGAACAGGAGCAGCAACAGGGCCGACAGCGTCATCAGCCCGCCGCATATGGTGATGCCGATGATGCCGATCCGACGCCCCAGTTCCGGATCGCCGCGCCCCAGTGCATGGCCCACGCGGATGGTCAGCGCGGAGTGGACGGCCAGGGGGATCATGAACATCGTTGCGGCAAAGTTGATGGCGATCTGATGGGCGGCGACCACGGTCGCTCCCAGCGTCCCCATCAACACCGCCACCGCGCTGAACAGACCCGCCTCTGAGACGACGCTGACCGCGATGGGCAGCCCCAGGGCCAGCAGATCCCGCAGCCGGGCGGCATCGGGCGGATCGAATCTCGCCGCCAGTCCGAATCGCCGGTAGCGCCGCTGGGTCCCCACATAGACCGCCATCAGCGCGAACATCGCCCACATGGACACCGCGCTGGCCACGCCGCAACCGACCGCCCCCATGGCCGGGAAACCCAGCTTGCCGTACATGAAGACCCAGTTGCCGAGCACGTTGACCACCAGTCCGAGGACGGCCACGTACATGATCGGCCGGGTCCAGCCGACTCCCTCGCTCATAAAGCGCAGGCTCAGGTAGGCATACATGGCGGGCAGACCCCAGGCTATGGCGTCCAGATATCCGGCCGTCAACGGGATCACCGCGGGGTCCACGCCCACGGCTGACAGCACCGCGTCGGCCCGGAACAACACCAGCATCAGGACTACCGCCAGAAGCTGGCTGAGCCACAGGCATTGCCGGGTGTAGATGCCGACCTCGGTATCGCGACCGGCGCCGAAAGCGTGGGCCGCTGTCGGACTCATGGCCATCAGCACACCGAGACCGAACAGGAACACCACCATCCACACGCTGCCGCCCACGGCCACCGCAGCCAGATCCCGGGTTCCGAGCCGCCCGGCCATCACCGTGTCGGCAAAGCCCATGCCGGCGATCGCCAGATTGTTGGCGATCAGGGGGCCCGCCAGCACCAGCAGACGGATGCCGTGGCCCAGGGCCGTTTGCTGATTGCGATTGCTGCGCATGAATCCCGGGCCTCGATGCAGAAGCGGGATTCTACTGTGGCCGCACACTACCTTGCCAAGGTCCGCAGCAGGCTCCATCATGGCCGCCGCGACGGTTGCCGCTCCCGCCCGAGAAAACCCGGACTACACGGAGTCCCATGGAAAGTCTCAACAGCATCATGTCCGCGATCAATGGCGTGCTCTGGCACAACGCCGTCCTGATCACCGTGCTGGGGACCGGTGTCGTGTTCACGATATGGAGCGGGTTCTCCCAATTCCGGGCGCTCAGCCACGGCAGCCACGTGCTCCGGGGCCGCTATGACGATCCGGCGGATCCGGGCGCCATCAATCACTTTCAGGCCCTCTCGGCGGCGCTCTCCGCGACGGTGGGCCTGGGCAACATCGGCGGCGTCGCCCTGGCGATCGCCCTGGGTGGCCCCGGCGCAGTGTTCTGGATGTGGATAGTGGGCTTCTTCGGCATGGCGCTGAAGCTGACTGAAGTCACCCTGTCGATGCTCTACCGGAACACGGAAGATCCGGACAATCCTCACGGCGGGCCCATGTGGGTGGCAAGCAAGGGTCTGGCTCGCCTCGACCCGAAGCTGGCGGGCGTGGGCAAGCTGATCGGCGGCATCTTCTGTATCACGCTGCTGGTTTCCACCGTCACCGGCGGCAATATGTTCCAGGCCTGGAATGTGGCCGAGATCACCCACAGCTATTTCGGCGTCCCGGGCGTGGCGACCGGCATCGTGCTGGCGGTGCTGGTCGGGATGGTCATTATCGGCGGCATCAAACGCATCGGGGCCGTCGCCGGGCGCCTGGTTCCGATCATGGTGGCCGTGTATCTGATGGCGGGAACCTATGTGCTGGTAGTGAACGCCGGATCCCTGCCGGAGGTGCTCAGGCTGATCGTCGTCTCCGCTTTCAGCGCCACCGAAGCCGGTGGCGCCTTCCTCGGCGGCACCATGGGCTACGCATTCCTGTTCGGGATGAAGCGGGCCCTGTTCTCCAACGAGGCCGGACAGGGCTCCTCCCCCATCGCCCACTCCGCGGCCAAGACCCGGGAGCCGGTCCGGGAGGCCGTGGTCGCGGCCATGGAGCCGTTTATCGATACCCTGATCGTCTGCACCTTCACCGCCCTGGTCATCCTCTCCACCGGAGTCTGGAACCGCAGCGGTGACAGCGAGTTCGGCATCCCGCCCGAGATCCAGCGCAGCGAGTCGGGCCAGTGGACGCTGGAATCGGTACCGGCGCCGTTAAGCCCGGATTCGGAATGGCATGACGGCGAAACCGTGTTCATGATCGTCAGGGCCCACGACAACGAACAGGCTGGCAACCAGCTGCACAAGATCTTCGGCACCATCTCCGCCGCGCCGAACAGCCGCCCCGTGATCGATTGGGGGGTACTCGACAGCCCGATCGAGCCGCGTCTGCTGAATGCCCGTCTGTTCATCGACTATCCCGGCGCTTCACTCACCGCCCGCGCCTTCGACACCGTCCAGGACGGCCTCGGAAAATGGCTGGTCACGCTGGCAGCCTGGCTGTTCGCCTTGTCCACCATGATTTCCTGGAGCTATTACGGCGAGCAGGGGATGATCTATCTGGCCGGGGAACGCTCGGTGATGCCCTACAAGCTGGTCTATTGCGGCCTGATCGTCGTGGCCACCGCAGGCCTGATCACCACCGATGCCCAGCTGGACAATCTGACCGGCATCGGTACCGGCGTGATGCTGTTCGCCAATATCCCGATCATGTGGATCTTCGGCAGGCAGGCCATGCGCGCTTACCGGGATTACATGGACCGGCTGAAGACCGGGCGCATGGGCCCCGGACACAAGCCACCGAGCCTGGAGGATCTGATCAGCGGACGGGACGTCGCCTGAGGAACGCCACCGTCAGCGATGGTCGTACTTGAATTTCATGTAGGCGATGCCTGGCGCCAGGACCACCCGCCAGGCCAGTTCGATCTCTTCGGTAAATTCCAGGTCGAACTCCTGCGCGGTGGCGATCAGGCTCTCCAGCCACAGGTCGTAGAGATCGGGGCGGATGTCCCGGTCCCAGCGGCTGTGCCGCATGGCGGTCCGGCGCAGGTGCTCGCTGGCGGCGCGGCTGGTGGAGAAGTCTGTCATCTCCTGTAGCGACCGGCCCAGCATCCGCTTCTGCCGGTCCATATCCACCCCTTGAAAGCGGGCCGCCACATCCGGAGACGATTCGGTGAACAACTCATAGAATCGGGTAAGGAAATCCTGCTGCTGGGTCTCGCCGCCGGTCGCGCGGTAGAGGCTCTCCAGGAAGAATCCCAGGTAGTTCTTCACGCTGCCGCGTTCGCCTCGTCGCTGCGCCAGCAGCTGCCGCCGACCCGTACCCGCACGACCTGCCGGCTGGGTGTCCAGCGGACGACCCGGTCCTTTCCGGCCTCCACCGAGACCCTGCGCTCACGCGCGACCTCGGGTCCGTTGCGGAATTCGAAATCACAGCGTATCTCACCATCCTCGTAATTCCTCACCCGCAGGACCACCGCCTCGTCGATGTCTACGCGGAGGATCTCCACCTCCAGGCCCTCCAGGTTGACGTTGATGTCGACGCGGAATGCTTCGGCCCGGCCCGCCAGAAACAATGCCAGCAGAATCAGGTATCTAGCGGTCTTCATTGCCTCCCCCCGATGTCTTCGTACTCGTACCCTGACCCTTGGTAAATCGCGACTCGACCTGCTCCAGCACTTCGTCCACGGTCCAGTCGGGTCGGTCGCCCCGGTGCCGGCCCCGGACCCCGAACAGGTCTATCCTCGCCTCGAGCCGACGGCCGAAGTCCAGCACCTGATAAAAGTGCATGCCGGGCCTCGGATTCGGGTTGACGAAATCCATGATCGCGGCGCCGACGGCCAGCGGGCTCAACAACAAGTCCTTGAGGGCATCGATCAGCAGCTTGGCCTGGAACGCCAGCAGGTCCCGGAACAGGCGCCGCCGGCGCATGGTATCGATCCGCTCGCGATCCCCGGAACCGGGTGCCACTTCCATATAGAATCTCCGTCGACTGCGGGAGCGCGGCCGCCGGCGGCAACCTTGATCCGCACCCTGCCAAGTATGATCTAATTCCCACAGGCTTTCAGGCAAGAGAGGACGGCATGCCCAGGTTTATCGGCGAGGCCGATTATCAGCACGGAAGCGAGGACAGCCTCGGCATCCTCATGGTCAATCTCGGCACGCCGGACGATCCGTCGCCGAAGGCGGTACGCCGCTATCTGGCGGAGTTCCTCTGGGACCCGAGAGTCATCGAACTGCCGCGGCCGCTTTGGTGGCTGATCCTCCACGGCGTCATCCTGCGTGTGCGACCGCGCCGTTCCGCCGAGGCCTATGCCAAGGTCTGGACCGATGAGGGCTCGCCCCTGATGAGCTGGTCCCTCAAGCAACGCAAGGCGCTGCAGAAGGAACTGGATTCCGCGCTGCCGGCCCCGGTGCACGTGGCCCTGGGTATGCGCTACGGCAAACCCTCGATCGCCTCCGCGCTCGAGGAGCTGCGGGCCAGGAACGTCCGTCGGCTGGTGGTGCTGCCCATGTACCCGCAGTATTCGGCGACCACGACCGCCACCGTCTTCGATGCCCTCAGTGCCGCTCTGATGAAATGGCGCTGGATCCCGGAGCTTCGCTTCATCGGCGCCTTCCATGACGAACCGGGCTACATCGCCGCCCTGGCGGCCAGCGTCCGCGAACACTGGGCCAGCCATGGCCGGGGCGAGCACCTGCTGATGAGTTTCCACGGCGTCCCGCGGCGATATCTGCTGGCCGGCGACCCCTATCACTGTCAATGCCAGAAGACCGGGCGGCTTGTGGCCGAGGCCCTGTTCCTGAAGGATGACGAATGGACGCTGAGCTTCCAGTCCCGGGTCGGCCGCGAGGAATGGTTGCGCCCCTACACAGACGAGACCCTCGAGGCCATGGGCAAAGCCGGGGTCAGACGTGTGGATGTCATCTGTCCCGGCTTCTCGGCGGATTGCCTGGAGACGCTCGAGGAGATCGCCATGCAGAACCAGGAGCTGTTTGTCGAATCCGGCGGTAAGCAGCTGAGTTATATCCCTGCGCTCAACGCGCGCAGGGATCACATCAGTTTTCTGGCCCAGCTGGTGCTGCGCCATCTCCAGGGCTGGCCGGAGGCTTCGCCGGCCTGGGACCGTGAGGCGCTGGAAGCCGAGCGCCGCAAGAGCGGCGAACGGGCCGCCGCCAGCGGCGCCTGAGTCATGCCGCTGGGAAGATTCCTCGAGATCAGCATCTACTCTCCGGAACTGCTGGAGTCGCTCGGCTTCTACGAGCGTCTCGGCCTGACCCAGGCGGTCGCCGGCGACATCTGGAAGCACGGATATGGCGTGGTCTCGGACGGGACTGTCGCAGTCGGCCTGCACGCCTACGAATTCGCCTCCCCGGCCCTGGTCTGGGTGCGGCCGCGGCTGGCGGAATTTGCCCGCCAGCTCGAGGCCCGCGACATCCCTCCGGAATTCATCAAGACGGGGGAGGATCAGTTCAACGAACTGGGATTCCTCGACCCTGACGGCCAGATGATCACTCTGCTCGAGGCCCGGACCTTCTCACCGCCCTCGACGCCTCCGCCGCCCCCGGCGGCCGGTTTCTTCCGCGAATACCGCTATCCGGTCAGACGCCTGGATGAAGCCGTCGCGTTCTGGGAGTCCATGGGCTTCGTCGCCACAGACGTCAGCGAAGGCCCGGGAGCCAGCGCCGCGCTGACCAGTGACGGCATCGACCTCTGCGTCTACGAATCATCCCGGCGCGAGCCGCCGGTGCTCGTTTTCGCCAGTGCAGATCTGGCGAGGACCGGGGAGCTGTTGAGCGAACGGGATCTGGCGCCGGCGTCCGGCGAGGACGCCGTGTCCGAAGGACCCTGCCTGACCCTGCGGGCGCCCGAGGGCACATCGATCTGCATCCTGTGCGAGCCGATCTGATTCAGGGGCCGACTTCCGCAAGCAGGGACCCGATCATCTGTTCTGCGCGGCGGAGATATCCCGCGCCGAACAGGTTCAGATGGTTGAGGACGTGATAAAGATTGTACAACTCGGTCCGCACCGGGGCGCCGGGATCCGTCGGCCAGCGCTCTTCGTAGGCCGCATAAAAATCCGGCCCGAATCCGCCGAATAGCCGGGTCATAGCCAAGTCGGCCTCCCGGTGCCCGTAATAGACCGCGGGGTCGAAAATGAACGGCGCCCCATCCTTGTCGGCAGCCCAGTTGCCCCCCCACAGGTCGCCGTGCAGCAGGGCCGGCTCAGGCTCGCCGTCAGCAAACAATGCGCCCACGGTCTGCTGCAGCCGGCGACCGGCATCGATCATCCGGGCCGGCCAACCCTGGTCCCGGGCCAGATCCAGCTGGAAGCCGAGACGATATCGGGAGAAGAATGCGGGCCAGCTGTCGGATGCCGGGTTCGGCTGGGGTGTGCTGCCGATGGTGTTGTCCCGGTGCCAGCCGAAATGACGGGCGAGGCAGGTGTGCTGCCGGGCCAGACCTGCACCCAGCTGCCGCTCCGTCTCGTCCCCGGGGCGGCCGGTCTCCACGTATTCCAGCGCCAGCCAGGCGATTTGACCGCTGACTCCGCAGCCGAGCACTTCGGGGACGCGGATGCCTCCCGCCTTCTCAAGCTCGCCCAGGCCCTCGGCCTCCGCCTCGAACATGGGCAAGCTGCCCGGCTCGTTGGTCTTGAGGAACACGTCGCCCTGACCGCAGCTAAGACGCCAGGCAGCATTGATACAGCCTCCGCCCACCGGTCGGGCTGACGCGGCGCTCAGGTCCCGGCCCAGCTGCCCGCCGATCTCCGCCAGCGCCTCCCGGATGGCGGCGCTCACGGACCGGCCACCAGGCGCGCGAGCTGCTGCCGCAGTCGCGGTCCGAAGCCCAGACGATCGTACAGGTCGATCACCGCTTCCTCGTCCGGACGTTGGAGAAGCAGATCCTGAGCCGAGACCGTTATCGGCATATCGGTGACGATGCGCGTCAATTCCCGGGCGAGGAATGCCGCGTCCCGGTGTTCGCGCAGCCGCCGGGCCACGCTTCTGGCGCCGCGGATCGGCAGTGTCTCAACTTCGTCCAGATTGTCGAACAGGTCCTCCAGCGACTCGTACTGTGCCATGAGAGCGGCGGCAGTCTTGGCGCCGACGCCGGGTACACCGGCAATGTTGTCGACCTTGTCGCCGACCAGGGCCTGATAATCAGCCATCCGCTCGGGCAGCGCCCCGAACTTTCCAGCGATGTCCCGGTATTGGTAGGAAACATCGTCGACCGGATTCAGGAACACGTCGCCCGCGCGCAGCAGCTGCGCCAGGTCCTTGTCCCGGCTGACGATAGTGCTGGGCATCGCTTCAGCCCGGCACCGCCACACCAGGGTGCCGATGATGTCATCCGCCTCGAACCGCTCATGGGCGAAGTGACGGATACCCATGGCGCCGGTGATGTCCCGGCAGAACCCGAACTGTTGCTCCAGTTCTGCCGGCGGCAGTTCCCGGTTCGCCTTGTACCGGGGATAGATCTCGTTGCGAAATGAGGTGGTCAGACTCTCGTCGAAGGCGACCGCCAGATGGGACGGGCGGACCCGCTCGAGCAGATCGCACAGGAATCCGGTGTAACCGTAAACCGCATTGACCGGACGGCCTTCGGCGTCGATCATCCGGTCGGGGATGGAGAACCAGGCGCGGAACACGAATACGCTGGCATCGACAAGATGGATCAAGTCCTTACCTCCGTCTAACCGGCTCCGCTCCCGTCAGGGCCTTGTTCGGTCACGCCTTGACATAAGCTGAGACGGAACCACGGAACTATGTCGGAGAAGTTTACAACCCGCGCCTGACCAGCTTCGGGTATTTCGCATTAATCTCATTGATTCTAGTCAGTTATGGGATCCGGCACGGAATCTGCACCCTCATCTTGGCGCGCCGCATCGGTTCGGGAACCGTAGAGATGACAAAGACTTTTTCGCCCTTTTTTGCCGCGCTGCTGGTGGTCCTGTGGCTGCTCCTGGTTGCGGTGGAACGAGTATCGGCGGCGGACACGGTGGAAGCGGCCGCACAGACCAGCTCGACCCTGGACCCGCGCTAGACGCCGGCCACCGGGGCTGAAAGAACCAGAGGGGGGAGGTGCAGCCCGCGGGCTGCATATCCGGAAGCCCCGCCGACATGGCGGGGCTTCTTTTCTTTGAGGCGCCTAGGCGTTCCAGCGGGGCGCGGCACCGGCCGCCGACAATCGGGACAGGCGCTGGTGCAGCGGGCTGCTGCGCGGGAAATGGGCCAGCAGGTACTCCATCTGATCCGATAGCACCCGGCGTCCCTTGAGGTAAATGTACTCCGCGTACGTCGGCGTGAACGGCACCGCCAGCAGCTGTAGCGCAGCCTGCTCAGGCGTGCGGCCGGCCTTGTAATGATTGCAGCGCCGGCATGCGGTGACGACGTTGGTCCACACGTCCTTGCCGCCCTGGGAAATCGGCGTGACGTGGTCACGGGACAGCTGGCCACCGGGGAAGGTATCGCCACAGTACAGACACAGGAATGCGTCGCGTTTGAACAGGGCGAAGTTGTTGAGCGGCGGAGCGTAGTCATTCCGGCGCAACATGCCGATCTGTGGCGTGCCGTGGGTCGCGATGATCGAGCTGAGCTTCAATATGGAGCGGCGGCCGCTGGCGGCATTGATGCCGCCATGGACCTGCATCAGGGGCGAGCCGCACTCGTAGGCCACCTGCTCGGTGTGATAGAGACGCACCGCCTCCCGGTAATCCACCCATTCCAGCGGCATGCCGGCCACGTCGGTCCTGAGGATCTGTTGGGACAGGCTGGTTTCCATGCTGGCATCGGGAGTGGGCCCGGCGCGATTCGCCAGGGCTTTTATTCCAGAACCGGAGCAGAAAATCAAACGACGATGCATGCCGAGGTGGTAACGGCGGCTCAGGGGGCTAAACTGTGTCCGGCCCAAACACGAAAGAACAAGCCCGCAGGAGGAATCCCATGGGGTTAACGATCGGTATCGTCCGGGAGTCGCATCCGGGCGAACGGCGGGTTGCGACGACGCCGGAAGTCGCGTCCCAGCTCATGAAACTCGGCTACGGCGTAGTCGTACAGAGCGGCGCGGGTGCCGAGGCCAGCTTCTCGGATGACGCTTATCAGGCTGCGGGCTGCGAGATCGTCGTCGCCACGAGGGACGTCTACGACCAGTGCGATATCGTGCTGAAGGTCCGGGCGCCGGAGGGCGAAGAACTCGGCATGCTCCGCTCCGGGCAGACGCTGATCAGCTTCATCTGGCCGGCGCAAAATCCCGATCTTCTCGAGACACTGACCGAGCGCGGCGTCACCGCGCTGGCGATGGACAGCGTGCCGCGGATTTCGCGCGCCCAGAAGATGGACGCGCTGAGTTCGATGGCCAATATCGCCGGCTACCGCGCCGTGGTCGAGGCTGCCCAGCACTTCGGCCGCTTCTTCACCGGACAGATCACCGCCGCAGGCAAAGTCCCCCCGGCCAAGGTCCTGGTCATCGGCGCCGGTGTCGCGGGACTCGCCGCCATCGGTGCAGCCAGGAGCATGGGCGCCATCGTCCGCGCATTCGACACGCGTCCGGAAGTGAAGGAGCAGGTCGAGAGCATGGACGGCGAGTTCCTGATGCTCGACTTCAAGGACGAGGACGGCTCAGGCGAAGGCGGCTATGCCAAGGTCATGAGCAAGGAGTTCATCGAAGCCGAGATGGCCTTGTTCGCTGAACAGGCGAAGGACGTCGATATCATCATCACCACCGCGCTGATCCCCGGCAAACCCGCACCGCGCCTGATCACGGCAGAGATGGTGGAGTCGATGAAGGACGGGAGCGTGGTCGTGGACCTGGCCGCCGAACAGGGCGGCAACTGCGAGCTGACGGAACCCGGCCAGGTCGCCGTCAAACATGGCGTGACGCTGATCGGCTACACCGACCTGCCCAGTCGCCTCGCCGCCCAATCGAGCCAGCTGTACGGCACGAATCTGCGTCACCTCCTGACGGACATGACCCCCGAGAAGGACGGCAAGCTCGTCGTCGACATGGAGGACGAGGCGGTCCGCGGCGCGACGATCTGCATCGGCGGCGAGACGACCTGGCCGCCGCCGGCGCCGAAGCTGTCGGCCGCGCCCAAGGCGCCGCCGGCGCCCGCGCCCGTCGCCGAGCCGGAAGAAGAGAAGAAATCCATGGCCGGTCCGCTCATCGCGATGGCCCTCGGCGGGCTGGCGCTGTTCGGCGTCGGCGCAGTCGCGCCGCCGTCCTTCATGGCGCACTTCACGGTCTTCGTGCTCGCCTGCTTCGTCGGCTACATGGTCATCTGGAACGTGACGCCGGCGCTGCACACACCGCTGATGAGCGTGACCAACGCGATCTCCAGCATCATCGTGATCGGTGCCCTGCTGCAGATCAGCTCCGGGAGCAGCCTGATCATGTGGATCGCGGGTTTCACCGTCCTGATTACGAGCATCAATATCGCCGGCGGCTTCGCCGTCACTCGGCGCATGCTCGAAATGTTCCGGAAGTGAGGTCGACATGAACAGCGCTGGACTCGTTACCGCTTCCTACATCGCCGCGACCATCCTCTTCATCCTCGCGCTCGGCGGGTTATCGAACCAGGAGACCGCTCGCCGCGGCAACTGGTACGGCATCACAGGCATGGCCATCGCGCTGCTGGCGACCATCCTCGGCGTGGTCACGCAGCATTACACCCTGCTATTCATCGCGCTGCTGATCGGCGGCAGCATCGGACTGGTGCTGGCGCGACGCGTACAGATGACGCAGATGCCCGAGCTCGTCGCGATCCTGCACAGCCTGGTCGGCCTGGCCGCCGTGCTGGTCGGCTTCGCGAACTTCATGGATCACTCGACCGTGTTGACTGGCGCCGAGGCGACCATCCACGACATCGAGACCTACCTGGGCGTGCTGATCGGCGCGGTGACGTTCTCCGGCTCGGTTATCGCCTTCGGCAAGCTGTCCGGCCGGATCGGCGGCAAGCCGATGATCCTGCCGGCGAGGCACTGGCTCAACCTCGGCCTGCTGCTCGCGTCGATCTGGTTCGGCATCGAATTCGTCGAGCAGTCGGCAGCGGGCGGCGGCACCTGGCCGCTTCTTCTGATGACGCTGGTCGCCCTGGCCTTCGGGATCCACATGGTCATGGCCATCGGCGGCGCCGATATGCCGGTGGTGGTCTCGATGCTCAACAGCTATTCGGGCTGGGCCGCGTCAGCGACCGGCTTCATGCTCAGTAATGACCTGCTGATCGTCACCGGCGCCCTGGTTGGCTCGAGCGGCGCCATCCTGAGCTACATCATGTGCCGGGCGATGAACCGCAGGTTCCTCGCGGTGATCGCCGGCGGTTTCGGCACCGGCGGCGGCACGACGGCCAGCGGCGGCGAGGTCGAAGGCGAGGTCGTGCCGATCCAGCCGGAGGAGACGGCGGAACTGCTCGCCAACGCGAAGGAAGTCATGGTCGTTCCCGGCTACGGTATGGCGGTCGCACAGGCCCAGCACACCGTCTACGAAATCACGAAAGTGCTGCGCGAGAAAGGCGTCAACGTCCGTTTCGGCATCCACCCGGTCGCGGGCCGCATGCCAGGTCACATGAACGTGCTGCTGGCCGAGGCCAGGGTGCCCTACGACATCGTGTTCGAGATGGACGAGGTCAATGAGGATTTCCCGGACGTGGACGTCTCCGTGGTCATCGGCGCCAACGACATCGTCAACCCGGACGCACAGGAGAAGCCCGACAGTCCGATCGCGGGCATGCCGGTGCTCGAAGTCTGGAAGGGTGGCACGACTATCGTGCTGAAACGCAGCATGGCCACCGGCTACGCCGGCGTCGGCAATCCCCTGTTCTTCAAGGAAAACACGCGGATGCTGTTCGGCGATGCCAAGGACAGTCTCGACGCAGTGCTCAAGGCCCTCTGAAGAACGGCGCCTCCAGGCCAATGTCGTGAATTTTGGAATCCGGCGCCGACCCGGATTTCTCTGGTGCCGGCGCCCTCGGGCTGGCGCAGGCCGCCCTTCTCCCGGTCGCCACGCTCATCGGCCCGGCGGGCGGCTCAACCGCCCCCGGCCGGCCTGTTCCTCATCCGTTCGATCACGCGCTGGCGCTGTGCCGGCGTCATGTCGCGCAAACGTTCACGGACCCGGTCACGCTGCTCCGGCGTCAGATCCTGCCAACGGTCCCTCAGCCGCTGGCGCTGCTCCGGAGACATTTCCCGGAAACGGCGGAAGTTCTCTCGAATGCGGTCCTGCTCGGCCGGCGGCATGGATTTGAAATCCCGGTAGCGGTCCCGGATCCGCTGCCGCTGTTCCGGATCCAGGTTGCGCCAGCGGCGGAATCGCTCGCGGGCCTGCTCTTTCTGGGCATCGTCCATGCTCGACCAGCGCTCGGCACCTGCGGCCAGGCGCTGCTGGCGCTCGATCGGCAGGGTGTCCCATCGATCACGCAAGCCCTGCAGCACTTCCTGCTGGACCGGGTTCAACTCCTCCCAGGGCTGGGCCCAGGCCGGGCATGTCATCAGACTTGCCGCCGCCAGCAGCGCCATCAACCACGGTCTAGTCTTCATCTTGGTCGATCTCCGTCGTTTCGGGGACGGCCTCATCGTCCCCGCTGTCGGTCCCGGTCTCCGCCAGGGCCGCACCGAGCCAGTCCTCGTCCCGGGGCTCCCAGAGCCCCAGGAACTCGAGCAATTCTTCATCCGGCGGCGGTCCCTCGGCCGCCGGCACCGTGACCATGGCCACGAGCCCCAGGGCCAGACAACTCAATCTCGTCCGCCAGCCTGCTGCCACGGTCTCAACCTATCTCCGGCTCGTCATCCAGCCAGAGATAAAAGTCCAGATCATCCAGCAGCTCCAGGTCTTCGTTGCCGAGCAAGATCTCCATGTCCTCCACCGGCGGGTCAGCCGCCACCAGCGGGTCGTAACCGCCCTCCGGCCCCGGCTGCCGACCGAGCACGATCACCAGACCGGCCACCACCGCGGCCGCCGCACCCGCGGGGATCAGGACCGGCAGAGGCAACCGCGGCTTCGAACCTGTCTGCGCCGCGGCCAGGGCCTGCCGGCGAGCATCGGCCAGACGCCTGCGCACATCCGGCTCCAGGGCGTCCAGTTGCTGCCGGTAGAGCCGTTCGGCCCCCTCTTCCAGGCTGCGATCGTCTTTCTCAGCCATCCCAATGCTCCCCCAGCTGCTTCCGGAGCGCGGCGAGCGCTCTGAAATAATGTGTCTTTACGCTACCGCCCGAACAGCCCATGGCCGCCGCCGTCTCCTCCACGCTCAGGCCCTCGAAGCAGCGCAGGACGAAAGTCTGCTGCTGCCGGGCCGGCAGTTCCCGTATCGCCGCCTGCAGCGTGGCCATCGCTTCGTCGTCCATCAACTCGCGATCGGGTTCAGCGCCCCGGCCCGCCGGCGCGGTCTCCACCGGATCCGGCATGTCGTCGTTCCGGCGCCAGAACATGACCCGATTGCGGACGGTCTGCCGTCTTTGCCAGTCCCGGGCCCGGTTGATCACGATGCGGAAGAACAGGGGCCGCCACTCCGACTCCGGCCGCCTGGCATACCGGCCGGCGAACCGGATCATGGCATCCTGCACCACATCCAGAGCCTCGTCCGCATCAGCGATCATCGAATTCGCCATGACGTATGCCTTGCCCTCGACGCTGCGAAGAAATCCATCCAGTGCGGCGGTGTTATCCAGCGGTTTCTCCCATCCAGCTCGTCCTGATCCACAGGCGGGTCGGGCTCCCGTGAGAATCCGCCATCGTCACCGGCTTCAAGGCTTCCGAAGGACGCCATCAGGGCCGTTGAATCTCCTCTCTGCAAAGGTTACAACGGCCGGGGAAGCCCCGGGTTGACAGCCACAGGCGCCGCGTCGGCGAAACAGTTATACACAAAGACCCTGTGTCCGCTAGTGTGACATCGATATTACTTTACTGCGTTTCTCCATAGTGGCTCTTAACACGCTGTAATTATTAAGTTTTTAGTTTTCATGCATATTTTTTGGTCAAACCGAATGCCGCGCCGGGGATGCACGGACATAATCGATCCTGCTACAGGCAATTCACAGACTTATCCACAGGTTCTGTGGACAAACGGGGTCTTGATTTGAAGCCCGTGAAGGTAGTCCGGGTAGCCGTCAACGCTCCCCTCCGGAAAGTCTTCGATTACCTGCCGCCCGACGACGGGCCGGCGCCTGTGGCAGGCGCTCGTATCCGGGTGCCGTTCGGCCGCGCCGGCAAGATCGGTCTGATTATGGAAACCGCCGCGGACAGTGACCTGTCGGCAGCCCGGCTCCGGCGCGCGGACCGGGTGCTGGATGCGACCCCGGTGATCGACGATACGCTGCTTAGGCTGCTGGCCTGGTCCGCCGATTACTACGGCCACCCGATCGGTGAAGTCTGCGCCGCCGCCCTGCCGGGCTTGCTGCGCCGGGGCAGATCCCCGGACGCCACAGAGACCGCTTACCGGGCCACCGCCGCCGGGCTGGCGCTCGACCCGGGCGAACTCGCGCGACGCGCCCCCCGCCAGGCGGAATTGCTGGCGGTCCTCAAACAAGGGCCGGCGAGCGCGGGCGACCCCAGGCTTGAGGCTCTGGCGTCGGGCTGGCGCGACGCGTTCCGGCGGCTGGCCGAGCGGGGTCTCGCCGAGACCTGCACGCAGACGGTCAGCGGTGAGGCGCGGGCCGGGGCCCGGGTCGGAGCGGGACCGACGCTGACTGATGACCAGCGGACCGCCGTGGACGCCATCGTCGAGACCCTGGACGGCTATCGGGGCATCCTGCTGCACGGGGCCACGGGCAGCGGCAAGACCGAGGTCTATCTGTCGGTGATCGAATCGGTGGTCCGGGCCGGACGCCAGGCCCTGGTACTGGTCCCGGAGATCGGATTGACCCCCCAGCTCGTGGAGCGGTTCAGCGAACGCTTCGATTTCCCGCTCGCGGTACTCCACTCCGGGATGGGCGACGCCGAGCGCCTGACCGCCTGGCGGGACGCCCGGCTCGGCGTCGCACCCGTGATCATCGGCACTCGGTCCGCCGTTTTCGCCCCGCTCCGGGATTGTGGACTGATCATCGTCGACGAGGAACACGATCCGTCGCTCAAGCAGCAGGACGGGTTCCGCTATTCCGCCAGGGATCTGGCCGTGGTCAGGGCACAGATGAGCGGCGTCCCGGTGGTCCTCGGTTCCGCGACTCCCTCCCTCGAGACCGTGCAGAACGGCCGCAGCGACCGCTATCTGAGCCTGCTGCTGCCGGAGCGCCCCGGGGCCGCCCGCCATCCGGAACTCAAGGTCATCGATCTGAGACGGATGCCGGCCAGGGACGGTCTCAGCCCGCCGCTGCTCGCCGCCATGGAACGCCATCTGAAGGCAGACGGACAGGTGATGCTGTTCCTCAATCGACGCGGCTATGCACCGGTCCTGTTCTGTACCGATTGCGGCTGGTTTGCCGAATGCCCCCGTTGCGACGCACGCATGACCCTGCATCAGCGTACCTCCCGATTGTGCTGCCATCATTGCGGCCGCGAATCCGCCCGGCCGGAGCTTTGCCCGGATTGCCACAGCGAACTCAAGCCGCTGGGCCAGGGCACCGAACGGATCGAGGAGACATTGAAACGTTATTTCCCAGGGTCCCGGGTAGCGCGCATCGACCGCGACGCCACCCGCAGCCGGGGCAGCCTGGATGCCATCCTCGCCGACATGCGTGCCGGCCGTACCCGGATCCTGGTCGGCACCCAGATGCTGACCAAGGGTCACGATTTTCCAGGCGTGACCCTGGTGGGCGTACTCAACGCCGATCAGGGGCTGTTCGGCACCGATTTCCGCAGCGACGAGCGTCTGGCCCAGACCATCCTGCAGGTGGCCGGACGCGCCGGGCGCGCCGACCGCCCCGGCGAAGTGCTCATCCAGACGTCCTATCCGGAACACCCGCTGCTCCAGGATCTGATCAGCGACGGTTACGAGGCCTTCGCCGACGCTGCCCTGGCGCAACGG